>JABXKU010000018.1 GCA_013619105.1 Desulfuromonadales bacterium
CCTATAAATAAGCCAACAAGCAAATCTATCAATCGGCCGGTCTTGCCCGGCCAGGCGCGTCACTTTTCTTGACGACCTAGAAAAGTAACAAAAGAAGGTCGCCCCCCGTTGGCCCGCCTGCGGCGGGTTCCCTCTCTTCGGGATTATAATCCGGGAAAGACGAGATTCGCTTCGCTCAGACGTCTTTCTCTTCCGGATGAAAATCCCTGCGTTCGGCGGCACTCACAGGGGTTTTGGGTCAAAAGCCTTCCCTCCCCCTGTGACGCTGCCGAAGCGAAGTGGACGTTTTACGATCAGCCGGGGGAATGTTTGAGCGCAGCGAGTTTTTCCCCGCCCGTAAAACGTCTGCGCAGCGCAGGGTACCCGCAGGGCAAGGAGGTGGGGCGCCTTTTTCTGCCTACTCTTTTTTGGCGTGTAAAAAGAGTAGGGCGTCGGGCGGGGACGCAACCCCGCGACCTTGCAGTTTAAACAACAACTATTTTTCAGGTATCATTAAACCATCCTGGAAAATAAAACCCTACGATCTATACAGGAGCACCCAGTGGACAAAGACCTCATCCTTCTCGGCCACGGCAGCGGCGGCAAACTCTCCCACCAACTGCTAGACCAACTAATCATCCCCACCCTCTCCGGCGTTCCCCTTGCCGGGCAGAACGACTCAGCCCTGCTCGATCACAGCGGTGGGCAGTTGGCCTTTACTACCGACTCCTACGTGGTCGATCCGATCTTCTTCCCCGGCGGCAATATCGGGGATCTAGCCATCAACGGCACGGTCAACGATCTGGCCATGGTCGGTGCGCAACCACTGGCCATTAGCGTCGGCCTGATTTTAGAAGAAGGTTTCAGCCGCAGCGAGCTGAGCGAGATTCTCACCGCCATGCGCCAGGCCGCTGACCAAGCCGGAGTGACCATCGTCACCGGCGACACCAAAGTGGTTCCCCGAGGTAAAGCTGACCGCATCTTTATCAACACCTCCGGCATCGGGCAGGTGCGCCCCGGCCTGAATATCAGCGGCGCAAATGCCCGAGTGGGGGATAAGATCCTCATCAACGGCAGCATTGGCGATCACGGCATTGCGGTCATGGCCAGGCGGGAAGGTCTGGAACTGGATACGGAGATTAAGAGCGACTGCGCCGCCCTCAATGGCCTGGTGGCCGAGCTGCTCGCCGAGGAAACCGAGGCGATTCACGTGCTGCGCGACCCCACCCGTGGCGGGGTGGCCACCACCCTTAAGGAAATTGCCCTGCAATCGCAGGTGTCTCTCTCTCTCGACGAAGCGGCCTTGCCTCTCAAGGGGCCGGTGCGAGGCGTCTGCGCCCTGCTCGGTCTCGATCCACTGTATGTCGCCAACGAGGGCAAGGTACTGGTAGTGGTTACTGCCGAAGCGGCAGAGCGGGTGCTGGAACAGATGCGGAGCCATCCTTTAGGTCGCGAGGCAGCCATCATCGGCGAGGTGAGCGCCAGCGGCGACGGCCGAGTGGAGCTGGAAACCCTGGTCGGTGGCCGGCGGGCGGTAGAGATGCTGTCCGGCGAGCAGTTGCCGCGCATCTGTTGATGCTTCGACCAAGCAGCCGGAACGCAAGAAACCCTCCGAAGAGGGTTTCTGCAATCAGTCGATATGCCGAGCAAACAGGGGCCGGGCTCCCTTATCTGAACACGGAATCCCTCTCAATTTGATCCTTGCGGATGTCATATTCAGATTGAGTAATCTTACCGTCCTTGAAATCCTGTTCGACCCGGTCTTCTTGACGCTTCATATGGTACTCGTAGCTACCGGCGCCGATAGCGGCACCTCCCAGGGCTCCTAACCCTGCGCTACCACCCTTGCTGCTGCAACCGGTCAGTGCAAACATTGCCAAAAAGAGTGCCATCCATAGCGCTTTTGCGATGGCTCGTCTCCAAATTGCGGGGTTCGGTCTGCAGCCGACAGGCACCTGCCTTGGATCAAGGAAGAACACGCGGTAACGAGCCAGATTGTGACTGCCGGGTTTTTCGCATGACGTATCTATAATTCTATGGCGCGGTAAAACAGTTCGCAAGTCCCTGCCTACATTAATCTGCAAGTACTTCGGGATAACGACCTGCCTTAATTACCGGCCGTGCTGGCGAAAGGTCTTTGCAAATCTGGCCAGCTCTTCCTGCACCTGCTCGCGGCTGCATTCATAGACAAGCTCCCGTCCCATCACTGTGCCAGCATAAGCCCGGCCGTTGGGGGTCGGCAACAGTTCGCAGCGCACACTGTGATCGCCTTCGCCGATCAACACCTTGATCCGATCAGAACGCTTTTCAATCACCTCGACGCTGACCATCTGGTCAGTCTCCGTTACCCGCACCTTGATCTTCTCTGAAATCATCAGGATTCACCTCAAAAAGAATTTTCTGCCCCCGACGCACTTAAGGGCTGCTGGCCGGGATTGAGCCAGGCGATTGGTTACTCTTGTCTTCTAAGCAGGGCACTAGAAAATAGAGGGAGGGGAGCAAGCCGCAAAACCTCTATTCGTTGTCGAGTCCAGTCGCCGGTCGGGTTATCTCTTCAACAGACCCTTTTGATTCCGGTTGATCCTGCTGCCTAGATTCCAACAAGTTGTCAATGCTGCGCACGCCGATAATTCCAGGCAGGGCGTTATTCGACATGTGGGTTGGAACAAAGACCATGGTGGATTTACCTTCCATACACATCTCATACAACATATTCATCGAGCGAAGCTGCAAGGCGATATCATTGCTTTGGTATTGCTTTGCTGCGTCAATCATCGACTTTGCAGCGAGATTTTCGGCTTCTGCAAGCTTGACCCGAGCTCGTTTCTCGCGTTCTGCTGCAGCCTCTCTGGAAATAGCATCCTCAAGTTCTTTGGCTACAATAACATCTTTGATCTCTACCGAGATCACCGTGACACCCCACCTTTCTGCAAATGTCTCGATGTGTGATCGCAGTAGTTCCCCGATTTTCTCTCTTTCGGAAAGAAGATCGTCGAGTGTGGACTTACCCACCATATCTCGAATTGCCGAGCAAGCACCCAACTGTGTCGCTGCATGATAATTATCCACATTCAAGATAGCTGCTTTCGAATCCTTGACCTGGTAAAATACGATCGCATCCACCTCAACGGGGATATTGTCCTTGGTCAATCCACTTTGCTGGGGAACATTATAGGTAATAATTCTCATGTCAATTTTGAACAGAACTTTGTGCAGAAACGGTATATAGAAATACAGACCCGGCTTGACCATTTTCGTCAATTTGCCTAAGAAAAATAAAGCATGTCTTTCCCACTCATTTACAACGCCAAAAAATAGCATCAAGACCTCCCTTTGTTATTCATTAAACATACTGTCTCATAGTTTTAATTAAGCTGCAACCGTCTACGATGTATATCGTTTTGGCTTTGGGAGGCTTAAGCAAGGCTATATAGTTGTTTAAAATGAGTTTTCCACAACCAACTCACTTAAGGGCAACTGACCGGGCTTGGGCCACACCTCCTTGGTCTTTTTGCCAAGCTTTCACATCAGCGGTCATGATGATTAACAACGAGGCATCGGTCATCGGCGCCCGGTCATTGCCGTACTCGGTGCGGATCTCCCGAAGCAGTGCCGGGTCACGCACGATGACAAAGCGCCAGTTTTGGATATTAAACCTGGCGGGTGCCTGAATCGCGGCCTCCAACAGTTTGGTCTCTTCTGCCGGGGTGAAGCGGTGGGTGGAGTCAAAGTGTTTGATGGCCCGGCGCGGATAGATGGCATCGAAGGTGTCCATATATTGTTCCTTTCGGATGGGCCAGGTCTGGTTACAAAGAAATTTGTTAATGATCAATCTTCTGTACGATCATTTTATCAAGCTTGCGTATTGGAGAATTGGCGCACCAGAAAATTGTAGAGCCAGCCAAAAACCAAACCGCCAATGCCGGCGTCCACCAATCCGTAAAGGGTTCCGATAATGACCGATCCGAAAGTAAGGTCGGCATGATAGCCGGGGTAGATAGAAGCGGCGAGAACCAGAAAAGCCTGACCGTAAGGAGGCCAGATCAGGTTTGCGGCACCGACAAGAAAGATCGCGCCGGCCCAGACCAGCGCAATGGCAACAGCAAAAGCAGGGACGTTGAGTCGCATAAAGCCTCCTAGCGTAAGCGGTGAACAAAGAATGACCCGGATAATCGTTGCAAAATCATTGGTTCAGATGAAATGGGGGAGGACACAAGAGGGGAATAATCGGTTTAAGTGCAACGAGCATCCTCCCCCAGCAACACCTCAAGGAAAGCCTATCATTTGCTGCCGCCCCTCATCCCATAACTTTAGCTTGGCACAAGAAAGACTTTTTACAAATATCAGCGGCGCTTTCGCTTGCAGTACCGGCACGGCTTCGAAACATTTCACCAGCAGGTAATTTGGAATTCGCGGACTCAGGTGGTGAATATGGTGAAAGCCGCTATTGCCGGAAAACCCGCGAAAAACGGCCGGCAACCTATAAAACGAGCTGCCCTCCATCGCGGCGCGTAGCGGCACCCCGTCGCTCTTACGGGCCAAATAGCCGCCCTCGAACTGGTGCTGCACATAAAACAGCCAAATTCCCGCTGCCCCGGAAAACAACAGGACCGGCACCTGTATCAACAGATAAGCCCACCAGCCGACAACCAGTGAGGCCACCACAAAGACGGCGACAAGGAGTAGGTTAGTAAAGAGCATGCCCATATACTCCTTACGTTTGGTCCGGCGCGTCGGCAGCCGATTACTTAAGGGGAAAATGAACAGCGACCCCAGTCCGAACAACACCAGTGGGTTGCGGTAGAGCCGGTACAGCAGGCGGGTCCGCTTGGGGGAGTCCTGATACTCTTTCAGGGCCATGGTCCAGACATCACCGAAACCCCGCGCATCGAGATCGGCGTAAGTTACATGATGCCGTAGGTGACTGAAACGCTAGTCTTCAAAGGGGGGGGGAACACCAGCAAGCCGAGCAGATAACCGAAAAAGGTATTGGCGCCCTTGCGGCGGAAAAATGAGCCCTGAACACAGTCATGAAACAGGATGAAGATGCGCACCAGAAAGGCCGCTGCAGGAAGGGCGAGCAAGAGCGTTACCGAATAATAAGTGCCGAATTGAATCGACCAGACCATCAGAACCCAGAGACCACAATAAGGCACTAAGGTGTTGAAACTGCCCGACGACCCTTCGGCTGTCCGAATGCCGGAACCTTGCCAGCTCCGGATACCATTCGGGGCACGGTTGCCCATGCACAGGCCGCAGAACGCAGAACGCACAAAGGGGCCAGGCCTACGCAATTGCGTAGATCTGACCCCACCATGTACTTCTTAACAGTCCGAGTGCGTTTGCTTTTAAGGCTTAATTGTTGTTGTTCTCAGAAATAAATGATCTAAATGAATCCACTGAAACTACAAACAAACGGAAAAATTCAGTGACATGTTTTACCGTTATCCCCCCGTTTGCCAATAAGTCGGATTCAATTACTGGATCACGATCGGAATCTAAATATGCGCGAGAAAGACGCTTTGTTCTATTCCATTCGTTGATTTCCTCGTACGAGATATTTACCCCTTGGATGGCGTAATAACCCTGAAGATCGCCGTCACTCTTATTAAACAAAACGAACGTTCTGCCTTCAATTTTTATACGAAGAACTCCGTCTTTAAGTTTTGTAACGGCACTGTATCCATCATCCCTTATGATCTTAATCAGTTCAGCGTCTGAATACTTATCCGTCAAATTTGTCCCGGCATAAACGGATACTGGCATCAGAAAGCAAACAGCCAACAGAATTCCTAATATACGATTTTTCATTTTTCCCCTAATTATTTTGGCTCATGATAAAGTTTTGTCAGGTCTGCAACATAAGCCGAATTACAGGCCTAACATTAAGTGTATGGTCCGATACCTTTGGAGTATAAAGGCCTTATTTCAAGGTGAAACTCAACTACTGAGCCCCCGTAGCATCCATGTTGACCCCAGTGATTTGACGATGTGTTGGAGTCGCAATTAATGCCCTAAAGTAAGGACCTCTCTGCTGGCCGTCACTAGACAGTTGAAATTACTGACCTATTTTAAAAAAAGCCCTCACCGTTACCGTAAGGGCTTTTTCATTGCCCCACCAGTGTTGAAATATTCTTAAAATTGACCCGATCTTTATCTGGGACTCCAATCCCAAAAAACTGGGCTTATCGTCCCTTTAATTAAAATCTATCTCAAGCTGAAGGTCGATTATCTTGATTGACTTTATCTACCTAAAATAGCCATTTGCGTGTCCCCGGTCAAGCTCTTCCTCGGAGTTATATTCAATCCTCTGTTCCCTGGGGGCAGGCAAAACTTAAACGTGCGGGTTGGGGAGATAGCCCCCCCCAGGCACCCCTTTTTGCTACCTAAGTTGCGAATGGCCGAAGTTAATCAGAATGTCGGACGCTCCAGCGCCGCACGCCAGGTATCGAGCGCGGGGCGGAGATTCCCCGCCCCGTCATACAGCCCGGTGTCGCGCCAGGTGCGGATCAACTGGGCGTTGGGATAATATTGCAGCTCGCTTTCCCAAAACTCGTCGTAGTCGCGAGTAAAGAATAGAACCAGGAACCTGCCGTTCAGTCTGTCCATTTCGTCAAGCAAAAGCCGAATGTATTGCTGCTGTCGCTGCGGGTCTTCCGCAGCGACAATGGTCCCCGGATTATTCACATCCTCAACATCCTCGGCCGGCCATGCGGTCTCGGCGACCACTACCGGCTTAGCTGGCGCCAGGTCGGTCAATCTCGAAAAATAGTCGACCGGCAGATCGGCCGGGTCCGGAAAGACGGTGTAGGGGTAGGCGCTGACGGCCAGGCAGTCCGTATAAGGCAGTATCTGCTCGATGGCAGCGGTTTGCCCGCTGATATCGGCGTGGAAGAAGCCAATTTGTAAGGAAATGAATAAAGGCAAGTCGGGATGGCTTGCCTTGATGGCGGGATAAACTTGTTGGACCAAATTTAAGAATTGCGCCCATTTATTGGTGCCGTTTAGCCTGTCGTACACAGCCAGCATGTTGGCCTCGATGGCATAGGCAAAATAATCGGGATCGAAATGATCGATCATATTCAGGCAATGCTGGGTGTAGGCCTTGATCACATCGGGATGGTCTAGTGCATAGGCATCCCAAGGCGATGTCAGCGCTTCATTGGCACCAGCGCCACGGTGCAGTGACAACCCTTCACGCAATGGGCTCAGCGGCGTCACGGCAAGATAGAGAACGTGGCCTGCCGGATTGTGCTGAAGCTTGAAATCCAGGTCGTTTAGAAAATCGGTGGCATAGGTATTACGGTACGTTGTGGCGTTATTGACATTGTCCAGCGCCTCCTGCCACGGCACGCCGTCATCAAAGTGCTGAACCACCATATCAGCATCGAGAGAGATCGCATCATAAGCGGCCTCGACCGCCTCAAGGGTAAGGGCATGGGGAAACGGAGTGAATCCCAGGTAGAAACTGCGTGATTCGGGCAGGGTCACAGCATCGTCTCCGCCACCACCACCGCCACAACATATCAGCAAGAAACACGCTCCGGAAATAAACCAAAGACGTAGACAGTTCACCACCCGCAACCCCCTTCCAGCCCAGCATGCAACATGGTGCCTCAAACCCTCGCACCTTTCCGGATGAACGTCGGCAAAGACGCCTATCTGGTGCAAGTTGTTAACCCCAGAAAGGCCCCCGGATACTCTCTGCGCAAAGGTCTTGTCTTGAAAATTACTTCGCATCAAATATTAGTCAACGACCGACTTGCCCGTTTGACTAAGTCATGGAGGTCTCCCTTTTTTTTCCCTGTGGCGCAACGCCAAATGGTTTTAAATAGGATTGCCACTTTCGCAGCCATAGCTCCCCGAAAGCGTCCCCTCTAACCCCTGACACCCTGTCCCGCAAGAGAAACCAGGCAGACAGGTGCAACTTCTGCTGGGGCTTGCTTCACCGGAGCTAGCTATCACCTGCGGGTTTAAAACTTCTCCACAAATCACCTCTCCGGGATCCTTAGCCAAGCGATCAGCCAATGCCGCATCCTCTTGAGATTTGTCCTTAATCTCTTTTGCTTTAGCGATTAATTTGTCTTAGTCGGCCATGTCATTTTGAAGTGGCTACACTATCCCCCTCCAATATATTTCGCATATCACACCCCAACCACACCCCCAGTTCGGTCGAGGTGGCTTCACTCCATTCCTTAACTGTTAGATGCCGGATGCAAACCGGTATGTGATGATGATTCACTCTTGCCAAGTGCCCCTCTCATTACCAGTCCGATAAAATGTGCCTATAAGCCGTTTTTAAGGGTCTTTTGGGATGCAAAGTCATGCGCTTTCAACATATTGGCTTGGTCCAACCCTAAGGAGCAAGCATTCTCTCTCTCTTCGCTGCCCTTTTCAACCTCAGGTTGTTCGTGCATACGACCCAATAACTAACGAGGGAGCAGATCTACGCATTTGTGTTTGTCACATGCGTGGGTCTGCCCCCTCAATTATCTTTCGATTGTTTAGGTTGCATAGTGGTTTATTTCTGACCTTGAGTCGCTTTCGTCTAAAAGTGGTTAGGGCTATAACCCACCAAGAAAACAATCAATGAAATCCGTACATAGATGCCACAGACATCCCACAGAGACCGCACGCCATTTCCAGGAAGGAACGGCCAGAAGAGCATAATAAATAATCCCCGCCCACAGGGTGTGGAGGGGGTGAAACCCGATGCTGCAACGACTGGGGTCAAAAATAGGATCAGCCATAAGGTGGTCCAAATCTAGAAGCATTGTACCCACCATAATGAACCCGGCCTTCCACCAATGTTCCTTCCAGAATAGCTTTGCAAAAACAAACGGCAGCAACAGGTGAAATGAGTAATGAATGATCTGTCTGAACAGGTCGATATTACCTTCCATCGATTCCGCGATTCCTTTTCTCACCTTAGGCTATTAAATTTACGCTGTTACCCTTCGACAGAAACAGGCGAGGGTAATGGGGCTGTTATTAATCTCCATCTGTCAGCTTGCCCGTTGCCACCCGGTATCCATGTCGGCTGGCTGGTGATTTATAGGAACTTGCTACATGGCTTTATACTAGACCGGCAGATGTTCGTACGAGTCAGTGGCGTCACTGGCGTGCAAGATTGAAACCTAGCACCATCACTGCATGATTCTCCTCGTTTTACTCCTGCGGCGCCAGATCACTCCGATCCACGTTTTACCGTGAGCGGCAATTCGGCGGTGCCCGCGTAAAAAACGATGATGTCCGCCGTTTCTGTCCCTTCGTTCCTGCCGTAGTGCCACTTGTCCACCACTTCGATGATCGAGTCTCCAGCCTTAAGCCGCAGGGTCTGGTTTTTTTCGGTGATGACGGTCAGGGCGCCGCTGATCAGCACCCCAGCATTGATCACAGAGTGCTTGTGCATCGGCAGCGTCGTGCCGGGGGGGATGCTAATGCGCAGGATAGTCACTTGCGGTTGGCCCTGAGGATAAGCCGGCAGCGAGGATCCCTCCCAGCTGGCGCTGCCCTTGGCCAGGGTCTCCACCACGACCCCAGATTTTTCCAGGGCGCATACGGGGGTGGAGAGGAAGACGAGCAACAAAAGGGTTGTCAGCAGTCGGACCATGATTGTTCTCCTTCATTGAAATGAAGTAACCGGATGGCAGAGTTTACACGCTGCCGCTATCCGTATACGGGCCAGCGGAGTCTGGCTTGCCAGATTGCAAGTTTTTCGGAAAAATCTTTTTGGGTCATGACTAGTTTAGCTATGCTTGAGAGGTGCTAAGCTATTGTCATGACTATGAAAAACAAGTACGCAAAAAGGGCGCACATTTCTGAACGTAAATTTCAGCAACTTGTCCGCTTGTTTGCCGCAGGTCTTGAGGCATCCCAGATCGCTAACTTGACTGGCTTGAATCGCAATACAGTCAATCGCTATCTAACAAAAACCAGGCAACGTCTGGCTGAGTATTGCAATACTCAATCTCCTTATTCAGGAGAAATCGAAGTTGACGAATCGTTCTTCGGTGCACGTCGCGTCAAGGGCAAAAGAGGCCGTGGTGCAGGCGGTAAAACGATCGTATTTGGCATCTTTCAAAGGAACGGACATGTCTATACAGAGATCGTTCCAGATTGCTCCAAAGCCACATTACAAGCGGTTATACGCGGCAAGGTAGAGCTTGAAAGCATTATCTACTCCGACGGCTGGCGTGGCTATAACGGCCTGGTCGATGTTGGTTATGGAAAGCACCTTCGTGTTGATCATGGCAAGGATGAATTTGCCAAAGGTCGTAACCATATTAACGGAATTGAAGGCTTTTGGGGCCACGCAAAAACACGGCTCGTTCGCTTCCGTGGTATGTCACCAAACACCTTCAACTTGCATCTAAAAGAATGTGAGTTTAGATTCAATCATAGAGGCTGGGATCTATGTCGTTTGATCCTTAGTATTTTGCGAAATCAACCTCTAAACTAGTCATGACCCATCTTTTTTTATGTAGCACAGGCCTGAGGGTCAGAACTTTCCGTGCAATAACCCTACTATTCGTTCTTCCCCTGCACACCCATTCCAACAAACACCACCTAATTAAACGGCAGCCAATGTACAGGAGACAACACGGCTGGTCAAGGTTGAGAACACCCACAAGCATTGACTATTTGGCCAACCTCTCTGATGCGCAAAAGGGGGAAATTTAACCCCCAGCGTAAACCTTCCCGCCAATAGTCCGTCCTAAACACAAGAACGGCAAGGCTGATGTTTTGCCTCAATCACCCGGCAGGTTCATACTTAAAGCAAGACCGGGCCACGCCGTACCGGCTTTTAGGAGGTCGTCATGAAGGCAGCAACCATCTATCAATTTGCCATTGGACTGTTCATCACGTGTTTGCTTGTTTTCGGCTTTGCCTTGTTACCGACTCAAGTTAAGGCGCAGGACGACGAAACGGTGGAAGCGTCCGCTACCTACAGCCGCGAGGAACTGGCCCAGATGCTGGCGCCTATCGCCCTGTATCCCGATACGCTGTTGTCGCAGATTTTGATGGCGTCAACTTATCCCATCGAGGTGATAGAAGCCGACCGCTGGCGCAACAAAAACTCACACTTGCAGGACGAAGCCCTTGATGAGGCCCTGGCGGCGGAGTACTGGGAGCCGAGCGTCAAGGCGATTTGTCATTTTCCGGATATTCTGGCCCTGATGAGCGAGCGAATCAGCGAAACCACCAACCTGGGTAACGCCTTTCTGGCTCAAGAAGCGCAAGTCATGGACACGGTTCAGGAACTACGGGCCGCCGCTCGCGCCCAGGGCAACTTGGCCAGCAACAACCGGCAGACGGTGGTGGTCGAAAAAGAGACCATCATCATTCAACCAGCAGACCCCCGCATCATCTATGTACCGTATTATGATCCCTACACCATCTATGGCCGCTGGTGGTACCCAGCCTATTCACCTTGGCACTGGGGACCGCCTGGGGCAAGCATCGGCTTGGGTATCGGTTACTGGCCGGGCTTCTATTTCAGTTTCAACTTCGGCAATTGGAGCTATTTCAACTGGCACCAGCATTATGTTCACATCGATGTGCATAAACGGCCGCGCTATGTTCGCCATGACCGTTGGCACGCCCGTCCCGGTCGCTGGCAGCACGCGCCGGTGCACCGGCGCGGGGTCGCCTATCGCGATAACCGCACCGCACGCAAATACGGCCAGGCCCCCCGCGCTGTTCAGTACCGCCGGGACACCCGAGGTTTTCCGCAGCGTCAAGAACTGAATCGTAATGGTCGCAGCATCGACCGTAATCGACTGGATCGCCAGAGGATTGATCGCCACCGCGTCGAGGGAACGACTCAAACTCGGCAGCGGCTTGACACGCAACGGCAGAGGTCTAAAGTTACTGAGCGCAATCGGCAAAAACGAACCCAAACTGAAGCCAACCGGTCGATACGGACCCAAATTGAGCAGGACAGGCAACAACGGGATAAAATCACTACTGAAACTCGGCAGCAACGGCGGATTGACCGCAGCCAACCGAAGGTAACTCGAAACAAAGCCAAACAGCCGCAAAAGGTGAGAGTTGAAAGAAAGCGCACGACGCAGCAACCGGCCGTGCGGACTCAGTCGAAACAACGACGGGTTGAGCGGGCAACCCCCAAGCGACAGGTTAAGCGAGTAGCACCCAAGCAACGGGTCGAGCAGTCAGCGCCCCAACAACGGGTAAAACGCCAACAGCGTGACAATGCATTTAACCGAGTCGATCAGGGCATCAAAGAGCGTCGATCAAGTGAACGAGGTCGCAGCAGCGTGCAAGGCCGACCCGGAAATACCCGTAGCAATCGCGATACGAGAGGCAGCACGCCTAATTACCGGGATCGCAGCAGACGTTAAGCCCGCAAAATAAAACACCAGTGAAAGGGACACCCATGAGGTTGCCGAAAGAACATAGACAGAAGATGCTGCGCTGGTTTCTCGGGGCAGCGGCACTGATCACCGCCCTGGCCGGCTGCCATATGCCGAACCAGAAACCGGCGGACCAGCAGGGCTTCGCCTCGCCGCAGCAGGCAGTAGCCGCCCTGGTCGGGGCGGTGCAAAACGACGACGATAGCGTTTTACTGACGATCCTCGGCCCCGAGGCGCAGGACCTGATCTCTTCCGGCGACCCGGTGGCTGACCGGAACAGCCGAGCGCGTTTTTTAGAAGTTTTTGGCGAGAGGCACCGCCTTGAGCAGAAAGAGGAAGAACTGGCAGTGCTTCTCCTCGGCAACAAGGATTATCCCTTTCCGATTCCCATTCGGCGTCACCGTGACGCCTGGGCTTTCGATACTGGGGCGGGGCGGGAAGAAATTCTCAGCCGGCGAATCGGTCGCAACGAGCTGCATACCATGGAGGTGATGCGGGCCTATACAACAGCTCAACGAGACTATGCCAGCAGAAAACATAGCGGAGACAACCCGACATTTGCTCAGCAATTGACAAGCAGCGAAGGTCAGAAAGACGGTCTCTATTGGCCGGTGACGGAAGTTGAGCAGGAGAGCCCCTTTGGGCCGTTGATCGCACGGGCCAGCGAAGAAGGCTATACGGGCGGTCTGGATGAGGACCCACCGGAACCCTTCCACGGCTATTTTTTCAAGATTCTCAAGGCCCAAGGTACCCATGCCAACGGAGGTGCTTTTAACTACGTGGCCGGGGGAAGGATGGTGCTCGGCTTCGCCCTGGTCGCTTACCCCGCCAAGTACGAGGCTTCGGGGATCATGACCTTTATCGTCAATCAAGAAGGGGTGATTTATGAAAAGGACCTGGGAGAGGATACCGACGATGAGGCTCTGTCCATGATCGATTTTGACCCCGACGAGAGCTGGCAGAAACACGAAGATTGAGATCAGATAGCTTTCATAACGGCAGATCACGACAAACAAAAGGCTTTCCCATTAAGTAAAGAGGGAAGGCCTTTTATTTGTCCACAACTTGCGTTTCCACTGGGTTAATGCACCTACGCATTGGAGATCAATTCAATCAAAGACTACAGCCCAAGACGTTCCTGACCTCCCACACTCTGACTAAATCCTTGATCCAACTTGACGAAAATTATGGCATTACAAACATGAAACACAGTTAGAAAGAAATATATTGCAAGATACGCAATTTTTATTTCGCAATAAAACACACAACACACTGTAAAATAAAAAGAAATCAATAAACAACCACAAGTTAATAAAATCTAGATAGCTAGTTGAATACTTTAAGAGGTTTTGGTAATCTGCTTGGCCCCTCTCGCAAAGCAACCTATTTGGTAAGGCTAGCTTACCACCCTAGCTTAGAGAGTCTGAGAAATGGAGTAGGCCAGTACCCTTTTGTACACATTGAATTCATTTTTAAATATAAGCCGCCATAGAGGTGGCTTTTTAATTGGGTAACTACCCTTATTTGAGGAGGAAAGATTTTTGAAAAAAATGCATTTTAAAGAATTCGCTGTAGCACTGGTTATTTTAATGGCAATCGTACTATCTGGTTGTTCATCCGGAGTTCGCGCCATAAAATCCAAAGATCTTAAGGTCGTAGCCAAGATGTCGGACACCATATTTCTAGACGCTGAAGTTCTGACCGAAGAGCCGACTATCTTTGTAAGGGTCGCCAATACTAGCGACTTTCAGGACATTGACTTTAGCAATCTACTTAAAACACGCTTGGAGACTATGGGCTACACTGTCACTCGCAAGGCCAGGGAAGCCACCTATCATGTGCAGGCGAATTTACTGTACATGGGGGAATCGAAGGAGGGCATGGATCCTGAAGCCATCCTGGCCGGAGGATTTGGCGGCGGCGCTCTCGGCGCAACGATTGCTGGCCTCACCGGCAGCACCTTCCGCGGAGGCCTAGGCGCTGGCCTTATCACCGGTGCTGCAGTTGCCGGAGGCGAGGCCTTGGTGGGTGGCTTCTTCCATATTGATGAATACTTTGGCCTGTGTGATGTACAGATTAAAGAGGCCGTTGAAGGGGGAGTGACTGGCACCCAGGTAGCCCAAATGCAAGATGGCGCTAGCACCACCCTGCAAACCACTCGGAACATCGAACGCTCTCGCCAGGAATATCGGACGCGCGTCATGGTTAAAGCAAAACAAACTCGAATGGACAAAATGGAAGCATGTAATATTATTGCAATCCGTCTGGCTAACCAGATTTCAGGAATGTTCAGGCTCTAAAGAAATTTTAACAAAAACACCACACCCACCCAGTCCAGCGTTCTCTTTTTAGGGCGCTGGACTTTTTAATTGAACTGCCACCTAAATCCATCATATTTCCTACGGCCAAAAGAAAGCATCCCCAGTAGTTAAAGATAGTTAGCAGATGATCTGTAGATGAAACATAAGACAAAGAAACCCCCGCCTGTGTAATACAGCGGGGGTTTTTATTTGTCTTGAGCTTGGGACTGGAACTCTATCCTGTTTCGATTCAGGGCTGCAGACTTTTCAAAAAATCGCCAATCAGAGTACCGCCCTGTTCAGTAAGAGAAAAGGCCTCACTGTCCATCAGCCAGGTATGCAGCAGGCCGACCATCAAGGCGCGCAGAGCCAGGGCAGCCTGGGTGCAGTCAACATCGGCGCGCACCTGACCCGCTTTCTGCAGCCGCCGCAGATCATCCTCGTCCTTTTGCTGGCGGCGACGAAGCTTGTTCTGGTACTGCTCCTTTACTGGTAGCAATTCATCGGTGAATTCGGTACGGAAAAAAACCGTTTCGAAATAATTTCGAAAACGCTGATCCTGTTCCAGCTGACGAAAATAGCGCAGCAGCCCGTCCTGGATATCGGCCAGGAAATCGACGGGCAGTTGTAGAAGATCCTCCAAGCGGATACCGGCTGACCCCTCGATCTCTTCCTTAAGCCCGATAAACAGATCGACTTTGTCCTTGAAGTGCCAGTAGATGGCGCCCCGGGTCACCCCGGCCTTACGAGCGATCTGATCCAGGGTAGTGCGGGAAAAGCCCCGCTCGTGAAACAGTTCCAGGGCAGCGTTGAGAATATCGAGCCGTGTCTGTTCGGCTTCGGCTTTAGTTTTGCGGGCCATCAGCGAATCTCCTTTTGCAACATCAGGGCTTTTGCCCTTTCCAGCGGGCACGGAGGTTTTCGCTGGCCCTCTGAATCACTACGTAAAAGACCGGCACGAAGATCAACAACAACAGGGTGGCGGCAATCATGCCGCCGAACACGGCGGTGCCAAGGGCCTGGCGACTGGCGGAACCGGCGCCGCTGGCGACCACCAAGGGGGCCACTCCGAGGATGAAGGTGAAGGCGGTCATCAGTACCGGCCGAAAGCGCAGCGCAGCGGCACCTGTGGAGGCTTCGACGATCCCCTCCCCGGCTTCGCGCTTGGACTTGGCAAATTCGACGATCAGGATCGAGGTCTTGGAGGCCAAGGCAATGAGCAGCACGATGCCGATCTGGGTGTAGACGTTGACATCCATGCCGCGAATCATGACCGCGCCAACGGTGCCGAGCAGGGCCAGGGGCACCGACAGAATGACCATCAGAGGGCTCGACCAGCTTTCATACTGGGCACAGAGTACCAGATAGACAAAGGTGACTGCCAGCAGGAAGATCAGCAGAGTCTGACTGCTGGTGATCTTTTCCTGATAAGACATGCCGGTCCATTCATAACCGAAAGAAGCGGGCAAATTGCTGTCTGCCAATTGCTCCATGAGCGCCAGGGCCTCGCCGGAACTGCTCCCCGGACCTGCCCGACCGTTGATAGTGGCCGACGGATACATATTGTAGCGCTTGACCAACTGAGGCCCGACGGCTTCGTCGATATCCACTACGCTACCCAAGGGGATCATCTGGCCGCGATTGTTGCGTACTTCCAGCCTGCGAATGTCCTCAGGGCTGCTACGGAAGGCGGCATCAGCCTGCACCTTGACCTGATATGTACGACCGAACTTATTGAAATCATTGACATACACCGAGCCGAGATAGGCCTGCAAGGTGTCGAAAACATTATTCAAGGGAATATCGAGGGTCTTGGCCTGAGTGCGGTCGACATCGGCATAGAGCTGTGGCACATTAGCGCGAAAAGTGGAGTAGACCCGCTGCAACTGAGATTGACCGTTGGCGGCTTGAATCACCCCGCCAGCTACCTGTTGCAACGTATCGAGACCAGCTCCGCCGCGATCTTGCAATTCCATGAGAAAGCCACCGGCAAAACCGAGGCCGCGAATGGCAGGCGGAACGAATGCAAAAATCCGCGCTTCCTGAATATCGGCAAACTCCTGCCACATGCGCCCGACCAGGGCGTCCTGCTTGAGATGAGGCGCGGAACGTTCCTGCCAGGGATCGAAAACCACCCATACGGTGGCCATATTGGAGCTTGGCGCCATGTCGATGAGGGAGAAGCCAATAATGGAGACCCAATCTCGAACACCCTCCATCTTGGCGAATCGACGGTTAATCTCTTCGACCACCTCGGCGGTGCGCTCCACAGAAGCGGCGTCGGGCAGCTGAATGCTGACAAAAGCGTAGCCCTGATCTTCGGCCGGCACGAAACCGGTGGGTAGGCGGCTAAAACCCCAAAAGGCACCCCCGGCCAAAATCAGGAAACAGATCAAGGTCAAAGCGGATCGGCGGATCAGCACAGACAGCAGCCGAGCGTAGATGTTGCGCGTATAGTCAAAAGAGTTGTTGAAGAGGCGGAAAAACCCTTTATTACTGACCCGGGTGGGCCGCAGCACCAGAGCGCAAAGGGCCGGACTGAGGGTCAGAGCATTAATAGAACTGAACACGGTAGCGGCAGAAATCGTTAGCGCAAATTGACGGTAGAGCTGACCGGTGATGCCTCCGAGAAAGGCCGTGGGCACAAACACCGCCAGCATAACCAGAGTGGTGGCGATAACCGGCCCTGTGACTTCATGCATGGCGCGGATGGTCGCCTCGCGGGCCGATAAGCCCAGCTCGTTGATGTTACGGACAGCGTTTTCCACCACCACAATCGCATCGTCGACCACGATGCCGATAGCCAGCACGATACCGAACAGCGATACCAAGTTGATGCCGATACCGAGAGCGGCCATGACGGCAAAGGTGCCGATCAACGACACCGGAATGGTCAGGGCCGGAATCAGGGTCGCTCGCCAATCCTGCAAAAAGACGAAGATGGTAATAAACACCAGCAGTACAGCAATGAGCAGGGTCTGCACCACCTCTTCAATGGCGGTATCGACAAAAGTGGTGGTGTTGAAGGGCACATGATAGGCCATGCCATCAGGAAAATCCTTGGAAAGATGAGCCAGCTTGGCCTGCACCTGATCGGCCACATCGAGGGCGTTGGCGCCGGGCAGCTGATAGATGCCGATAGCCACCGACGGCTTGCCCTTGTACTGGGTGCGCTCGCCATAATTTTTAGCCCCCAATTCGATGCGGGCCACGTCACTGACCCGGGTCAGTCGACCGCCCGGGGCGTTCTTGATGATGATCTCGCCGAACTGTTCGACGTTATTGAGCCGACCAAGGGTGGTCACTGTGTACTGGAAGCTCTGGCCACTTGGAGCGGGGTCCTGGCCGACCATACCGGCGGCGACCTGTACGTTCTGTTCTTTGAGCGCAGCGACCACATCGCTGGTGGTGAGTTGCCGAGCTTTAAGCCGGTCGGCGTCGAGCCAGATGCGCATACTGTAGTCGCGGGCACCGAAAAGGCGCACGTCGCCGACTCCGTCGATACGGGCCAGCTCATCCTTGATACGCAGGGTGGCGTAGTTGCTCAGGTAAAGGGTGTCGTAGGCTTCATCGGGGGCAAACAACGAGGCAATCAACAGAATATTGGTCGACTGCTTCTTGGTAGAGACACCGAGACGTTTGACCTCTTCGGGCAAGGTCGGTTCGGCGATGGCCACCCGGTTCTGCACCAGTACCGCCGCCATGTCGAGATCGGTGCCGACCTCAAAGGTCACGGTCAGGGTATAGCTACCGGTATTGGAACTGGTCGAAGACATGTAGAGCATATCTTCGACGCCGTTGACCTGCTCCTCAATAGGCTGGGCCACGGTTTCCGCCACCACCTCGGCATTAGCACCGGGATAATTGGCCGTGACCTGAACCGTAGGCGGCGAGATCTCGGGATACTGGGCGATAGGCAAGGTGCGCATAGTCACCAGGCCGGCAATAACGATAACGATGGAGATGACCGAGGCAAAAATTGGTCGATCGATGAAAAAACGACTGAACATTACGTGTCCCCCTAGCCGGCCTGCGATTGTTTGGCTGCCGCCAGTTGCTCGGCCGTCTGCGGATTTACGGTGGCACCGGGACGAACCCGCTGCAAACCGTTGACAATCACCCGCTCACCGGCAGCGAGGCCCTTCTGGACCACCCGCAAACCTGTCGTGGCGCTGCCAACCTCGACACCTCGGTATTCGACTTGATTCTGCTCGTTGACCACCAGCAGATAATAGCCCTGCTGATCGATACCGAAGGCCGACTCCGGCACTACCAGAGCGTCTTTTTGCACACTGATGGGAGCCCGCAAGCGGGCAAAAAGACCGGGCAGCAGACTGGCGTCGGTATTTTCGAAGACGCCACGCACCTGAATGGTGCCGGTCTGAGCATCGACTTGGTTGTCGACGTAATCGATGTGCCCGGGGTGAGGATAATCATCTTCGGTGGAGAGGCCGAGGAACAATTTGCTATGGCCATTATCGCTGGTCGGGGTCTGTTGACGCTCGTACTGCTTGTATTCGAGCAAATCCCGCTCGTTGACGTTGAAATAGACATACACGGGGTTTTCACTAACCACCGTAGCCAACAGGGTCCGATCCCCAGCGCCGACCAAGTTGCCAACATCGACCAGATGGCGGCCGATACGACCGCTGATGGGGGCATGGATGCGGGTATAGGAGAGCTGCAAGCGGGCTGTCTCGATGTCCGCCTGCGCGGCGTCGATGGTCGCCGCAGCCTTGGCTTGCTCGGCCCGGGCAGCGATCACCTCCACCTCACTGACCGCGTTGTCTTTATAAGCGTTTTCTTTACGTTTAAGGGTCGCCTCGGCCAGGCGCATTTCTGCCCGGCGCATGGCCAGCTGGGCTGTTGCCTCATCCAGCCGCGCCTGATATGGCCTGGGGTCGATAACGAAGAGCAGATCGCCCTTTTTGACCTGACTGCCAGAATCGAAGTGGATGCCCTGCAGATAGCCTTCGACCCGAGCACGCAGCTCTACCGATTTTACTGCCGCAGTAGTGCCGCTGTACTGGGCGTAGCGGGTCACGCTCTGCACTTGGGGCACAGCGATGGTCACCGTCGGCGGCGGAGGGGCCACGAAGGTGTTTTTATCTTTGCAACCGGCAACCGCCAGCACTCCCAATAACAACATTGGGCTCCAAGTACGCATCATCTGCTTTATCTTTTGCATCAGGGTTTCTCCTTGCTTGCGTCTTGCGGTCCGGCCGGATTCCAACCACCACCGATTGCTTTGTAGAGCTGAACCAGATTAATGACCGCATCGCCCCGGGCGGCAGCCAGCTGATTTTCGATTTCGAACAGGGCGCGTTGAGAATCCAACACGTTTTGAAAGTCGGACAGACCGTCTTTATAGAGACCGGTGGCCAGTTTCACCGAGCGGCGACCCGCCTGTTGCGAGCGCTCCAGGGCTGCCAAAGTGTCCCGCTGCTGCAGATATTGGGTCATGGCGTTTTCCGCCTCATTCAGGGCATTGAGCATGGTCTGCTCATACTGATAGAGAGCCTGCTCAGCAAGGGCATCCTCAACCTGGATCTGGCTGCGCACTCGTTTGCCATCAAACAGTAACCAACGCACCGTTGGGCCAAAAGCGAAGGCACGGCTACCTGACTTGAGCAGGTCGCCACCGTTCAGAGCTTCAAAAGCAAAGGAACCAGACAAAGACAGGCGAGGATAAAGATCGGCCTTGGCGATGCCGATACGGGCGGTCTGCGCGGCCAGTTGCCTCTCAGCGCGGCGGATATCCGGGCGCTGGCGCAGCAAATCGGCTGGCACACCCACGGTAACCTGAGCCAGCGGCACGGGAATCGGCGCCGGTTCGCTCAGTTCAGCAAACAGGGCCCCGGGGGGTTGACCGAGCAATACCGCAATGGAGTTGATCGACCGGGTCAGTTCAATGCGCAACGGCGGCACCACCGCCTCGGATGCGGCCAGCACCCGTTCCGCCTGGGCGACATCGAGACCAGTGGCCAAGCCGTTGCGGAACCGCGACTGAGTAAGGTCCAGTACCTGTCGCTGCGAAATCAGGTTACCTTCCGCCGCGGCCAGACGCGCCTGCGAGGTACGAACGGTAAAGTAAGTACGGGCAATCTCGGCATAGAGGGTGATCAGCACATCGACCCGGTCCTCTTCGCTGGCCTGATAATCGGCCCGAGCTGCTTCTACCGAGCGGCCTATGCGGCCAAAGAGATCGAGCTCCCAGCTAGCGTCAAGGCCGACGTTATAAACAGACTCGGTCCTGGAACCGACAGACAGACTATTTTCGCTGCTACGCTGACGCATGGCGCTGCCTGCGGCCTCGACACCCGGCCAGTATTCGCCGGTTGCGACCCCGAGGCGGGCACGGGCTTCCCTGACCCGGGCCACAGCGCTACGCAGATCGAGATTGCCTTGCGTCCCCTGGGCAATAAGCCTTTCCAAAAGCGGATCATCGAACAGAGTCCACCAGCGAACCACCATGGCCTCCGCAGGCACCAGGGCCGGATCCGACCCTTCCTGCCAAACTACCGGCACCTGCATCTTGGGCGTTTCGTAGTCCGGCCCTACCGACATACAGCCGGCGACCAGCAGCAGTAAAAGCCCCGCCAGCAATGGACGCAACTTGCCGTGAATGCTATCCCTCATCATCTTTTTCGCCTCACCTTAGCAGTAAACATTGGAAGCAAACATACATGAATGTTTGTAAGTTGCCAAGAGGAAACATAAGATTTATTTCGGCCGGTTGCCGGAGGGGATTGATGGTTGATCTCTATCGTAGCCGTTTGCCTGGCTGGCAATGGGGAGGGGAATCAGGTCATATACATGGTTGACACTTTCGAACCCAACACTTGAACCTTTTCCTCAAAAACAAAGGTAAATACAATAACTTCAACTTCGCCGGTCCCGGCCGGCCAGCCGGGTTACTTTCTTTACTAGTCTAAAGAAAGTAACCAAAGAAAGGACGGATTGGCTGTCGCCTGACTTCTATCGCGATGATTATTAAATCGGTGGCTCTTTGTTGCTGTATTAAAGAGAGACCGCTTCGTTGGCGACTCCCCTTCTATTGGAACAGCGCACAGGCAGCCGTCGGCAGAGGGCGCCGTAGAGGTGTTGCAGTTGCGTTATGGGTTTTAAAACCAACAGCCCCTTCGATCACTGTTGGGAAGAGAGTTTGATCCATAGTTTTAGCGATCAACCTTCGAAAGAGGGGCCGCGCAAAGAAATTGCAGCCGCCGTGAGATAGCTCTAGGGTTGTCAACCTTCTCCTTACCTGCGTGCCAGCATGCTCCACGCAGTGGCAAGGCACTTTTTGCTTCCTTTTTGTTGCCGCCTGGAGAAAAAGGAAGGCGGCTGGCGGGCCGCGACCCGCCGGTGTTGCTTCTTCGAAACTGTATGAAATCTGCAATCTTTACTTCGCCGGTCCCGGCCGGCCAGCCGGGTTACTTTCATTACTAGTCTAAAGAAAGTAACCAAAGAAAGGACGGATTGGCTGTCGCCGGACTTCTGTCGCGTAGGTTTTTAAATCGAAGTCCCTATGTTACGACATTGAGGGGACACTGCTTCGTTGGCAGCACCTCTGTCATTGGGAAAGCGTGCAGGCAGCCATCGGCCCAGGTTGTCGTAGCGATGTTGCATATGCGTTGTTGGTTTTAAACCCAACAGCCCTTCCATCACTGTTAGGAAGAAATTACGACCGATCATTTTAGCAATAAACATCAGAAGAAGGGCCGCGCAAAGAAATTACTAGCGTTGTGTCATGGCTCTAGGGAAGTTAGCCTTCTCCTTACCTGCGTGACAGCATGCTCCACGCAGTGGAAGCCATTTTTTGCCTACTTTTTGTTGGCTTGGACAAAAAGTAGGGCGGCTGGCGGGCCGCGACCCGTCGGTGTTGTTTATCGATTGTAACCAATCAATGCTAGCCACATTGCACAAAAGAAAAAGGCCGCTAGCGACAAAATAGTCACCAGCGGCCTCGGTATCCAAACTCTCAAATTACTCAATAAGCATGATCATCCGCCGTCACCTCTTCAACGGTAACCGGCTCGCGAAAGATCCGATAAGCCCAAATCTTATAGGCAATGACGATAGGCACGAAAACCAAAGCCACCATAGTCATAAGCCCCAAGGTATAGGGACTCGATGACGAATTGTAGATCGTCAGGCTGGCAGCGGTATCGAGACTGGAGGGAATCAGATTGGGAAACAGTCCCACCAGGGCGGTAGCGAATACCAACAAAATAGTGACGCAAGAAGCGGCAAAAGCCTTGAGCAACTTGGCGCGGCCCAGCATGATACGCACCACGATCAATTCCAAGGCCGTCAGCAGAGGCACTGCCCACAATGCTGGATGAGCATAATAATTGTCGTACAAGAGGGTGAATTTTGCCGTAGCGGCCAGAAAAACGACGGCGATCAACAGCACTATTGGCCAGAGCATTTTAGCCATGCGCTGGGCGCGTTCTTTGAGTTCGCCAGTAGTCTTGACCGACAGGTAAAGGGCGCCATGCTGCAGAAACAGCCCCACGAAGAGCAGTCCAGTGAGCAGACCATAGGGGTTTAACAGTGCGATAAACGAGCCATGGTAGCCAGAAGCATCCATGGCCAAACCACCAAAGATATTGCCAAAGGCGACCCCAAACAGCAGTGCCGGCAGAAAACTACAGACCAAAATAGCGATATCCCAACCCTTCTTCCAGCCGAGGCCGTCCATCTTGCCACGGAACTCAAAAGACACCCCGCGTATAATCAGGGCAAAAAGCAGAATCAGCAGGGCGCTGTAGAGATAGCTGAACATCAGGGCATAGGTGGTGGGAAAAGCGGCAAAGGTGGCGCCACCGGCAGTGACCAGCCACACCTCGTTACCATCCCATACGGGGCCAAAAGTATTGATCACCACCCGCTTTTCCGCATCGTTACGAGCGATGAAATTCATCAGCATGCCCGCGCCGAGAACGAAACCGTCGAGCATGAAGTAGACCGCCCACAATACTCCCCAGAGCACGAACCAGATAATTTGCAGTTCCATGTTACGCCTCCTTCAGTATCGGTTGTGCCGCCGGGCCTTCTTCGGGACCTTTGCGAGCAAACTTTATCAACAGATAGATATCAATAAACCCAAGGGCGCTATACAGCAAGGTGAAGGCAATCAGGGAAACCGCCACCTGGGTGGAGCTGATGGCGGTGGACACCCCCTCGGAAGTACGCATCACGCCATAGACGATCCACGGCTGACGCCCGACCTCGGCGACCAGCCAACCGAGCTGTATGGTCAGGTAGGGTATGGGGATGAAATAAATCAACAGCCGCAAAAAGAGTCGTTGTTTTTCCAGAGTGCCACGCCAGGCAAAAAAAGCGGCCAGCACCGAAACCAGAACCATTAGGCTGCCAAAGCCGACCATGGCCCGAAAACTGAGAAATACCGGCAGTATGGGTGGACGGTCTTCCCGAGGAATGTCATTCAGCCCTATAACCTCGGCATTAAAATCGCGATAGGCCAGGTAGCTAAGCACTCCCGGCACGTAAGCAGCCTCGACCACGTTGCGCTCCTGCTCGGCATCGGGCCAGGCCAGCAGATGAATGCCGGCGTTGGTGCCCGTTTCCCAGTGAGCTTCCATGGCCGCCAGTTTGGCAGGTTGGTATCGGGCCACCACCTCGGCCTGGTAATCACCGGTCAACAGTGACAGGGCAATGGTGACTAAACCGAAGTAGGCCCCCATGCGAAAAGAAGTACGGAAGAATTCCAGCTGGCGGCCACGTAGCAGATGCCAGGCGGAAATTCCCATAACGAAAAAGGCCCCCACCGTATAGCAGGAAACCACCGTATGGTAGAACTTCCAGACTCCATAAGGATTAGTAAACATGGCGCCGAAATCGACCATCTCTGCACGGCCGTTGCGTAGTACATAGCCAACGGGGTTCTGCATCCAGCCGTTGGCCAGCAGAATCCACAATGCCGACAGACTGCTGGCGATGGCCACCACCCAGATGCACAGCAGGTGAACCTTCTTCGAAACTTTATCCCAGCCAAAGGCCCAGATACCGATAAATACAGACTCAAGAAAAAAAGCTACCGTCGCCTCAATAGCCAGGGGCGCGCCGAAAATATCGCCGACATAGCGGGAATACTCGGCCCAGTTCATCCCGAACTGAAACTCGAGGGTAATGCCGGTAACGATGCCGAGGGCGAAGTTGATCAGAAACAACTTGCCCCAGAATTGGGTCATCCGCTTGTACATCTCATTACCGGTGCGAACGTAGCGGGTTTCCATCCAAGCCACCAGCAGCACCAGTCCCAGAGTCAGGGGCACGAAAATAAAATGAAACATACTGGTCACGGCGAACTGCAACCGGCTCAACTCCACCACATCCATAACAATCCCTCCTAGCGCAAAACAGTTGAGGTTGACCTATCCAATAGCGACCCGTCCAAAGACACAATCGCCCGACCGATGCACCTTAACAAAAATCCATGACCTTTTCAGTAGCAAATTAGTTGTAACGACTAATTTAAAGAAGACGGTAAATACAGGGGCAAGGCCTCCCCCCACATCTGAACCTGGACATAAAAAGGGGTACCAATTCCCCGACGTCAGTTAACAACAAACGATTGACTGACTTCTTAGCAAACAGTTATTGACTCCAAACGAAGAAGATTGTAAATTTCTTAGGTATATTTTCATTAACTTTAACCACTAAACAGTTACCCCACCGCGGGAAATCCATTCAATAGAAACAACGTCAGAAAAAGCAACGGAGCCCAACCTTGCAGACCTTCGAATCCCTGATCACAAACCGCAGCACCTGCCGCAACTTTTCCGACAACGAACTACAACCAAAAGAAATCACCGAGCTGATCACTACGGCGACCTGGGTTCCGAGCGGGTCGAACAATCAGCCCTGGCATTTTGTGGTTATTACCGACCGAGACAAACTGCGAGCCTATTCGGATGCCGCCAAGACGGCCTGGTTGGGAACGTTGGAAGAGAACCCTCACATGCATCAATATGAGGAGTATATTCGCAACCCGGAGTACAACATCTTTTATAATGCTCCGGCGCTGGTCATCGTTTACGGCAATCGCGAATCCCACTGGCACGTGTATGACTGCAGCATGGTCGCTTATAATTTGCACCTGCTGGCCGAAGAGCGAGACCTAGGGTGCTGTTGGATCGGCTTTGCCCACAACATCCTTTCGGAGCCGGCAGTAAAACGGGGTCTGGGAGTACCGGAGCAATACGACCTGGTGGCACCGGTTATCCTAGGCCATCCGGCCCAGAAAAAATCTTCTGTTCGAAACCTGAATCCGCGCAAGGATTTTGCCATCAACTGGTTTTAGCCCTTCGAATAGTTCATTTAGATAAAAACAAACGCCCCCCTTGGACAAGGTCCAAGGGGGGCGTTATTTGTTGTGCCAATAATGAATGCGTCTGAAACTAGTGTACTTCGGGCCAGGCAAGCCGCAAACCGAGCAGCACCAGCACACTACCCGCTATCCGGCCAATACGATTGCCGACAGCAGGTTTTTTCTGCAACCACGCACCGATCCAGCCAGAACAGAAGCCTACCAGACCAAAACAGATCATGGTCAATACCACGAACAAAGTGCCGAGCAAAAGCATCTGCAGAGGAAGGGAACCCTGTTTTTTATCGAGAAACTGAGGAAAGAAGGCGAGAAAAAAAATCGCCACCTTAGGGTTAAGCACGTTAGCGATAATACTCTGCAGAAAGATGGTGCGCCCTTGCAGAAGCTTTAACTCACCCCCTGCCGCCAGATCAGCTTTGCTGCAAAACATCCGAATGCCGAGATATACAAGATAGAGGGCACCAGCATACTTGACCAGCTGAAAGGCCCGGGCTGAGGAAGCCAGCAGGGCCGAAAGACCAACCAAGGCAAAGAAGATATGCACGAAGTTACCCAGACTAAAGCCGGCCGCAGCCGCCAGCGCCGCCTTGCGACCCTGAGCCACGCCACGGGTCATAACGTAGATAATATCGGGCCCCGGGGTGAAGATCAGCACCACGGAAGTCGCCGCAAAGAGCATCAACTGAGTCGAAGATATCATTCATGCCCTCCTGTGCTGGAAACTATGCTTTTGTTCAGCCGGGGCTCCTAACGGAAACTAGCTGGCCTTGCGCTCCATCGCCACCCGATAGTTTACCAGATCTGCAACAGTCATCACCGGCAGGTAGCGCCGCTTAGCAAAATCGACAATCTCCGGCAGACGCGCCATGGTCCCGTCAGGGTTGGTCACTTCACAGAGTACGCCACAGGGCTTGAGGCCTGCCAGGCGCATCAGGTCGACGGTCGCTTCGGTATGACCTTCCCGCTCCAGCACCCCGCCGGAGCGTGCCCGCAACGGAAAGACGTGGCCGGGCCGGCAGAGATCGGAAGGCTTGGCGCCGTCGGCGATAGCCGCCTTGATGGTGGTCACCCGGTCGGCTGCGGAAACGCCGGTAGTCACCCCTTCAGCCGCTTCGATGGTGACGGTGAAAGCGGTCTGGTAGGCACTGGAATTATCCTCAACCATCATCGGCAATTCGAGTTCACGAACCTTCTCGTCGGGCAGACAGAGACAGACGATGCCACTGCACTCGCGAATCAATAGGGCCATCTGCGCATCGGTCAGGGTCTCGGCGGCATAGATCAGATCCCCTTCATTTTCGCGATCTTCGTTGTCGACAACCAACACACCACGGCCAGCACGCAGGGCTTCCAAGGCGCGCTCTACCCGCTGATGCGAATCACCGAACTCATTTAACAAGGATTGACTCATGGGAATACCCTTCTTCCGTATAGGGAAAAATCAGAATCAGGGCGTGACAGGCAAAAAGCAGGGGCCGGAAAATATATGGCGGGTTGCTGGCTGCCTCATCCTCTATCGTCCGGACTATAACCGTCGGCTCTGGAATCACACCAGATCTGCTGACCTCCTTTAACGAGAAAAGGAGCGCTCGCGGGCTCCCCAGAGCAACCTGGGATACCGCCGGTGGGGACTCGCACCCCGCCCTGAGAATAAGCGCCTGAACTTTAGAACGTCCGATGGCCCGTTGTCAACCACCATTCTATTTGGAGCGTTTTTAGAGAACCAGTAACAAAAAAGGCAGCCGCCTCGCAAGAGACGCCTGCCCAAAATCGATACGCCACGGGGTGGCGATTAGCGCATATATGAACAGCAATAATCGGTGGGCTCTTTGACCTTGGCGATAAAAAAGGAACCCGCCGGCACCACGAAAGCCTCGCCGGCCTTGACGGTCTTCCATTCACTGTCGCCGGCAACCTGCACTTCGAGTTCGCCGTTGAGAATCTCCATGGTCTCCTGAGCATCGGCGTTAAAGCGGTATTCACCGGGCTGCATCATGCCCAGGGTCTTTTCTGTGCCATCTTCAAAGCGGACGGTGCGACTGCTGACCATACCGTCAAAATAGAGATTGGCTTTCTTGATTACCGAAACATTTTTGAATTCGCTCACTGAAATCTCCTTGATCGATGACGATTATTAGTGTCCATCCGGAATCTCCGGATGAAAACTATCTATGGTTGCGGCCAGGAACTACATTGAAGTTTATCAGGTAGTTTAATTGTTGCTTGACTCTATTTTGTTCACTATTCCACGAGCTCGGCGGTCAAGTCCAACATTGCTAGCAGATCGCGACGATCGGGACGACGGTTGACCAGAAGTTCCTTACGGGCCTTGGGCAGTCTTTTGACCCTCAATTCGGCCTTCAACGCCAAACTGTGGCTACCCAATTCGCAATCATAGACCAACTCCAAGGATTTACAACTGCGGGTAAACTTGCTTCCCCGGCCCGACCGGGCACGATGTTCGCTGAGTCGCCGAGAGAGATCAGTGGTAATCCCAGTGTAAAGTGCGCCACGCTCGTTGCGCAACAGATAGAGAAACCAGCGCTGGATATCCGAGGTCAAATCTTTGCTACCGACACTATTCAAGAAGCCGCTTGCAAAAGAGCATCGGACAGAGCTGTGGCCAGTTGATCGGGACAACTGGTGCCCTTAGCACCGCATTCAATTCCGCGCAGTCGTTCGATAATCACACTAACCGGTTGGCCTGCAGCCAGAGCGGCTACCCCCTGAGCATTGCCGTGGCAACCGCCAGAGAAACAAACGTCTTTCACCCGCTCACCTTCGAGTTCGATAGTGATCGAACTGGCACAGGTCCCGCGTGTCTGATAATCAATTTTCATGCTCATTCCATTCTTTAATTTAAAACGCCCTAACGGTATCAGCCACCATAAAACAAACGGGGCAACCACAACACCAGGTCGGGACAATAGGTCAGCAACAATAAGATGGCAATCTGAATAGCCAGAAAAGGCAATACCGCCCGGGAAACATAGAGAAGGTCGCGGTGAGCCACGGCTCCAGAAATATAGAGGCTGACGCCAAGAGGAGGCGTGCAGTAGCCGATGCCAAGGTTGAGGGTCATCAACAGGCCGAAGTGCAAAGAATCAATGCCAAATGGTGCCAGCAACGGCAAAAAAATCGGCGTCAGAATCAGGGTGGCAGAAATAATATCCATGAACATGCCGACCAACAGCAGCAAAATATTCACCGCCAACAAAAAGACCCAGGGGCTGTGAATATTGGCCACCACCAGCTTGGCTATCAGATTGGGAATCTGCTGAAAAGTCAGATACTCACCGAACACCGAGGCGCCGGCCACGATCACCAATAAACTGGCCGAGGTTACCGCTGAAGAAACCACTACCTGCTTAACATCCCGCAGGTGCATATCCTTATGAATAACAATTTCAACAAAGAAGGCATAGAAACAAGCCACCACCGCCGCTTCATTGGCGGTAAACAGACCGGAATAGATGCCACCGAAGATCAGTACCGGCAACAGCAACGCCCAGACGCTCTCTCGCAATACTGCCAGCAATTCCCGCAGCGACACCCGCTTCGAGGTGCGGGTACGGCGCCGGCGGCAAAAGAACCAGGCATATAGAGACATAGCGACCATGATCAGTAGGCCGGGTATGAACCCCGTTAAAAACAGTGCCTCCAAAGAATCGTTGGAGATCATCGAATAGAGGATCATGGAAATGGAGGGTGGAATGACGACTCCCAGCACCGGGGCAGTGGTCATGATGCCGACGCTAAAGGAATGGTCGTAGTCATGCTCGATGAGAGCCGGAATCATGAAACCACCGATGGCCACTACCGTAGCCACTGTGGAACCGGAGATAGCACCGAAAAAGCCGCAGGCCAAAACCCCGGCCATGGCCAAGCCGCCGGGCAAAAAACCCACCAGCGCATTGGCGGTTTTGATGAGTTTTGAAACGATGCTGCCGGTGGTCATGATATTGCCGCAGAGGACAAAGAACAGCACCACAATCAGGGCGAACTTATCCATGCTGCGATACAACACTTCGATCACAATCTGCGGGTCGATACCGGCCAGGGTCAAACCGACCAGGCCGGTGAAGAACAACGCCATGAAGACCGGCACGGTGGTTACCAGCGCGCCGACCAACAGGGCAAAAACGATTAAATAACTGATATCCATAAAAAGGTACTATCCCTGCAAATTAAAAAGCGCCATCACTGGTCGATTGGAAGGCCTCGCCAGTCCTCAATCAACAACAGCAAGGTGCGTAAAAGGAGCATCACCCCCATCAGGGGCAGCACCGCATAAAAGAGCCACTCGGGAATTTCCAGCGTGGCGGTGCGGGCAAAGGGGTCGTTCCAGGCGGATACGGTCATGGTCCAGCCGAAGCGCACCATAAACACGGCAAAAACCAGTACCGCCACATGGCTGAAGGCCGTCAACGGTTTTTTCAGGCACTTCACTATCTGCGGCAACGCATCGATGCGAATCAGTGCCCGCTTGCGCACCGCGGCGCTACAACCGATATAGGTGGTAAAAAAGATAACCTTTTTTACCACCTCGTCGGACCAATAGAGACTAATCGGCGACAGCTTGCGCAGCACCACATTGGCCATGGCCACCAGCAAAGCGATAGCGACCGCGATAAAAAGGGACCAGTCCTCGATGAAACCGAGGGACCGGTCCACATTTTTAAGTAATTTCTGTATCATTTCAGGTCTTTCCACTCACTTCAGTTACCGAGACGCTGTTGCACCTACTTCAGTTACCGAGACGCTGTTGCACCTTCTGCAGATACTCAACGCCAATCTTTTCGCCCCAGGCCTGGTAGACCGGAGCACTGGCTTCGATCAGAGTCTGTCGGTCGGCCTCGGACAGATCAATAAACTCCACTCCATTGGCCTCAGCGGCAACGATCTGCTCTTCTTGCTGCTGACGAGTACGGGCTCGACTGGCTGCACTCTCCTCGGCAATGACCTCCGTTAGCACCTGTTGCAAGTCGGCGGGCAAACGCTCAAACCAGGCTTTGTTCATCAAATGAATGAACAGCCCCTGAGCGTAATCGATACGGGTCAGGTAACGGGCCACTTCAAATTTGCGGGTCAGGTTGCAGACAATGGGCGTATGGTCAAGGCCGTCGATCACCCCGGTCTGCAGAGCTTGCGGAACATCACCCCAGGGCATAACGGTAAACTTCAAGCCCCAGGCCTTATAAATATCGGCGTTGACCGGTGCCTGAGCGATACGGAAGTTGACCTTGCGGGCATCCTCCAGGTTGCGCACTGGCGTCTTAGTGGCCCAGCCGTAAGAACCATAACCGGTCACATCGACGACTTTCAGCCCCCGGCCTAGAGCACTATTACTAAACTCGCCGAACAGTTCCGGATCGTTACGAAAGATATCGAGTTTGTCGAAACTATCGATCACGAAAGGCAGGTTAACGATACCCAGAGTGTCGGCCACATTGGCCGCAGCCACCGATGAGCAGAGCATACCCTGAACCGCGCCGAGCTTGAGCTTGCTGAGCACAGCCTTTTCCTGGCCGAGCTGAGCAAGGGGCCGAAAATCGACAAAAATTCGACCACCAGAACGCTCCCAAACCTTGTCACGAAGACGGTACCCAAAAGACACCCCTTCAATCGCCGGATGGGAAACGTTGGACAGCAAGTAGGTATATTCGGCGCCACTCGGATCGAACTGGGGTTGCCAGGCCGCCAAAGGGTCCTGCTTAGCCGCCTTTTCTGCCGCAGCTGGCTTAGTAGGTTCCGCTGCGGTCTCTTCACTTTTTTTCTCACCGGGACATCCAACCAGAGACGCAACCAATAACAACCCGCCCAACAGCATGCTCAGTCGTTTCATTCTCTACTCCCCCCCCTCATTAAAGAGGCAACCAAAATCGTCGACGCCCAAAACCGTCATCGCCAAAAAATATTAAACCCTCACAAACTCAGTCGCTTAGCACTATCGCAGGAGAATAACGGCCGGCTGTCCGCCGGTCAAGGGTTATATTAGCAAGTCGCCCATCAGACAAACTGCGACTACTGGTCTGCCAGAGTACTTCTAACCCGCTTCAAGTACTCCGGCCCGACCCTTTCAGCCCAACTATCGTAAACCGGCTGCGAAAGCTCGATGAGTTTCTGCCGGTCAACCGGGGCAAGCTCTAAAACCTGCACGCCGCGACCTTGTGCGGCCACGAGTTCCCGCTCCTGCTGATCCCGAGTCAGAGCCCGCGCCTTGGCACTCTCTTCTTCGATGGTCCGCAACAAGATATCCTGAAGGTCGGTGGGCAGGCCATCAAGCCAGCGCTTGTTGAGCAGATGGATATAGAGCCCCTGGGCATAGTCGATACGGGTGAAATTTTTTGCATAATTGAATTTTTTGGTGATGCTGCAAACGATGGGAGTATGATCGAGGCCTGTTACCACGCCGGTTTGCAAAGCCTGAGGCACATCGGGCCAGGGCATGACTGTAAACTTCAATCCCCAAGCCTTGTAGGTGTCGATATTGACGGGTGCCTGTGCTACTCGAAAATTGACTCGGCGAGCCTCTTCCAAAGTCCGTACCGGCTCCTTAGTCGCCCAGCCATAGGTGCCGTAACCGGTGAAATCCACGGCCAGGATGCCCCGAGCAACAGCGGCCTGACGGAAATCATCGAAAAGCTCAGGGGTGCTTCGAAATGTTTCGAGCTTGTCGAAGCTTCCAACCACAAATGGCAGATTCACCACGCCTAGCTTGTCGGCTACGTTAACAGCCGCCACCGAAGAACAGAGCATGCCCTGAACGGCACCGAGCTTAAGCTTTTTGATAACATCCTTTTCACCCCCAAGCTGACCCATGGGGCGAAAGTCGACATACAGACGGCCGCCAGAGCGCTGCCAGACCTTGTCACGGATATGGTAACCAACAGCGATTCCCTCGATGGCCGGATGATCGACATTGGACAATATATAAGTATATTCAGCCGACTTCGGGTCAAAAGCAGGCTGCCAGGCCACCAAAGGGTCGTTCACCACCTCTTTTGCAACAGCCTGCGATTCCTGCTGAGCAGAAGGGGCCGTTTCTTGTTTGCAGCCTGCAAGACTGCACAACACCAGCAGCATTCCGAGCCCACCAATCAAAATCTGTCGAAAGGATTTCATTCCCACCTCCATTGCTTTAATACGAACAAGCTACCACGTCATTGCAGAACAGCGCTTGGAAGCATAAGCCAGCTACCATTATTCAGTAAAGAACATTTCATCCTACTTCCCTCTTGCCATTCAGCCAGCTCTCAATGGCGGTGCCCATCGTGCCGCTTTCTTCCCTTTTGAGGCTATGCTAGTGCCCATCCGGAAATTCCGGATGGACAGGATGTAGTTTTCATATGGGAAACGAGCAATTTTCCCCAAGGTCAAGAAAATCAAACGGTTGCGCGGAGGCGTAGCTGTTTACGCCGCACAAGCAAACGTGCAGATTGCCGCAGAGATTGGGGGAAAGGGCCGTTTCCGGAGGAAAACTATGCTAGCATGGCCTCATGCAAACTCATTCTGAGTTATTTTTCGATACCCATGTACACCTTGACCAGTTGCCAGCCGGGCTCGATCCGGCCACTGAGGTCGCCCTGGCGCAGCGGCAGGGCATTCATCGTTTTCTGTTGCCCGGCGTGGAACCGCAGCACTGGCAGCGGCTGCTGGAGCTGGCGACGACCCTTTCCGGCTGCCTGGCGGCGCCAGGCGTTCATCCACTGGCCGCTGAAAGCTGGAATGAGGATACCGCCAATCGGTTGCTGAGTCTGCTCGACAATCCGCAGGTAGTCGCCGTTGGTGAGATCGGTCTCGACGGTTACCTTGCGCAACCTACGGCCGAAATCCAGGAGCAGGCCCTACGTGACCAGTTGCGCCTAGCCCGACAGACCGGGTTGCCGGTACTGCTGCACTGCCGCAAGGCCACCGGCAGACTGCTAGAGATTTTACACCAAGAACAGGCTGCCGACTGTGGCGGCATCTGGCATGCCTTTTCTGGCAGCCTGGAAACCGCCCAAGCCGCCACCCAGTTGAATTTCGCCATCGCCTTCGGTGGCCCGCTGACCTGGCCCGGCGCCCGCAGGGGGCCCGAGGTACTGAAAAAGCTATCCGCCGAATGGATCGTGCTGGAAAGCGACGCGCCGGACCTGGCACCACACCCCCATCGCGGCGAGACCAACCGACCGGCCTATCTTGGTTTGGTGGCCGAGCGGGTGGCAGCCCTGCGTGGCTGGAGCATGGAAGAAACTGCTCGCATCACCACGGCCAACGCTTGCCGAGTATTGGGGCTGAAGTGAGTCAGAAACTTTAAACAAAAGCTGGTCTTTTACCGCAGAGGACGCAAAGAACGCAGAGGTAAAACAAATGCTTGGGTTTAAACCCTTTTTTCCCCGGGGTTTCTCTGCGCCCTCTGCGAACTCTGCGGTAAATAGGGTTTGCCAATTGCCTTAAAACCTTACATACAATCTACCCACAGAGATTATTTTGGAGCTTGAAAATATGGAACACCATCGTTTTGAACGCCTTGAACTGCTCGTCGGCAACGACGGCCTGCAGCGCCTCAGAAATGCCTCCGTCGCTGTGGTCGGAGTGGGTGGGGTCGGCAGCTACGCCGCTGAAGCCCTGGCCCGGGCCGGCATAGGCCGCATAACCCTGATCGACTTCGACCGCATTGCCCTCAGCAACATCAACCGGCAGATTCACGCTCTTGAGCAAACCGTCGGCCGAACCAAGGTGCAAACCATGGCCGAACGCTGCCTGTCTATCAACCCTGAAGCGGAAGTTCGGCCCATAGAGGCCTTTTACAGCGCTGACACCTCGACGGAACTACTGGCCGGCGGCTACGACTACCTGTGCGACTGCATCGACAGTATCACCTCTAAACTGCACCTGATCGAAAGCTGCATGAATAGCTCCATTCCTGTCATTTCAGCCATGGGCGCGGCCAACAAGCTCGATCCGAGCCTAATTCGGGTCGGCGACCTAGCCCGCACCCAGACCTGCCGCATGGCTCGCATCATGCGCAAAGAGTTGGGCCGGCGAGGCATCCGCCGCGGGGTCAAGGTGGTCTATTCCCTGGAAGAATTCCGCGCCCTCAGAGCAGAGACTCCACCAGAGGAGGACCCGGCATCGGACCATCGGCCACGGGTCACCCTCGGCAGCTCATCCTACATTCCACCTATCTTCGGTCTGACCATGGCCGGTGAAGTGATTCGCGAACTGCTAGAAGGGTGCCAGACTTGACAGCCACCTTTACCTGGCAGGCCGGCCCTTGGGCCGGCTTTCTCAACATGTTGGCCTTCGCCATCAAGCGGCTGACCGGCAGACGTTTTTCTGCTCGCCTCAAAGTCTGACAAAAAAAAACAAACCACCTTCTAAAACTTCCCCCCAGCCCTATGCATTCCAAACATCTCTGGTATACTCGTCAACAATTTGTACCATACATTAACTCGGCTGAAAATTGGCCACAGCTATTATAAAACGACATTTGATATTTTTACTCTTGGCACAGTGGCTGTCTCCCCGTAATCCTTTTAAGGGCTTTTGAGGTTAGGCAAGCGCAGCCAAAAAAACTTAGGGGAAACCAACCCGGACCAGGCTATACAACCGAGGTCAGAGAACACAGTCAATAATTCTAGTCCCTTCCAACAACTACCGGGATGATACGATTGGCACCATACCGCACCTTAAGCATATCCACACAACCCTAACCGATGTTCTATTTTGGAACAATATGTCGCCACATGTACCCCTTTGCACCAGCGGGAACTTTCTTGAAAGGATGTTTGCCTCTTTTTTTCAAGAAAAAACCACTAGAGTTTCAACTAGATATCACCAAAGTTCACGTTCTTGACACATGGCACTGAAATTGCCCTTGTTAAAACGACTGTTTATTTCTAAAATGCAAAGCAAACCTTTCCCAGAAAGGAGGTGCAACTGGCAGCAAGGTAAGTCCCGTTTAAACGATCAACCGGTTTCCGTGTTACACCCCAACCGGGAACTCGCGACTTTTGGTATGGCTGACCACAGCTGAAATACCGTACCCGGGAAAAAGATGCTCTTCGAGCCCTTTTTCTGGTAAGCCAGCAAACAGCTTCCCACCCATGAGTCGGCAAAAAAGGTAAAAGATGGAGGTTTTTGGACCGGACTCCGCAAGGAGTTCTGCAGGCGACCCATCCCACCGCCTGCACATTCGACAAACCAAGCATACCTATGTAATCAGGAGGCACCACAAGATGAGATTTACTAAGATTTCTGTACTGGCCCTTTTGGCGGCCATGATGTTCTTCGCATCCACCGCTTCGGCGGCTATCGTAATCGGCGGCGCTGACGGCTGGTCTTTCAGCACCGACGGCATGGTTAACCTGTTCGCCACTTATCAAAATTCCGACGATGCTCCTACCGGCATTCAAACCGCCTATGTTACCGAGGAAGACGGCTTCCGCCTCAAAAACGGATTTCTGCCGAACATCCTGGCCTTCAACATCAAGGCCCCGACCATGAACGGTTTGGACCTGGCCGCCCGCATTGGCTTCTACCCTTCATCCGCCCACGCTAACGTCAAGGACAAAACCGACAGCCAACTCGACATGCGTGAAGTCTTCTTCACCGTCGACGGTAACTTCGGCCAACTAATGATCGGTAAAGGCCTGAGCCTGTTCCTGGGCCAGAACCTGCTTACCGAGCAGACCCTGATGGGCGCCGGCAACCTCGGCACCGCCACCGGCCTCAGCGACGCTGTCGGTGTCACCCTCGGCCGCATCGGCTACGGCTACCTCTACCCAGAGTTCAATGCCCAGGTCCGTTACACTACCCCCGACATGGGTGGCTTCAAAGTGGCTCTCGGAATCTATGACCCTGCCGTAATTGGCACCTTTGACGAAACCAAATTGCCCCGCGTAGAAGGCGAAGTGTCTTACGCCGGCACCTTCAACGGCGGTACTTTCAAGGCTTACTCCAACGGCATGTGGCAAGAGATTGGTACCGTTTCCTCCTCAGCTGACGTCACTGCTTATGGTATCAGCGCTGGCGCAGTAGTCGGCCTGGCCGGTTTCGAACTGTCCGGCTCCATCTTTTCAGGCGAAGCCCTCGGCACCACATTACAATTCGGCGCAGATGGCCTTGATTCGGCTGGCAATGAGCGTGACACCATGGGCTATATTGCCCAGCTCACCTACACCATGGCCAACGAAGGCAAGACCAAGTTCGGCGTGAGCTACGGCGCCAACGAAATGGACGAAACCAGCACCGACAAAGCAGAACGCCTCGCCGGTGGTGACGCCTTCATCGAGACCTTGGCCCAGCTGACCTTCATGGTCACCCAGGACATCACCCCCAACCTGAAGATTGTCGGCGAAGTTAGCTTCCTCGATCACGAGTGGCACAACGGCGAAGACTGGCAAGCTCAGCAGGTCAGCCTTGGCACCTTCTTCCTCTGGTAAGCAACACTGCTGTCATTTGACGCAGAAGGGGACTTGCAAGCAGAACACCAGATGTTATCATGAAACCATGTTTGTTGTAGTTCCGACAGTTTGATCAAAAAGACTCGAACGAAAGGAAAAAACAATGCGCAAATTGGTTGCACTGACAACATTGCTTCTGGCGCTGGCAGCATTCGGTTGCACGCCAGCCAAGAAAATGCCTAGCGACAAGACCCTGATTAAATGCACAACCTGCGGTGTAGAATTCACCGTAGAAGAAGGCATGAGCGCTTATGAGTCAGCCCACGGCCACTAACAGGGCTGCCTGACAGGTGTTTACCAAGCGGGCCGGGAAACCGGCCCGCTTTTTTATGCTCTACTCTACCAACGACAAAACCAAAAACTGTTTGACCTGCAACAGGTTCGACTTTATTATCGTGTAGTTGTCAGATAGCTACTTATTTCAATTTTATTGAAGGAGATCGCAATGGGGCGCAAGATTGTTTTCGGCAAGTGCAAGGCGCTGTACGGGCGCATGATTCTCGCTACTGTTCTGGCTCTGATACTTTCAGGCTGCGGAGCCAATCTGCTAGGAGGCAAAGACGCCGAGATCAGCTCCGTTATCTGGAAACATCGCGATCAATTTGTGCGCATCGAGGCCCAGGATCGCGCCACCACACCACCACTGGCCAACGAACATCCTGCCAGCCTCACTGCTGAAGAAATCCGAAGCATGCTCGGCTCACTGGATGTCCAGTTTGAGGGCGCTGAAAAACCGACATCAATCTTTACCTTCAAGGAACTGGAAATCCTAGGCGAGGCTATCAGCACCGGCCTGACTCAGGCCGGTCCCCACGAGGACGTGACCTTTGCCATAGCCGGTATCCACCGGGATTTCATCTCCTTCTCCAGCGACCGCACCATCTCCACCTATCGCGCCTTTGTGGCCAACGGCCAACTTAACCTGATTATTGGTTTTTTGCATGAGAGATATGCCGATAGCTCCTCACGCCGCAGATATCCCCTGACTCCCGGTAGCCGTAAATACACCCCACCAAATCCAAGAAGAAGCATCAAGGCTTGGCAGGTTCTGCCGGAGGCGGGTCTGGAGTTAAAAACCATCGACGG
>JABXKU010000179.1 GCA_013619105.1 Desulfuromonadales bacterium
GGTCAGCTTCTCGGTGTGCCAGGTTTCCAATGGCGGGCCGCTACATCCCAGGGAGGAAAGCGTGATCGCAACCGCCACCAAACCGAGCACACCCCAGGTGAGACACCAGCTTAGCCGTTTAACCATAAAGACAATGCGTGTCATGCGAGCCTTCTCCCTTTTTCGCTACCGACCGCGGGTCAAGACCGAGTAAACCGCGCCGTCGGGTGTCCGGACCTGGTAGATGAGACGATTTGAAGGCGTGTCGGTGTTGGTAAGCCGCAGGAACAAATCGTCGAAAAACTCCGGAGTTTCCAGGCTGAAGTTGTGGAAATTGCGGGTGCGATTCACCGGCGTGACATCCACCAGGGTGACGAGCTCGTTGTTCGGCTCGACTAACTCTAAAATCCTGGCGGCCTCTTCGGACTGGTCTGGGTTCCGTGGGTTCAGCGTGCCCTCTCCCAACCGTCTTCCTCGATTGATCACGCGGCTTATCAGTAATGCCCGGTCGTTGGAGGAAACATACACCGTAAGGTTGCGGGCCAGGGCGGCAATCTCCCGTTTAAACTGGCGGTCGAACTCTTCGCGATCGACGTCGGGCGCTGTCAGCACCACATCTTCGATCTCGGCCTCCGCATCGGCCAGATCCGTCTCCTGGTAAAGAATGCTGAAGGCATGGACCACCACCTCACCGCCCATGCTGTTCGCAACCAGCCACAATCTGTCAGGCTGAACCTGCCGAATGATCAGCCCCAAAGTCTGGGCAAGTTCAGCCCCTGACTCTCCGGCAATCCTTTGCGCGCGCCGGTACCCGCGCGGTGTCGACCCCTGGTCGCCCGGCCAGTCGAAAACCAGCACCGGCGAATTGATGTCCAAGACGTGACTCAGAAATGCGGTCTTGCGCAGGGCCGAGGGAAAGCGCTCTCTGAATCCGTTCACATTGATGAGAATCGATCTGAGCGGGGAGGCTTGCACCTGTCGTCGCAGTTGCGTAATGAACTCGCTCTGGTCCAGTAACTGCACTTGTTTAAGCTGGATTTCCTCATTTTGGAACCAATCGGTCGGGTTGATGATCATGCCGAGGCCCAGTGTGGGTTCAAGCTCGGTATCAAAAAAACCAAACTTGAGCACCCTCTCCCGTTCATTGCCAAAGCGCTCCTCGAGCGACCCGTCATCGGCTCCCAAACGACGATTGGTGACGTAGAAGAACCGATAAGCATCTTGGTCGCCCAGCCTGGTTACCAGCATTCGCCGGAATCGAAAAGCCTCGGCGCGTTCCAAGGCCAGACGTGTGGGCCGGTAGAAAAAGAGCACCAGCCCGACGAGAACAAGCACGACCAGGGCCGTGCCGATAAACATCCGTCGTTTGAAGCGAGTCATGGTATCCCCTTCCTATTCTTCTCCTCTTTTCAATCGATCGACAATGATCGGCACCGCTGGAGGGATGCGGTGGCTACCTTTGGTGATATTTCGAATCATCGACAGGTGCGTGCCGTCGACGGTTCGAAGGGGAACCCCTTCTAGCCGGGCAGATTCAACGGTCACCAGGCCGTCTCCCAATCCATGGGTCATTGCAATCATATTTTCTCCAAGATCATCGACCCATTTTTGCTGATCAGCCGACACGTTTCGACGTACGTTGCTAACCCAGCGGTTGATGTCATTTTCGTCCCAGGGGCTGGTAATACCTGCGATTATCAACATATCCACCCCCTCCGGATGAGGGCGCCCGTTTAACTCGGTCAAAAAATGGCTTCCCGGCAGCAAGTCGATTTTGGCCTCACCGGCGCCATCCAGAATTGCTCCCAGCCAGTTTGCTTCACCTTTTTTCAACCGGACCAGATGATCGCGCATTTCGGTAAACACCCGGAATCGAGACAACTCGGAGCCGTGGTTGGGTGTTCCCACCATAATGAACGCTCCTACTTCGGGCACCAGCCTGTTTTTCGCAGAGGTGTTATATGCTATTTCCGGGCTGGTGAGCATTTCCCGGGAAACCAGACCGCCCATGCTGTGAGCCACTATGGAAATTCGGTCGATGCCGAGCTGTTTGAGTCCTTTCAGCTTCTGGAAAAAAAGCTGGGCTGACTCCACGATGGGCTGGTCATTGGGGTATTGCATCAGCCACACATTAAAATCTTCTTTTACCAGCTCCGGAGCGAGGCTTTGCCACACCTCGCCGGGGTCGTCCAGACCGTGAATCAGAACGACGGATTTGCACTCCAGAGCCGCCCCGCGGGGTGATTCCCCATCCGCTTCAAAAAAAAATAATCCGAATGTTTGGGAAAATTTCGCTGTCTGTTCCGGAAATTTTTCTTTTACGGTCTCCCGAAATTGACGGCGCAGTTCTTTCTCTTGCTCCCGATACATGTTCGTAAACAACTGCCACACTCCGAGGAGCAAGAGAATACCGCCTATGACCCAGAGCCAGCGTCTTTTTTTTGTCCTTCTATTTCTATTTTCATTCATAG
>JABXKU010000083.1 GCA_013619105.1 Desulfuromonadales bacterium
CGTTTGTTCGGGATTTCCGGGGTCGGTACCGCCGTAGGCGTTTTCATAGACCAGGGGCACGGGTTCTTCGATGATATCCGGGGCGCTCGGGATGGCTGTGAACAGTTTGCGTTTCCATGATCGGCGGCCGAACACCCGCAATTCCTTGCTCCAGAACTCGTTGTTTCTTTGCCGCAGGCTGACCAACACGCGCAACACCGATTCGCCGGGGCCGGTGGAGTGGGCGCTGCCGTAGAGCAGAAGCTCGCCGCCTTTTTTAAAGGGCGCGATCTCGCTGGCGGCAATCAAGCTGGAGCTCTTGGGATCGCCCCGGTAACGGTCGACTTCTTCGATTGGTGGCTGGGGCAGGGGGGACAGGTTGCCCGCCGGATCAAAGGAATATCCCACCTTGAATACCAGAGTCTGCTGGCGTTTCCGATTGCGCCCCCAGCCGGGATAGAGCGCGGCTGACCAGTCGCTGCGGTTGTCAAGCTGAAGCATGTTCCTCCTCCGCCGGGGCGGCAATTGTCGAATTCTTTTCGATGGCCTGCACCCGCCGGAACTGGACCGCATTGGCGGTAACTCCCAGCGGAGAACCTATGGTGTACGCCAGCAGGTCCAGCAGGTTGCGACTATAGCGCCCGGCCCAGGTTCGGCTTTGCTGGATCAGGTACTCTTTGGAGAGGACCGCCCCCAGCAGAAGGCGCTGTCCGTCCTGCAATTGAGTCTGATGCCGTTGCCACCAGTGTTCGATGGTGTTGGCCGCCGGTGGCGGGGCGGTCTTTTCCCCCGCTGGCACCACTTGTAGTCGCGGGCCGGAAATGAGGCGTTTACCGCTGACCCATTGCCAGGCGTCGAGAACACCCGCTGAGGGTTCGCAGGTACGACTGAGGTTATGTAGTAACTGCAGCGCCGGGCCGGTACCGTGCAGGGCGAGAAGCTCGGCGGCGGCTTCCGGGTGCTGCTCGCTGTATTGCTTGATGACGGGGATGATCTCAGGCAGGGCCATGATGGCGCCCAACCGCAGCAGGTGATAGAGATCCGCCGGTTCGGTTTCGGACTCAATGCAGCGCCACAGGGGTTTGTCCAGTTTCTGTTCGCCACGCAGCAGGCCGCCCCACAGGGCGGTGGCCAGCAGGTGGCCCGATTTTTCCGGTCGCGCGGTCCCTGATAACAGCCCCTGGTAATAGGTGGTGAACAGCTCGAGTCCGATTTTGGGTTGACTGGCGGCGTAACGCAATGCGGCAATCTGCAGGTCGTTGTCGTGGCCGCGTAGTTCGGCGACACTTACCAAGCCCGCGGGGACGTGCCACGATTGCTCGCGCCAGAGATCGAACAGCAAGGCGCGCAGCGCCTTGTTCTGTCGGTACAATTCAAGCAGGCTGGAGTCTTTTTCCTTCGGCGGCAGCAGGGCCAAGGCCTGAAAGGCCGCCTGACGGCTGGGGCCGGGTTCCTGCAGCAGGGTCAAAGCCTGGGCGTAGCCGGCCTCTTGTACCGCTGCCGACGGGGCCAGGAGCTGGCTTGCCAAGTCGACGAAAAAATCAGCTTCCTTCGCCAGCTCTATCTCAAGAGGCGCGCAGCGGGACAGCACATGCAGATGGGTCAGCAGCGTCTGTTCCTGGCGGGCCATGAGCTGTGCATCCACCAGGGCGACCTGTTGCTGTTGAGCGCGTTGCCGGTAGAGGGCCAGAGCCGAATCGAGATGTGTGGAGAGTAAAACTACGCTCATGGTCAATTTAACTCGATGGTCGATCCCTGCAGGCGCAGGCGACCGGTGGCCAGTCCGGTGATCTGTTGACCGTCCAGCTCGATGCGGCCGTCGGCATGCACCTCGATCCGGTGTTGTCCGGACTGCAGGCGGATGCTTTTAGTGGCCTCGATCAGCAGACGGCCATCCTGTTCTTGCAGGCGCGGTGCAGGTGCTTCATCCCCGGTGCGAAGCCGACCGGCGATGATGATCCCCGTGGCGGTGCGCATCGTCAGTACCTGGTCCCCGGTTTTCAGGAGTTCTACCTGGCTCAGGTGGCCGGCAACCGGAAACTCGGTCCCGTTGATATCGACCATGATGGCATGGCCATGTTTGGCATCGGTGACGCTGGCAACTCCGGTAGATTCGTTGGTGCTGTCTGAAAAAAGCGCTTGAATATTTGATTTCATGGGCTCAGTTCTCGCTTATTTTTGGGGCTTTGAGATTGATGCTATTGCCGTGGATATCGATCTTGCCGGCCGAGATGGCCAAGTCGCCCGTGGTGGTGATCTGAATGGTGCCGTTGCTCTGTTTGATGGTGACCGGGCCGCCGCCCTGACCGATGACGCTGGTGTCTCGGGCGGTCTTGATGTGTAGGTTGCCGCCAACGATCAGATCCATATCCTTATTACGCACTTCGACAGACAGGGCCCGGGTCACATCCACCACCATATCTTTGCCGGCGGTCATTTCGATGTTCTGCTTTTCGGCTTTGAACCGGATATTGTCCCCGGCCTTCAGGCGGAAATCGGTGGCGGCCTGGTAGGCGATCTCTTTGTTGCGGGTCATCATCCGCTGGGCGTTTTCTACGGTGACAATGTGGTCGTTACCGGATTGCACGGTCTGGGTGTCGCCTGATTCGATGAGCATGGTTTTGCAGGCCGAGATCTCCATTTTGCCTTCTTCGGTGGCCAACCTGACCTTGTGTCCGTCGTCGTTGGCGTCGAGAGTCAGGATGTTTTTACGTCGGGCGGTGAAGAGCTCGATTTTTTCCTGACCCACCCGGTCTTCCATCAACAGTTCGTTGCCGCTGACGGTGCGGATAATATTCTGGGTCGCATTGTCGGCGGTTACGACGTTGGGATTTTCGGGATTGGACAGGGCGCCGGACATGACGGGGCGATCGGGATCGCCGTTGATGCAGGTCAGGGCGACTTCGGTACCAGCGCGCAGGGGGAAGTGGATGCCGTAGTTATCGCCGCCGTAGGGCTGGATGAGTCGCACCGCATGGCTGGCTTCTCCCTTGGCTGCTTCGCCACGGTCGAAGTCGACGCGGATGTGGTAGCGACCCTGGTCGTCCAGGTAGGCGTATTCGGTGCCGGTGGTTTCGACCCGTGCGGTAAAACTTCCGACAATCTGGCGCTTGTTGGGGATCTGTGGCCGGTAGGGAGTTTCTGCCTTGATGAGCCTGATGGTATTTTTGTAGGTCGGGCCCTTGCACTCCTGCCCGAAGGCAAGTGCCGCACCCTGGTCGGCCGAATGGGTGACGCTGACCACCAGGTAGTTGTCGTTCAGGTCGTGTGTCGGATGGTTGGTGACCTTCAGGAGATAACCGGGATGGATGCCGCGGCAATCGGTTTCACCCACATAGGTCATGCGTTGGGCGTCGAGGGCCTGTTGCCTGAGGTTGGCTATCCGTTGGCCTTCTTCGATGGTTTTGAAGTGATCTCCGTAGACGGCTTTTTCTCCGATGGAGGTGTCCATGGCGGAACTTGCCTGGGCTTCCAGGGTGGTTTCGGGGGTGCGGTAATTGTAGTCGGTGACCCGGACCCGACCGGGAAGCAGCCGCGCTTGCGGATTCAGGGTATAGATGGACTCGATGGTGCGGGCGGTTCCGCTCTGGGGCTGGTACCGTAATTCGCAGATCCCGGGCAGGGAGGCGCGCTTGGTGCTCTGGTCGCAGAACACGGGCCGGGTTTTCTTTTCATCGCTTTCAAATGTGAAGAAGATTCCGGCCCTCGCCAGCAGACGGGACAGGAAATCAAAGTCGGTCTCTGCATATTGGATCGTGAATTCCCGCTCAGGGTAGCTTTCCGCAAGGTCGATGGAATAATCGTCCTTTTCAAAGCCGGCGCTGCGCAGCACATCGTCCAGGATCTGGGGAATGGTCCGGTTCAGGAAGACCCGGTTGTTGGTGTTTTTTTTGAGAATCGAAAGGGGCGAAGAAATGACGGCCTGGTAAGCCATTCCATTAGGGGTGTCGTTTTCCCGAGAGAAATGGTCCACGATGCCATGGAGATACAGCGTGGTTCCTCCCCATTGTATTTCTAGGGTAGCGTGGTTTCCCACCACCGTTGAGGCCGGTAGCTCGGCAGTGGCGGTCAGCATCAGGGTAAAGTGGAAGTCTTGAGAAAGACCATGGTTTTCCCCGGAAAACGAGGCGACGGTAAAGGTATCGTCTGGAACGGTACGGATGCGGAACCCGAAATGACTGCTGTTGGCTGCCCGTTCTAGGGAAAGGTTAGCGAAGTTTTTCGCTGCCATGGATTTTGCTCCTTGATAGATCCAAATTTGATTTCATGGGATCGATATCGATATCGGTATCGGGTTTTAGGTTTTAGGTTTTTTATGCTTTTGATATGTCAAATCACACCCAAGTCAAAGGCCGATCCCGATTTGGATTTCGATGTGGATTTTAAAACCTTTTTATGCTCCCATCCCGTCCTCAAGGACCGGCGTAGCGGGTTCCTCGTCCACCAGATCGCTGAAAACACAGCCAAGCTCACCGGTTTCGTCGATCTCTAAGGCCATGAGAGGCGGCATATCATCGTCCACCATAAAGCCGAGCAGGCTGCGCGAAATGCCGGGCATCAGTTGTTGCTCAATCAGGGTATTGATGGCCCGGGCACCTGACTCTGGGGTATGGCAGCGGGACACTAGGTGTTCGATAACATCCGCTGAGCAGCGCGTCTGAATGCCATGGGCGTCGGACAGTCGTTGGGCGAAATTGTCCAATTTTTGGGCGATGATCTTCTGCATGGTGTCCCGCTCCAGGGGGCGCAAGGGGACGATCTGCATACGGGCCAGCAGCGCTGCGGCGAAATGGGCCGTCAATGCCGGTCGGACCGCATCGACCATAGCTCCATGGGTGGGCGGGGCTAGCGGAGTATCCTCTGGGGATTCCTCTTTGCCGGTCTCCTGCGAGGGTAGCCATAAATCCAGGATCGCTTCGGCCCCCAGGTTGCTGGTCATGATGAGGACGGTGTTCTTGAAGTCGATTTCCCGGCCTTCACCGTCGCGCATGAAGCCTCGGTCGAAGACCTGGTAGAACATGTTGAGTACGTCGGGGTGAGCTTTTTCCACCTCGTCCAGCAGAATCACAGAGTAGGGCCGCTGGCGGATGGCCTCGGTGAGGATTCCCCCCTCTCCGTAGCCGACATAGCCGGGAGGCGAGCCCTTTAACTGGGAGACGGAATGGGATTCCTGATACTCGCTCATGTTGATCGTCACCATGAACCGTTCGCCTCCGTAAAGGGTGTCGGCTATGGCTCGGGCGGTTTCGGTTTTTCCCACTCCGCTGGGGCCGGTGAGCAGGAAAACGCCGATGGGGGCTTGGCTTTCCCGTAGGCCCGCTTTGCTGCAGCGGATCGATTGTCCAATGGCGTGGATGGCGCTATCTTGGCCAATGATGCGTTGGCTCAGGGTCTGTTCGAAATTGAGCAAATTGGTCAGGTCATCTTTAACCATCCGGCCGACGGGCACCCCGGTCCAGTCGGCCACCACCCGGGCGATGGTATCGGCGTCGACTTCGGGTTGCACCAGCGGGAAGCATTGCTGCAATGCTTGCAATTGCTGCTGCAAAACCTCCAGGTCCTCCGGGGTGGTGTTACCTGTGGAGCGGAATTTTTGTATCTGTTCAACCAGGGTGCGCTCGGCGTTCCAGCGATCCTCTAAATTAGTCAACAATTGGCGAGCTTGTTGTTCTTCCTGTTGCAGGGTGGCCAAGAGGCCCCGTTCAGCCGGGATTCCCTGGGTAGCCTCTTCGGCCAGGTATTGTTGCCGTCGCTCGATATAAGTCAGGTGTTCGCGGGCGGTGTCGACTTCCGCGGGGGTGGCGGCTTTGCCCATGCAGACCCGGGCGGCAGCGGTGTCGAGCAGGTCGATGGCTTTGTCAGGAAGGTAGCGGCCATTGATATAGCGGCTAGACAAGCGGACCGCGGCCTCAACCGCACTGTCGGTAATCAATACGTCATGATGTTTCTGGTAATGCCCTTTGAGGCCGTTGAGCATAACGATGGCGTTGTCTTGCGATGGTTCCCCCACCTTGACCATCTGGAAGCGCCGCTCCAGGGCGGCATCCCGTTCAATATATTTTTTATATTCGCTCCAAGTGGTTGCGGCCATGGTTCGCAGTTCCCCCCGTGCCAGGGCAGGTTTCAGCAGGTTGGCGGCATCGCCCTGGCCTGCCTCGCCGCCGGCCCCGATCAACGTATGGGCTTCGTCGATAAAAAGGATGATGGGGCTGGGCGAAGTGATGATCTCTTCAATCACTGATTTGAGGCGTTTTTCAAATTCACCTTTGACCCCGGCTCCGGCTTGCAGCAAACCCAGATCTAGTCCGACGAGGCGGACCTTTTTCAAACTGTCCGGTACGCCACCCTCGACAATCCGCAAGGCCATACCTTCCACCACGGCCGTTTTACCAACCCCCGGTTCGCCAACCAGGATCGGATTGTTCTTGCGCCGGCGGGTCAGGATATCGATGATCTGGCGAATCTCATCGTTGCGTCCCAGCACCGGGTCGATGCCGCCCTCCCGGGCGCGGGCTGTAAAGTCGGTGGTGTAGGCATCCAGTTGAGGCGTTGTGGTGTCGCCCGCCTGAGTCTCTGGCGTTGACGCCGAGGTCGGGGCGGTATCGATCGCTGTTGGCGGCAAAGGGTTTTCCACCGAGTAACTGGTCAGATCTAAAAGCTGAGATTGCAGCAGTTTGGCGGGTACAATCTCCAGTGGAAGCCATGCCGTACCAGGGAGTCGCGGCGCTATCTCCAGCAGTGCTTCGAGCAATGCGCCGGAACGGAGTTGGTCTTGAGCGTTCCGTAGTGAACTAAGGGTCCAGGCCCGTTCAAACAACTGTAGCAGCGGTGGGGAAAAGGAGGGCTTGTTCTGGTTGCCGGATCGCAGATACCCCAGATTGTCGAGCATGGCCTGCCATAACTGGTCCAGATTAACGTCGAAATGGCGCAGCACCAGATCAAAGTCACCTTCGCCCTTTTCCAACAGCTTGAGCACCAGGTGTTCGATACATACTTCGTAATGTCCTCGCATCCCGGCAAAGGTAGCTGCCGACTCAAGGGACTGCAGGCAATGTGCGTTGAGTTTGCCCAATAGTAATTTGATCGGTGTTGTGCTCATGTTTCCTCCGAGAATTTAAATATCATCGACCTCGAAATCGCTATCGAAATCGTTATCCCTATCGAAATCGGGTTTTAGGTTAATTGTGTTTTTGCTATTTCAAACTCAAGCCGAAGTCAAAGCCCGGTCCCGATTTCGATATGGAAAATATTCTTTCCAAAATTCAGTCAAGTGGCTCTCCTTTGGGACTGCCGTTGCTGGTCCAGGCTTTCTCCTGGGAGTCGAATGCGGTTAATGGCATCGCCGGCATGGCCGAGGCAGCTCGTCCAGCCCAGAATCGAATGCTCACCTCCAAGGGTCGATTCATAGGTCGAATCGGGTTGCATCAGTATCTCCACGTCATATTGAATTGTAGGCTCCAGATATTCGCGGATTAGGTGCGCCAGGGTGGCAGCAAAGGGTTGCCCCGGCAGCATTTGCCCGGCGTCGCAGATCGGTAAGGGGCCTATCTGGATTAGGACCTTGCCGTTGACATCCATCAACCGACTGCCCAGCATGCTGTTGTCACCCAGTGTAAGGCCGCCTCCCAGGGACGCGGTTTCTTCCAGCTCTATCCAACAGGGGATGTTCTGTTTAAGGACCACTGGAAAGGAGAGGAAATCCTCCAGCATGTCCGCCAATGATTGGCCATTTTTGACCCGACTGGCCAGGAGCCCAGCATAGTCGAACCGCCCTAACAGTTCGCAGGACCCGGTGCCGCCATGCAGAGCTTCCAGATAGCGAGAATAAAGACTGGTGTGTGTATCGCTGGAGCCATGGAGGTGCATTTTCTTCCAGGCTTGGTAGAGCAGGTGATAAAGGCGCTGGTTGAAAAGCTCAAGAAACCCTCTTAATTCGGCTCCGCGAGGGGTATCAAATACTGCAATGTCGTTGAAAAATTGAGGAAGGGGCGAATCCACCCCGTAAAACCCCATGACATTCAGTTCCAGTCGGTACCGACCACTATCATCTACCCGGCAGTGGCGGATCTCGCCGGCTGGAAAAGACATCTCGGCGGCTGGCGCCATGTCAAAGAATCCCTGCGAGTTATCGCCGGTAATCGCCTCCTCACCCAGATTGGATTCAATCAGGTGCAGTGCCTGAAACGCACTGTAAGCGGAGGGGTTGTGCAACAGATCCTCGATCAGATAAGGAAGTTTTCCCCGAGCAATGGATCCCATGTTATCTCACTTTTGGAGGGGCTCAACCGGGAGCCGGTTTGCACAAAGGCGTTGATGGTTGCGTACATGCTGAAGAAATGGTGCAAAATGGTGCCGAACATGTAGGCGTCTGCCTGCGAGATATATTCGCTCTCATCCATCGACAGTTGAATGTCCATTCCACGTAGCAAGGCTCCCCGATATACGCGGTTCAATGGTGACACCTCGATATGGGTGATGCCGCGAATTCGCTTGCCTGCTTGTTCCTGGGCGCTCCAGTCGTAGAGGGACAGTAATTGCCGAAAGCTGTCGATGGAGGACAGACTGTTGTAGCTGACCGTCAGATGGGCGACCAGCGCCAACCGGTAGTCCGGTCGGTCAGGAGGCATCAGCATCCGGCTTGGACGGGTGATGTTTTCGCAGGTCACATTGGACGGGAACTCCTGTGAAGGAGCTTTGATATCCCGGATCTGCAGGTGTTCCCGAGGAATTGCTCCATTGCAGGCGGTAATGTCACAGGACAGAATTTCCTGCCTTTCGGACATCACACCGCCCAGAGACAGATACGTCATGGGCCTGCGGCCTTCGCGGATGCGATGGCTGATATGGTAATAACGGTCGACTCCGGATCGGTGATTGAATGAGGGCAGGGCGGAGTAGGCATGGAGCTGTCCCGTTGTCACCTGACTGCCGGTAACGCCGTTGACGCTATAGGTCATGATGCCCTCGGGATGATTGGTGTCGGCAACCACGGGGTATTCGGTCTGTTTATGGGTGAGGGATATGGGTTCGCTGGTAGACTCAAACAAATTGACGGCAGGGGCGCAATGCAGCCGGAAGTTATCCTTGCTCAGGCGAAATTCGTCGGACAGGGATTCGCTAAGTTCGATATGAACGATAAACTCAGAACAATTTTTCGGCCAAGCTACATGCTGCAGATTGCGCAGAGCGACAAACTGGTACTTTTCGCGGAAGCAAAAATACTCATGCAGCAGATGGAAACCGACAAAACTTCGACCCGAAGACGCGACCAGTAGATTGTCGGCATCCAGATGGCAGGGCTCGATAACCGACTGGCGTCCCAGAATGCAGGGACGAATGGTTTCGCCGGGGAAGCTGATGCTGACTTGTTCCGTGTGCGCTGTGAGCGACTGATACAGGGCCATGGCGGCCGCTGGATCCCCATGCAGGTAGAGTTTGATGGTGTCGAGATCCAACGCCTCCGGCGCGACCCCATGATCAAATTGAAAATGGAGCTGGATTTCTTGCCGGCCATGAAAAGCGGTGGTGAGTTGAAAGGACGTGAGCCGCATAGGCTGAAGGGTCACATCACTGGTGGTACGGAAATGACAACTTACCCGTTCACTTACGGCGCGTCGGGAAAGATCCGGCAGTGTCACCGCTTTGCTGGTCAGGCGGGTCCCTTTCGGCAGGGTTGTGGTCTGTTTCATCTGCCCCGGACGGGGACTGAACTCGGTGATGCAGCAGGAAGGAAACGGGCGCAGAAAATAGGGCCGGACATGAGTCAGAAGGGCTTCAGCAAGTTCAGGGACATCATCATCGATGCGCTGCTTAACCTCGGCAGTCAGAAAGGCCATGCCTTCCAGCAAGCGTTCCACGTAGGGGTCGCGATCCTTAATGTCCTGCAGGCCCAGCATGCGGGCCTTTTCGGGAAATGCCCGAGAAAATTCCTGCGCCGCTTCCTGCAACAGACGCATTTCTGTATCAAAATACTTACCCATGGGGATAGTGCTCCCAGTTGGTTGTCACGTCGATATTTCCATTTCGGTATAGCGACGCGATATATTTTAAACGGCGACCCTGCGGGGTCTCGCCGATAATCTCAAAAGGGGTGGCATCCTTACCCGTGTCTTGCTGTGCGGCTCGGACATGGGGATGACTAAGGCGCGGTTCAAAATCGGAAACGCACTGTCGGATGTAGGCCTTGATCCGGTCGCCGGTGTAGGGTAATCCCAAATACAGGGCGGCAATATCCGGCATCCCGTAGTGTGGCAAATGGGTCAGGGAACCTCGCCGCGAATTCAACAGCCGCTGTAGATGGTCGCGGATGCTCAGGTACAACTCTTCCTCCGGTGATCTGAGCTCGCCGGAGGATTCGTTGAGCAGGTTGGTTGCTAGTATGTCAAAAACGGTTTGAGACATGATTGCCACGCAGTGTTGAATGTTTTTTATAGACCTTGACTCGCACGTTCGATTTCAAATCGCCATTTATAACGAGCGCTTTTTGCACAGATATCGTAAAATTCGCCTTCGCCGCTTGTTGCGCGTCGCGCAATATCGCGAAGCTGTTTTTTGAAAAAATCCTTACCAACGAAATAAGACGGACGAGGAACATAATCCATTGCATTTGAACATTGTTGGGCTTCTTTCGCCATTTTGCTCACGACTTCAAGGACCTGTTCATTCATATTCCAATGGCTTGTTTCTTGAAATCCAAAAACCTTCTCCAGGATTATACTGAGATCAGTTTTTTCTGTATCCGATAACGCCATCATTGCACCCCATAACTATCCGTTGATTTAATAGAGCCTAGGATTTTAAAGAATTTTTCTATAGGCACGTTAGATCCGGTAATGATTAGATACTTGTTTTCATT
>JABXKU010000019.1 GCA_013619105.1 Desulfuromonadales bacterium
AAAGAGAAGCTGATCGATCATTTTAGCAACAACCTTTCGGAAGAGGGGCCGCTCAAAGAAATTGCTACCGCTGCGGAATGGCTCAAGGGTTGTTAGTCTTCTCCTTACATGCGTGACAGTATGCCCCACGCAGTGGCAGCCATTTTTTGCCTACTTTTTGTTGGCTTGGACAAAAAGTAGGGCGTCTGGCGGGACGCGACCCGCCGGTGTTGCCTTGCCGTAAAAGCATCCTAAACGGGTCTGATTTCCTCATGACCTGCAGCGGTGAAAAAGGATTCCAATTATGAAAATACAAAAAGTAACCGAAGAAACCCGCTCCAAGGTCTATGCCCTATTGGGCCGTGCCTTTCCCGGCAGCGGATACGAAGCCAACCTGGTGCAGGCCCTGCATGCCAAGGATAAAATCACCCACGAATGGGTGGCTATCCATACCAACAAAGTTATCGCCTACGTTGCCTTTTCCCTGGCCTATCATGGCCACGAGGTATGCGGCCTGCATCTGGCACCCATGGCTGTGGCTCCTGACTTTCAAAAGCAGGGAGTCGGTTCGGAACTGCTGCACTTTGCCTTACGGCAAGAGCCGATCAAAAACCAGACCCTGTATGTGTTGGGCAAACCCGGCTTCTATCGACGTTTTGGCTTTGAGTCCTGCAGCCAGCCTATTTGCCCCTTTGCTAAAAACAACGCTCATTTCCACAGCCTGCGGAATGTTGCCAGCAGCAGTTTCACCGTCGGCTACGAGCCCGAGTTTAAAACCGTGGCCAAGTCGGTGGTTAAACCGGCCAAGACGACCAAGCCGGCCAAAGCCCAGGGAAAGAAGCGTCGCTGAGTCGGCCTTGTCAATATTCCTCTAGTAATGATCCTCAAGAAGAAAGCAGCCCATGATCCCCACCGCCTTTGCCAGCCTGCCCCTGAATAACCCGATGCTGAAAAACCTGGAGTCCCTCGGCTACAGTGAGATGACCCCGATTCAGGCCCAGAGCCTTCCGCTAATTCTGGCCGGGACCGACGTGACCGCCCAGGCCAAGACCGGCAGCGGTAAGACGGCTGCCTTTGGCATTGGCCTTCTGTCACGGCTGGTGGTGAGCTGCTTCAGCGTACAAGGGCTGGTGCTGTGCCCGACTCGCGAATTGGCCGATCAAGTCGGCAAGGAATTACGGCGACTGGCCCGCTGTACCGACAACATTAAGATACTCACCCTCTGTGGCGGTGTCCCCATCGGTCCCCAGTTCGGCTCCCTCGAACACGGCGCCCATATCGTGGTCGGCACCCCCGGCCGTATCCTTGATCATCTGCAGCGGGGCAGTCTTGAGCTGAAGGCACTGCGTATGCTGGTTCTTGATGAAGCCGACCGTATGCTCGACATGGGTTTTCAAGATGATCTCGCCGCCATCATCGCCGCCGCGCCGAGCAATCGGCAGACCCTGCTCTTTTCGGCCACCTACCCCGAATCCATCGCTGCCATGAGCGCAACGGTGCAGCATCAACCGGTCACGGTCAAGGTCGAGTCGGTCCATGATGGCCAGCAGATAGAGCAGTGTTTCTATGGGGTCGATAGAGAGAAGCGACTGGCTGCTGTCGCCCGAATGCTTGGCCATTACCGGCCGGAATCGACCCTGGTCTTCTGCAATACTAAAATGGAGTGTCGGGAGGTCGCCGAGGCGCTGACGGAGCGGGGTTTCTCGGCGCTGGCGATCCATGGTGATTTGGAACAGCGCGAGCGCGATGAGGTGCTGGCCCGCTTTGCCAATAAAAGCGCATCCGTGCTGGTCGCCACCGATGTCGCGGCACGGGGCATCGATATCAAGGAACTGACCGCGGTGATCAACTACGAGCTGACCCGCGATCCGCAAGTACATATCCACCGCATCGGTCGTACCGGTCGCGCCGGGGAGCAGGGTCTGGCGCTGAGTCTGGTGACTGGGGCGGACAATCGCCGAGTGGCGGCTATTGAAGACTATCTCGGAGAAACCATCCCCCGCGCCGAACTGGACACCTTGGCCATGCCGACGGCAGCCTCCCTTGAGGCACCGATGGTCACCCTGTGCATCGACGGCGGCCGCAAAAACAAGGTGCGTCCCGGCGATATCCTGGGCGCCCTGACCGGCGAGGCGGGCATTGCCGCCAGCGAAGTCGGTAAGATCAACGTCTTCGATTTTCACATCTATGTCGCCATACGCCGGGCCAGCGCCAAGCTTGCTTTAGAGCGTCTGAGCGCGAATAAAATCAAAGGGCGGTTTTTCAAAATTCGCCGCATCAGCTAGTTCCCCACATGAAAACTGCGCTGTGTCCATCCAGAGTTTCCGGATGGTCACTAGCTAAAACTTTCGCTGTCTGGCAGAGGATTTGGAACCGGTTTTTAGATTTTAATCTTCGGTGAGGTGGCGCTGTTTTAGAAATTCATTGATGAGGTCTCGGGCCCACTGTCGATCGCCATCGCAGCACCACTCGGTGATGCAGGTTACATCCTCTCGATTGGCTTCGCGCCCCTCTTTGTGCGCCGCGCCTATGCTTACGAACCTGCCAAGCAGATCCTTTTCCCAGTAGTATTCCTCAATGACCTTTTCTCCGTCTTTCTCCTCTACGCGTATTTCGCTGCAGGGGATCAGGGCTTTTAAGGCCCGCTGAGATAGACCCAGTGCCTTGGCTGCTGCAGAGATGCCCAGCATGCCCCGGCCGTTTTTCTTGCGCAGGATATTCCGGTCGAGTCGCGCCTTCGGTTTGGAAGGAGTAGGACAGAGTGATTTCCCGTATGCCAGCAGTTCGGTTATCTCATCGGCTGCGAAGTCTTGAATCGCAAAGTTGGTCTGATATAGAAAATCACCCACCTCCAAGCGACCTTCAATTTTCGCTATCGCCGTGCCTTCTTTCCGCTGTATTCGCAGCGCAGCGTCGAGCTCGAAGTCGAGGATGTCGCTCTGTGACTCCTCTTCGTCCAGGTAGCGCTCGATGAGCTTGTGTTTGAGGGGGCCGTCTTCAACAAAAAAGAACACCTCGCCCTGTAGGCGATCGAGCATGGCCATTAGTTCAGAAATCATGTTGCTCTCTTGAGGGGGGGGTAAGGCAGGGGTAAGCAGGAGCTACTACCGCATTCTTCCAGGGGAATATTTCGTTGACCAGCCGAGGGGCTAGTGCCCCCACGGCTGGTTCGACAACATAATTTTTTAGTCTGCGCGGTTGGTGATTTCGATCAGGTGGTAACCGAACTGGGTCTTGACCGGGCCGAGGACCTTGCCAACTTCGCCGGAGAAAACCACGTCGTCAAATTCCTTGACCATCTGACCAGGACGAAATTCACCCAGACCGCCACCCTGCTTGCCCGAGGGGCATTTGGAGTGTTGCTTGGCGACGGCAGCGAAGTCTTCGCCACCTTCGATCTGGGTTTTCAGGGTAAGACATTCTTCCTCGGTGGGCACCAGAATGTGCCGAGCGCTTGCTTTGGCCATGATTAATTCTCCATTTAGGACGTGAGTAATAAAGCGGCTATTTTTACCCGAAATGTAACCTCTTGTCCAATATTGCTCTTCGGGTGATTTATTTTTTCCGCACAGATCTGTATATCAAAAAGCCCACCAGCAGGACCGCCATGAGTCCTCTAAAAAGGCCGGACTGCCAAAGGTCTTCCAGGTGAGGGGCAACATCCTGACGCCAAGGGCTGACAATGCAGTCATTTAAAAATTCACGAAACATCAGGTCCTCCATAGATTAAGCGATTGAAGATAATATCAGTAAAGCATTCATTTCAGCTTCTTACGGTAGTATATCGTGCTGGAAGGGCATGGGTTAAAACATCTGCCAATATTTTTGCCAGCGCTGTCTGGCCGCAGCCCGATTGAACTCTTTTGGCAGTTGGCAGAGACAGCCCTGTGCCTGATCCAGGGTCTGCGGATCTGGAATCAAGGCTAGACACTGGCAAGGGCGTTCATCTGGGGGGAAACGACAGCCGTCCGGCCCGAGGAACGCGCATCCTGAGGTTAATGACCGGGGAGCGGGCATCGGCACTCCAGATTTCTCCCAGAGTACCAGTCCCAATGCAGGCAATTTTTCCCGCAGTTGCTCAACAGTCAAACGTTGCCCTGCGAAAAAGAGGGCAAAGAAGCGCTCCGGGTCGATCCAGGTGCCAGGGCTGGCCTGACAACACCGGCCACCGCATTCCCGGCAGAGGGCTAAATCCAGAGAGTCTTTTTTTTCTGCGTGCATAAATAGCCGGCTAATAGCGATGCTTAGTTTAATTTGGCTGCGATGAAAGCAGTGGTCCAAGCGGCCTGAAAGTTATAGCCCCCGGTAATGCCGTCAATGTCCATCACCTCTCCAGCAAAATACAGATTGTCACAGACCTTGCTCTGCATCGTTTTAAAGTCGATGCTTTCCAGACTAACCCCGCCACAGGTGACAAACTCGTCCCGGAATTGGGTCTGTCCCCTCACCGAATAGGCATCATTGGTGAGCAGGTCGGCCATCTTGTTTAAACCGGCCTTCCCCAGTTCGCCCCACTTTTTGCTCGGCGACAGGTTGCTCTTTTCAAGCAGATAATTCCATAGCCTTTCAGGCAAAGCGTAGGGTCTGAGGTTGGATAAAATCTTTTTCGGATGCTCAGCCGTAATCCTTTTCAGCTCAGCCACGACCAGATCCTGGTTGCGCACATTCGTCCAGTTCACCTGAATCTTAAAGTCGTAGTGTTTTTCACTCAGCAATCGCGCTCCAAGAGCGGACAGTTTTAAGATCGCCGGACCGCTCATGCCCCAGTGGGTGATCAACAAAGGGCCTTCGGATTTAAGCTTGGTCCCCTGAATGCTCACCTGGGTCGGATCTACCACGATCCCCATCAACTCGGTGATCGCTTCATCGGGCATTTTGAAGGTGAATAAAGAGGGCACCGGGTCGGCGATTTGGTGACCTAACTTTTCCAGCCACTCCAGGCCGGTGCGTTGCGGACAGCCGCCCGTAGCAACGATGACCTTGTCAAAGCTTCGATCTGGAAGCTTCCCCCCGATAAAGCCTAGTTGCAGACTGTCAGTGGTCTTTTTGATGGTTTTTATGCCAGTTTCAAGCTCGATTTTGATATTTAATTTGCGGGTTTGCTCTAAAAAACAATCGATGATGCTTTGCGAATCTTGCGATAGGGGGAAAACGCAGTGGTCCTGCTGGGTGACCAAGGGAACGTTGCGCGACTCGAACCAGTGCATCACATCTTGGTTGTCGAAGATTCGAAACGCCCTTTTTAAAGCCTTCTCGCCCCGGGGATAAGCTTCGGACAGTTCCTTGATGCTGGAGCAGGCGTTGGTCAGATTGCAGCGGCCACCACCGGAAACCATGACCTTGGCCAGCAGGGTTTTCGACTTTTCAAAAATAACCACGCTGGCCTGCGGATAATTTTCTTTCGCGGCAATCGCCGCAAAGAAACCGGCCGCCCCACCACCAATAATAGCTATTTCCACCTTGATACCTCTTGAACTTTGGCCCCTGTCGGGGCCAATGAGCGTTTTCAATGTTTTATAAGTAGTTGAAATCAGGATCAATTCTTGCGCCAAGAACAGCCTATTTTTAACCGGAAAGCCACTATATCACTCTTTTGGGATCCGGTTAGATGGAACCGTACCAGTTTTTCTCCCTAGTCGGGCCTTGACACGCTGCTCGTGGCTGAATAGACTTCGGCAGACTTTTGAAACCGATTTATGAAGGAGACTTATTATGAATAGCTGTCCCTGCGGTAGCGGCAACGATTACGCTGCCTGCTGTGAACCGATCATCACCGGAAAGAAATTGCCTGAAACGGCCGAACAACAGATGCGTGCGCGGTACACTGCCCACGTGAAGGTCGATGTTGATTTTCTTTATGAGAGCACTCATCCCGATTCTCGTGAAGGCTACGATCACAAGGCGACCCAAGACTGGGCCGAAAAGTCCGAATGGCACGGCCTGGAGATTCTGGGCAGCACCGATGGCGGGCCGAAGGACGAGGAGGGGGAGATTGAATTTATCGCCCGCTTTCGCGACAAAGGCGGTATTCGCAGCCATCATGAGCGCGCCCAGTTCAAGCGCGACAAGAAACAATGGCTGTTTTTTGAGGGTACCATCGTCAAGGGGCAGTCGGTCAACGTCACCAAGATCGGTCGTAACGATCCTTGCACTTGTGGCAGCGGCAAGAAGTACAAGAAATGCTGCGGCAAGTAAAAATTTAGCCATAAAAGAAAAAGGGGGCAGGCGCTACAGGCGCCTGCCCCATTTTTGTTGGATAAGCCTAAACGATCAACAAGGCCAAGGGTTTGTACAACCCTGGCGCCTGCCTTTGGGGCATCTTTCGACTCAGGAGACGGGCTGGGGGACGACCAGTTGCTTACGGAGTTTTTGTAATACAGCTTTGATCCTGCGCGCGTTCTCCGAACCCATTCGCAGTAGGGTCTTTTGACCGGCCGACAGGGATTCCAGTTGCGGATCGGCATAGCGGTACTGGGTGACATGCTTCACCACAGGGATCGGCCCCTTAGGCTCTGGGGTAGCCAGCAAATGATCCAATACAGTGATCATGCGGTCATGGAAATATCCCTTGGGATAACCCATCTCTTGGTACGCCTCTTCCAGTAAGGGATAGACCCGCAGGTAAGCTTTGGCCAGCCCGTCGGTCGGCGCTGCTTCGGCCAGCTTGACGTAGGGCGCATAGCGGAGAAAGTTTGCCGAGGCGATGACTTTGGCGCCCTCTTCTCCCGCGATTTCAAAGCGCCCGCCTGCTGCGCGCAGTGGCAGATGTTGTCGGGGCAGGTCCTTACGGGGCAGGGCATCGATGATTAACACCAGGCGCCGAATAAATTGCTGAGGCGCCAACAGTTGTTTTCGGGCCGGTTCGCCGAAGAGTTGCGTCAAGAGATCCTTGGTAAAGACATCGCTTTGGCCAAGTTCGGGCAACGGCGGAATGGCCTGCTCTTCTGTTCCCGGTGAAGCGGGTTGCGCTTGGGGAAGGGGATATCGAATTTCCGGTTCCGCTTCCTGAAGGGCCGCCGGAGGTATCCCCAATTCCGAAATGGAAGGCGGTTCGGATGATTTCCCCGGCCAAAAAAACACTACGGCTAGAGAAGCCAGCAGCAATAGAAGAATGATGATGGCGATACGTACCGGTTTCATGGCAGATTCCTCCCTGAGATGCTTGAGCATGCCGGGTTAACTTGGTGGTGACGCTCAACAACAAGTACAGCCCTAAAAGAATAAGTGAGCCAAGAGCGTACGTCAAATAGTTCCGTTGGCCCCCTCTAAGCTAGTGTGGTTTTTGGTTGAGATACTGAGCTATACTGGTAGGCACGCGCCTGTCGGTCCGACAGGTGCCGACGGGCTCTTCACCGGGGATCGTTGGATCGAGCTGGTCTACGCCGGGGTTTATTGATAGGACAAAGACGGGCGAGCAGGGTCAGGCGTTTTCTTCTGGGCCTGTGGCTCATTCGGGAGGTTGTTAATGAAATACCTTTTGCTGCTAATCCTGCTCCTGTTGCAGCCCCTCTGTGTTTTCGCCGAAGCAAAGGGCCGGTTCATTGATGATTTCGAGAAGGGTTTGCGTCCGGTGTGGCAGGTAAAGGAGTTCAAGGGGCGGACCGATTACCGGGTGGTCCGGGAAGCAACGGGAAACGTCCTGCAGGCCGAGTCCCACGGTGTGGCTTCCGCTCTGATTCTGAAGCAGCAGATCGACCTGCAGAAATTCCCCGTTCTTTCCTGGCGCTGGAAGGTGCAAAATGTCCTGGCGAAGGGGGATGCCAGGAGCAAGGCGGGAGATGACTATGCCGCCCGGGTTTACGTCATCTTTCCCCACTGGTTCTTTCCTAAAACCCGCGCTATTAATTACATCTGGGCCAATAAGCTGCCGCCGGGGACGGTCGTGCCGAATTCCTTTACCTCTAGGGCCATCATGATCGCACTGGAGAGCGGAGATGAGCATGCCGGCAAGTGGATGATCGAGAGTCGAAATGTCTATGCAGACTATCGGGCGATCTTTGGTGAAGAGCCACCTCTGGCCGGCGCCATTGCTGTGATGACCGACTCGGACAACACCGGCGGTTCGGCCTTGGCCTGGTATGATGACATCCAGCTCAAGGAGGCAGAAAGGCCCTGAGAAGGCATCACTTCTCTGGGTTAGGTCTTGCGGGGGGGCGGGTGCTGCCGGTCAACTATGATTGGCAGGATAGCCTGCCCTGATACAAGGGAACTAAGGCGGTCTCTTGCTGCTTTGTCAACGGTTGCTGGGGAGTTTGAACGACTGAAGAAAAAGGACAAAGGGCCTTTTCTTGATCCATGTCAGGTAGGTCCCCGCTACGGCTTGCTATGGTTGTCCCAACAAAAAAGACAATCACTTGCTTAAAAGGAGACTTGGATATGGCAGGATGCGGAGGGAGCTGTGCACAGGGAGCAGGCGGACCGTTTTCCGAAGGACGGGAACTAGTGGAATTTGTGGCGCAAGCTCATGACGGCGCTGTGCGAGAGCGCCCGCTTCCCGGCGGGGGGCTCGGTACCTTTTGTCAGGGGTGCGGCGCGCCCTTTGTCTTGACCACCCATGTTGGCAGTTGCCCCATCTGCGGCGGAATTCACGCTGTTTCTCCGCCCCGCGCCGACGATGCCGCCAACATCCAGTATGCTGGCGATGGGTTTAAATTGGATCCGTGAGCCGTGTACTTCCTTCAGACGTCTAGGTCTGAAAGACGGTGCTACGCCACATAGGTCTACAGCCCACAAAATCAAAACGCCCCGAATATTTTCGGGGCGTTTTGCGTTCATTTAAATCTTTGAGTATTCCCGTCGTGGGAATCTTTATCGGATCACCCGACTTCTGCGATCCAAGATGTTTCAAGTTTTAGTTGTATAGAAATTTCCCCATCTGGTCCGGCGGATCAGAGACTAGCATAACGTCTTCCTCCTTTGGATTTAGAAACCTCTGTTGCTATTGAGGTTCTTAAACTATACCACAAAAGCTTGATGTCAACCGATGGAGATATGAGATGGCATGGCCGTGAAGGGGACTCGGTTTAATTCCAGACAGCGTTGCTAGCGGAAATCCACAAAGACCTTGCTTCCTAAGCCACGGCCTTGATCACGGCGATAATGGAGAAGACCAGGCTGACAATCACCCAGACCGCCGCCAGTATCACGACTATAAGGGCGGCGATGAGATCGGTCACACTCACCAGGAAACCCGGCACCATGCCGTGCAGGAAGGAGACGATGATGGTGGCCAGCAGCGAGGTGGCGATCAACAGAATCAGCCCCTTGTTCTGCAGAAAACGCTGATGGGCCATTACCAGCGCGCCGCTGGCGATCAGCTTGCCAGTCATGAGCAGTCCCAGGGTGGTGGCAGCGGCGCCGGTGGGAAACGTAGCGTAACCCATGGCGGCATAAGCTATCGGTCCGAAGGGAAGGGCGAGCAATAAGCCGATGAGCAGCATGAGCAATCCGATGGCCGCTACGCCGGCCGCTAGGCAGCCCAGCAGCAGCAGTAGAGATACAATCAAAGTGGCTAGCCCCTGAATGCGGCCGGTAATCCGCTCCGGAAATACCAGCGGCCCCCCCATCAGCAGCGCGGTGAAGACCAGTTGGCCGTCCAGTAGCGCCAGACAGGGTATCCCCCAACCTACAGCTCCGGTGGAGCGCCCCAGCAAGGGAGCCGCCACTGTCAGCCCCAGTTCAGCAAGCAGCACGACACTGAGCACGATCAAGGCGAGCAGAAAGAGCGGTTTGCGCAGACTCTGAAGCGGGCTCATGCGTTAGTCCTCCAACCGAATCTTGATACTGCCGGGTCCCGCATTGGTAAATACGAATTTTCCGCCGCCACTGTACACCACGAAGCTCGGATCGCCCTTTTCCTCGTTGGGCCAGTTCTGCGGATCGACGCTTTTGCCTTTTAACCTCTGCCCAGAATTTGGTGTATAGCGGATATTCAATGCGCCATGGCTGGATCCTGTCACCAGAAAAGCGACCCTGCGCACCTCATCATCGGCCCTTGCGACATTGAATTGCCGCGTCCTGCCGCCGGGCAATACCAGCGGTTCCTGTAGAGAGACACCGTTGGCAGTCAAATCCGGTGCGGAAAGACGAGGGCCGCCAGCCAAGCCGCTCATAGCTTTTAACCAGGCCGGCGGACGAAAGTTATCCACCTTCATACCATCGCTGCCTAAACCGGCAATGATCCCCACAGCACAGAGCACCGTGACAAGCACCAGCATAATCTGCAAGGTTTTGATCTTCATAATCGCCCCGTTTACTTGCCGCCGTCTGTTATGATTTCGATCGATTTAATCATCGTCAGGGCTCCTTGGTGCCCGAACTCAAAATGGTCGATCTGGGCCTCTTCAGAGCTCACTGTGACGGTGCTGGGAGTCTCGTATTCATAAGGAGTGGCACTTGCTACGTCAGAGTCCACCACATTTCCGTCACGATCATAAGCCCTGAGTTGGTACTCTACCTTGGCGCCAAAAAAGGCAACGGAAACACTGGAGGCGGGCTGCTGTAGGCTGAACCGCAGTGCCATAGCGTTGCACTTGTTCAGCTGATCTGGAGACGCCGTGGAGAGAATCGGCTCCTGGAATTTATAACTACCCGCCGGCAAGATCGCGGGTAAGGCATCCGCACAATAAGGGCGATAGATTTGCAGGTGACCAGGTAACACCGGAGCGAGAATCATCGCTGACGCGCGGTGAAGGTCTGCCGCCCGGGCTGTGGGTTGTATGGCACCCGCAGGAACACGTTCCACCGCCCGGGTTGTGGGTTTTAGGGCCCCCACAGAGGTCGTGGCTTTAGACTTTATCTCCACTCTCGTTATCCCTTCCTGCAGATAAGTATCGGACTCTATCACCCCGGCCGCAGCTTCGCTGAAGGTAATCTGAGTCGTTTGTGAGCGGTTCATTACCCACCAGGTAATCCCTCCCGCCAGTAACACCAAGACCGCCGCAGCGACGATGACGATCCACCAGGGAAATCCTTTTTCTTTTTTCGGGGCCGGCTCCGACATTTCGGGGACCTCGAAGGAGATCACCGGTCCCTGGTTGTACTCTTCATCGGTGTTGTCCTCGGACATAACATCCAATCTGAGACCGTAGCGGCCTGCCGGTGTGCCGGGGGGGACGCTCACCAGTACCTTGAAGGTCTGAGTCTGGTTCGACTGCATGTCTTTGGTCGCCGGTTTCGCCATCTGCAACCAGGCTTGCTCGGCTCCCTGCAGGGCCACGGCTTTTGCTTTTGCCTCTACCGCCCGCTCGCCCACGTAGCGTACGGCGAAACCGGCCGCCCCCTGGCCTTGCTGTAAGGTCAAAACGTCGTCCGTCGGAGAAATTTCGAAATAATTTGGCATGGCTCGATTCCTTTGCGTTATTCGAAACTGAGTTCATCTTGGTGGTAAGTGACGTAGGCCGGTTTCTCGAAAGCCACGATGGCATGGATCAGCTCTGCATGGGCTTCCGTTTCCCGGGGCGCTGTTACTAACAGATGGAAAGGTCGCGCTGCTCCGCTGTGATCCCGGTTCTCTTCGATGCGGAATCCGGTTCGTCCCGTGGCAATCTCAAGAAATCGTATCAGCCCACGGCGGGTACCTCGGATCCGCGAAAGCTCTGCGGCCGCCGCGCACAACTCCCGCAAGTGACCCTGCCCGGTCGGTAGTTCGCCTCCCGATCCGTCGGCGCACCGACGCACCAGAAAACGATCCAAGTCGACCCAGGCGGCTAAAAACGGGACCATTTTATCCGGCGCGCGGCGTGGGTCGAACAACCGGTCCACCGAGGCGAGCAGTTCCTCCACCGGTTCCGGCAGTCGTGCGGCCACCTCCAGCAACGCATCCAGGGGAGTGCCGGGTCGTACCGCATCTTGGAAAACGGTCGGCAACAGGGCTTCTATGTCAGGTCGATCCATCGTGTACCGTCTCTATCTGGTGTTCATCGCTGCAGAATAGATATCCTTCACCAATGGTGACTAGTTCACTAAAGGTGGTATCCGATACCAAGCGGAAGCGTTTATTGTCGTCGCTGCGAAAGATACCCTTGGGGCTTCCGCACAACAGCATCGTCTCCGCATCGTTGGCCTGAACCAGGGGCGGTGCTACGGCCAGATCGTTCACCCGGTGCAGCAGACGCTCGGTGTCCCGCAGCGGCAGGCCACAGTCGATGCCGGGTACCTGCCAGGCGGGATCCTTGCGGGAGCTGTCCATGGACAATACGCCAGCATGGAAGGTTGCCGCATAGACATGCTCGCCGTGGCTGGCAAGAGCGCGACAAGAACCGCCGCGCCAGCCGCTTCCCATGCTTGTCCAACCGTCAATTTCTTCGGGATCTCGGCGTAGTTCCCAACGCTGGCATCCGTCCCCTTCCGCCCCGCCCATTGCCCCTAGGCCGGCCCATAAAAACGCACGGGGACCAATGCGCTGAGGGGACAGTATCCGGACGTCTCGCCCCGTCAGGCCGATGTTCCGGAATCCTTCCAACTGATCATCGGGGCAGAGGTAGACGCCGAGGCTGTTGCGCGCCGCTACGGCGACCTGGGTTCCGATCCGTGGAGCTTCTACCGTCACTACGGCGTAAAAGCCAAGACTTTGGTCGTTCGGGTCGACCAGTACCGGCACCGGTCCGGAATTTGGCGGTACCTGAAAAAGTCCTTCATCGGTCGCCAACAACAGAACCGGGGTACCGCCGCGACAAAGCCAGGCCGCATCGTTGACCCGGAATCCCAATTCATGAACCGTCGTCCAGTTCCGTCCGCAATCTTCGCTCAGGCGCACTCGGCTTATCTCGCCGTCATCGCCCGTCTGGTGGGATATGGCAGCGACCAGGCCTGGCTTGCAATCACAGCAGGCCACCTGTTCGACACTCTCGCCGTCGAACTGATCTAGAAGTTCCCAGCCTAAACCGTCGTCCATGGTACGAAACATACGGTCGCCAGCGGCTACGTACCACAGGCCGCGGTGAAAAGGATCGACCTTCACCGCACCGACCTGGGCGTCTGGGGCCTGGTCGACGAAAAACCTTACGCCGTCGGCATATTGCACACCTGGTTCGTTCAGCACCGTATGGTAGATATCGGAAGCATGGAGTCGGCGGCGCAGAGGATGGCTGCCCAGGGGATTGATCAATTCACAGAGACGGGCCACCACCCGGCTGCGTACCGCCTGCAGGTCTTCTTCCGGGTGTAGCACCAACCGTGCATGTACCCGGATCGGCTTAAAACGGTACCAGTCGACAACGCAAGAGGTGCCCAACGGGCGTCGCTCGTCGATCGACTGCCGTACCCTGGTCAGGGCTTCTTCGGTCTGAGCGTTTTCGAGCTGTGTTTTGCTAAATAGCTGTTGCGCACTGCGCGCAAGTTCCGGAACCAGCAGCAACTGTACCGTGCCGGGGTCGGCGAAACGCCAGCGTTCGGCGCGGGCGACGGCATGGGCGCGGCCCACGCTGCCCTCTCGTAGAGCCACCGCTTCGTAATCCCGCGCGGTCACCGCACGGTGAAGACTGTGCAGTTCCTGCGGCCCTCGTACTAGAGCGTTCTGTAGCGACTCGGCCTCGCAGCCACCGACCGCTGACTCGGGATTGTCGACCCGTAAACCGGGGATCGGATCCTTGAGCACGGTGAGCGCCTGGGCGGCCACATTACCCGCCGGACCGCCTCCGCAGCGGTACCAGGCACAGATGCGTTTGCCGGCTGGCGGTACCGCGGCGACAGCCTCGGCTGTCCTGCTCAAGCCGTTGCCGGTATCTGCTCCCGCGGCACGGACCGACGCTGCGAAGGTGATGATGCCGGTAGCCCGGTCGGCGACGTAGACATGGTCATCGCCGTCGAAGCGGGCAAAATGCGCCACTTCCCGCCAGACCCGAAAGGTGGCGCCCTCGTGATTTAAAGAAGGGACGCGCTCATCGAGTTTTTCGGTGGTTTCCACCGCCACCACCAGGTCGAGCTCATCGCCAGTCGGTGCGACCACCGGCGCATTGCGCAGTTGAAAATTCTGCCCCGGCAGACCGTCGGACACCCCCAGCGCCTCTCCTTGGATCAATCGACAGTGATGGGCCAGAACCGTGGTGCTTTGCTGATTTGACTCCAGGGTAACGGCTGCCACGGTAACGAAGACCGGCGGCTCTTCCCCCTCGGCGCTGCGGGAGACCGTCACCCGAGTGCCCCTCGGCACTTCGATCCGGCGGGTGATACCCTCGGTACGTCGCAGATGCAGCGCTACCCTGGCGGCGCTCGGGGGCGCCAGCTTGACTCCCATCATGCGCAAAAACTCGATGTAGGCTTTTTCCGGCAGGCGGTTGATGCGGTAAAGCATGACCTCGGTGAGGAAGGCGTAAAGCTCCAGCAGGGTGGTCCCGGGATCGCTGGCACTTAGGTCGGTCCATTCAGGACAGCGCTCGCCAACCATTCGCTTGGCTTCGGCCAGAAGGTCATGGAAGGTCCGGTCGTCTAGCTTGGGTGTCGGCAGGCTCATGCCTTGAAATCCCCCTGTTGTAAATCTTGCTCCGTCGGAACAGTAACTAGCCGGGCGCCATGCAGGTCGTAACCAATGGTCAGGCGCTCCTCCCAAAGAGTACGGCGGATGCGGTATTCCAGCACGATATCCAGCACGGAAGCGTCGCCACTACCGTGCAGGTTGGCGCCCGCATCCAGGCGGACAATCGTCACCCGCGGCTCCCAGCGCCGCAGGGCCTCTCCCACGTAATGAATCGCCAGCCCGGAGGTGCCGGCATCGTTCGGCGCAAATACCAGCCGATGCAGCCAGCAGCCGTAATCGGGCCGCATAATCCGCTCGCCTGGCCGAGTACTCAGTAGTAATAGAATGGCCTGGCGCACGGCTCGCCCCTCTTCGACCATGGCGATGGCGCCGGTAGCACCGAGGGTCAGGCCGCGGGGCGCATCCCCCGGATCGGAAGCTATCGCCCCCGCCGGAAGATCGAACAGCCAGGCACGATCTACGGATCCTCTCATGGCTGCTCCTGTTCCACGAATTGTTGACCGCTGTTACGCACCTGATACTTTACCGTGCCGGGGGGGGTGCCATCGGTCAGTCCGATCACTGTGTCCAGACATATCCGTCGACCATCGATCCGTACCAGCGAGGAATACCCCTGCTGCACCGCCAGGGTTAAAGTGCAGGGCTTGATAGTCGGGCCGTAGTTGGGGCAACCGCCGATGGAACGGGACACGGGATCGTGCTCCACCAGTACCCGGCGACCCTCGATACGGATCCAGTCCTGGCTCGTCGTAATGCCCACCCGTCCCAGTTCATGAGCGCAGCGCAGATCTGCATCCTCCGTCAATAACTTCATTCAGGTTCTCCGTTGCATATCAATCCGGTCGGCACCGAGGACCAGGCGTTTGCCCGGAGCCTCGATCACTAATTCCCCTTCGGCATGCAGCAACAATCCGTCGGGGGTGAGGGACAGGAAGCTACCCTCAGAATTTTGCAGGTGGATGGAGCCATCCGCATCGTTGAGCTGAATGCGTTGTCCTCCCCGTGTTACCAGGCTGTATGGGCGGTGTTCGCCGGAACGGTGCGCGGCGTTCGGATCGCGGGGTGGGCCGTCACGGTGGAACAGCCCGCCGAGGACGATCCCCCGTGAGGGATCCCCGTCCGGTAGGGCCACCAGTACGCGGTCGCCAACTTCTGGCAATACCACCACGCCCTTGTCGTTGCCCGCGCCGAGCTGTAGGACCATCATCCAGGAGCTCAGGGCATCGCCAAAGCTGTTCAGGCTGACTTGAACCCGCCCAGAGTCTTCGGGGTCGTCCACATCGCAGACTTCAGCGACTACCAGTGCCGGTAACGCTTGTGGCTGCTCGGGCGATTCGGGACGGGTATCCAGTTCGCAGATGTAGCCGCTGTCGGCATCCAGGGTATGCACTACCGTCCTGAGCAGGTAAGGACCTTCCTTGCCTACCGCGACGCCCCGCAGCCTGACCCGGCGGCCTGGTCTCAGAGCCACGTCGCCTTCTGCCACGCCCCACAGGACTTCACTAGCGGCTTGATTGTGTTCCAGTTCAGCGGCTAGCAGAGCTTCGGCCTCTCTGTCGCTCTCCACCACGGCTCCCAGAAGGGTTCGTTCACCGGTGGAATATTCCCCGACCGTAATGTTGTTCGCCCTTTGAGATTGAACCTGACGGGGCTCGCCGGTATGGAGGTCCCAGCCCAACAGCCGCACCGTATTCACGGACCGGAGGACGTTGCGCTCCAATCGCGCCTCGAACAGGTTCTCCCCCAGGGACAGTTCCAGAATATCGTCTTCCAGGGCCTGGAGGGAGAACAAGCACAGAGTCTCGTTCAGCACAAAGAAGTGCAAATCGCTACGTGCAGCATACTCCCGTAATAGAGCGAGATCGTGAGCGAATCGGGGCACGATACGTGGCCAGACCGGTCCTTCGGCACTCGCCTCGGCGTTTATTCCCGCCTCGCTAGCGAGGGTCCGGGTCAGTTCGGCGGTGGTGGTTTCTACATGGGTACGAACGGTCTGCCGGTGTTGCAAGCGGCCCAGTGCATCGTAAGCTCGCACGCACAGGGTAAATGCGCCGGACGGCTCATGACGGTGTTCGACGCTGGCCACCTCGCCGCTGAAGACCGCCGCCGGCTGGCCGTCGATATGCACGCTGAGCCCATCCCCCGGCTTCACCGCGATCTGCTGACGGGCGGAAGTATCCGAGGTCAAGGCACTCCAACTCAATTGGCATTGGCTCGGCGCATTCAACCGCTGCACAATCCGTAACCGGGATACCTGAAACCCCTTACCTGGCTCGACGCCTTCCACCCTAAGGCCGGGCAGCGCGTGAATCTGTTTCATGCTCTGCCCCCGCCGTTAATAAGGGAAGGATCCGCCGGAACCCGCAACGGCTGGCCGGCAGGGCGGAGCGGGTCGTGCAGGTCGTTGATCTCCGCCAGCAGGCTCCAATACCCGGGATGTCCGAAACGCTCGGCGGCGATCTGGTCGAGCCGTTCACCTCCACGGTCGCCGCCTACCGGTTCGTGGGTAATCAACTCGCTCCCGGCAAGACGCTGACGAGCTTCTTCCCGATCAAGGGGAGGAGCCGTGGGTTCAACAGGTTCGGGCTCCTCGGCAACGGCTACGCGCAACAGACGCAGCCGCAACCAAGAACGATGGGGTTTGCCTTCCCTGGTGAAATGTTCCAGCCGCTCGGAAACCGCGGCCACCACCCCGGGCAGGTTCCAACTGGTGCCCCATAAAAAACGCACTGTCGGCGGCCGACCGCGGCGATCTCCGGAGACGCTGTTTTCCGCTAGATCCCAAAGGGGTCCAGTAAGTTCCCGCACATCGTCCAGCGGCGCCGAATTCGACCCCCGCACCGCAAGGGAGACGTCAAATAACAGATCGAGGGTAAACTCGGTCCGGCCGCCGCCCACATACAGTAATGGATCGTCACTCAAGCTGGCACCGGCCATGGCCCCGCCCAGTGAACGCCGCGAAACCACCCCAGCGTGGCGCCGCAACTCAAGGTGCTCAGGATTCAACAGGCAACGCAGATGCTCTCCCGAATGTTCGATCAGCAAAACCGCTTTTTCCATTACACTCCCCGTTGTTCATCTAGCAGCCGGCGGCGATATTCGCTCTCGTTCCACAGCGAACGCGGCGTCATATATGTGTCCTGCTGCTGGTCCGGCAACAGGGGCGGCCAATGATTCTCCGGAACCGAGGAGGACAGAGACTCGCCGGGCTGCCACCCTTCAGCCGCCGAAAAGATCGACGGTGGTGGCGCAACATCCGCAACCGGGACCTCTTCTTGGGGCCACCGGGTGTCAGAAACGGGCACAGGTGGTCGCGCCATCGGCGCCGCTTTGGGCCTGGTCTCGGGACCGGGAACCTCATGCTCCATTAGGGGAAGATTGGCCCAAGCCTTCGATGCATTGTTACCGCTGTTTCCCATTTCATAATAGACGGCTTCAGGCCAGGGCCGTTCGCCGGTATTTATTTCGACAGGCGGCCCTGAAGCGTCCTTTACGTCTTGCTTCGGGACATCAACACCCCCCTTACTGACAGGCTCACGTACACTTTCTGATAAAAGTCCCAAGTCGTGCATCGATCGTGAATTTTTAGGTTTTAGGAATAACCCTTTATCGGTGAGGTCGTCTCCCGCGCTGTCTTTACCGGGAAGCGGGTCAATCTGCTTATCAAAAAAAGGTCTTTCCTCCGGCAATGACCCGGTCGTTGCTGTCAATGCAGTCGTTGGGGTGGGCCGTTTCCTGTCCGAGAGGGGCGGTGGTTTAAACGTCTTCTCGCCCACCTCCAGGGGTAATGAGGTCGCCGGTCCGGCCAGTACCGGCCCAGAAGATACCAGCGACGGGTTTTGGGGACTTTCGGGCCGTGACCCTTGCGATGCCGTTTGCGCTGCAGAGGAAGCCCGGGGTCTTGGTTGGGGCATTACCCGCCGCACGGTGGGTCTGGGGCGAGGGGGCGCCGTTTGGCTTGTCTGTGGGTATGTCCGGACTTGCGCCAAAAGATAGGGAGCCCGCTTGCTCACCTGGTCCAACCAAGCCGCCTTTGACTGCTCGCGGGCCTGTTCGACATCTATGACCCGATCGATTGATGCACCGGACAGTTTTTGCTGTCGAATACGAGGCACCAAACGATTAAGGGTCAGGCGCGCCAGGCGCCAGAGTTTTTCCGGCAGCATCGCTATTAACGACTTGCTTTTCGACATTCAGGATTAACCCGTGGCGGGACTGCTTTCACCGCCCTCTTCCTCTCCACCCGCGGCGGCGCCTGTGCCGGGGACCCGTTCAAATTCTTCGAAAACCAGGATCAATGACTCGATGGCGACCTGGTTGCCCAGGGCGTCGAGTTGCGTGCCGCGCCAGGACCGAGGCCAGGCGTTAAGCAGGTTCCAGCGCATGACCTCCGTCGCGCCGTCGTGACCGTACATCACCACCGAAACGTTGCGCCGCTCGACCGTGCCGGCTATGGAGGACTGCATCCACTGCCAGAGCTGGATCGAGCCGGTCATGCCGTAACGCAGGGTCAGGTCAGCGTACTCCACCCGGCCCGGCAACCGGTGCACAATCTGATTGGCGCCGGCTTCCCGGTACTTGATGGCTTCCACTTCCACGCCCAGATTGCTGCATTCGACGAACCTTCCTTCAGTCACGCCATTGATATCGATGGCAAAGTGAAAGGAAGTATAGGGGTCGGACCATTGGCCGGTGACGGCTCCTTCAGGGTTTTGATTCTCTGGCATCGCTAAATCCTTTGCTCTCTTGCCTGTTGATAATCCTCAGGGTACCGGGGGACGTCGTTCGGACAGTTTACTCCTCAACCTCCGACTCGGTGCCGCCTACGCCTTGACCGATTTGGAAGATGACGAATTCGGCTGGTTTGACCGGCGCCAATCCGATGCGCGTGACAACCTGACCGGCATCCCTAACCTCTGGCGGGTTGGTCTCGGCATCGCACTGCACGAAAAACGCTTCCTGCGGTGTGGCGCCGAACAGCGCGCCTTGGCGCCACAACAGGGTGAGAAAAGCCGAAACATCCCGTGTTATGGCCTTCCAAAGGTCCTGATCGTTTGGCTCGAAGACTACCCAGCGGGTACTTTGCGCAATCGACTCCTTGACCATGTTGAACAGCCGCCGGACGTTGATGTAACGCCACTCGTTGGCAGCCGGTGCCAGGGTGCGGGCACCCCACACGCGGATTCCCTCCCGTGGGAAGAAACGGATACAGTTCACCCCCTGGGGGTTGAGCTCGGCTTGCTCATGGCGCGTCACCCGGTAGGTGACATTGAGCGCTCCGCGCACCACCTCGTTGGCGGGTGCTTTGTGCACCCCCCGCGTGGCGTCGCTGCGGGCGTAGATTCCGGCCAGGTGGCCGCTCGGCGGCATGCGGATCATGTCCTTGGGGTTCTGCGGGTCGCGGCCCACGATCCAAGGGAAATACACGGCCCCGTAACCGGCGTCAGAGTTTCTGGGACGCAAACCACCGCCTGCATCCCTTTCTTCACTCTCGTCATCATCACTTGGATCGACCTGAAGCCTTGCTACGGCCACACGCGTCAGGTCGTTGATCGCCGCCGCCGAAGCCGGTCCGTCCAAAATGGCTACCCGGTCCTCCATGCGTTCGCAGTGGCTGAGCACCGCGTCGTATGCCGCCGGAGAAACGAAACCCGGCGCCGCCACGATGGCAATCTCGTCAATACTCTCTAGTACATTGAGCCCTTTGCGATCGCCTGTCAGTTGCATTTCATCTTGGCAATTGACCACGTAACAGCGCCCGCCACCGTTTAAGAAAAACCCGTACACGGCCTGCGCCAGATGGGTGGTATTTGATTTGCGCGAACCGGGGGCGAACAGTCGCAGAAAATGGGACCAGCTATTGATTGCAACCGGTTCGTGAGGCCGGACCGATGGGTCCGGTCCCACACCCACGAAACCTGCGGTGCTGGTACCGACCGCTTGAATCGGTCGCGCCCCGGATGAAACCTCCTCCACATAGACGCCCGGTGTCAGGTAATTCGGCATGTTGGGATCCTCCTGCTCTTGTCAAAATAAAACCCCAACTGCGCCAAACATATCAGCCATGGGTTTTGTGCCGTGGTCGGTCCCGGGATCTTCAGGTGCTGTTCTACGGTTCGGGGTCGCCGACCTGCAAATGAAATACGCTGTGAAAATCGTTGCGGACGCTCTGTCCGGTGGTGATACGTATAGTTTTAGCTTCTGCCATCAGGGTTACGTCGCCGGCACGAACAAGCCGTGCAGGCGATTAGGTCCACATTGCGATGATGTTGCCCTGGGCCGTAGAGGGGTTGTTGCTCTCCGCGAGGCGCTCCGCAAAGGCGTTGGCGCCTGCTCCGGTGACATTCTCGTTGATGGCTCCTATAAAATGGAACAGGCTTCCAAAGGTGGCCAGATTCAACGTGTGCCCGGCTTCGTGGTGGATGTGCCAGGTTCTGGAGTCTTTATCCACAAAGGAGAAGTTCCCCATGTTGTACGCAGTATCTTCTGGGTTCAGATTGCTAAACAGTCCACCGCGCTGGAAAAACGTGCCAGTTTTCCAATCTACGCGCATGCCGAGGACTCGAAGGTATTGTGTCCTCGTGATCAGCGCTACCGGGTGGAGGATCAGATTCGTGAGGTAAAAGAAGAGTCCCAATCCGGCCACCAGGTAAGACATGGGTTGCAACAGGCAGAGCCAACCAAGAAAGCCCTGAAACACTTCGCTGCGGGAGATCACAGGGAACACGGTGACGAAGTTCAACACTCCGAGCGTGGCCCCAACTGCCACCCCGGCCGGTCCCAGCAGCAGGGAGTACACAACGGCTCCGAGGAAACCGTTCAAACTGGCGTTGAGGCCTATGAGCCAGCCCCGCATGAACTCTCCGAAACCTGTGGTTACGGTAAAGTGCGCCCCGATGTAGCTGAGCAGCGTCACGCTGCCTACGATTGCTAGAGAGATCCAGTTGATGCCGAGGCCGAAGTAGAGTCCAACGACGCCGGCGGCGCCGGCAAGTGCGCCGAAGAATGCCATTTTGATCTTCATTTGTTTACCCTCCGCTAGAGTAATTCGGTGTTTTTTAGCCCTTCTGCTTGCTGCCAGGATCAAGCCCCAGATGCTCCAGATGAATTAGCCAGGGCTGTTGTGTCGTGGTTGGCCCCGGTATCTCGAAGCTCTGTTCCACGCCTCGGGCCCGGATTCGAATCTGGCCATGAGTTCGGCCTGGTCCGGGGGCCGCGATCTGAAAATGAAATACTCCGTCATTGTTGCTGCGAACCACCTGACCCGTGGCAACCAGTTGAATTTCGGCGCCGGGAAGAGGGGTAGCATCGGCGGCAACGACACAACCATGTACGCTCTGCAAGCCGGTAATCTCTAGACTATGTCCCCTTACTTGAACAAGAGGCGCCTGCTCCACCATCTCGCTGACGCAGGCTTCAAGCATGAACGCTGGACGGGGCGTGACACCGCAGGCGAGCCACCATGATGATGACAACTCATCGGTAGCTAGTGTCATCCCTGGAGCATGCTGCGCCCGTATCATAAGTTCAAGTAGCGCCTCCTCCGCTTGCGGATGATGGTTGGAGCCGCCGACCGCGATGAGATAACGCAACCGTGCCAGGGGACGGCTGGGCGCCCGTCTCCGTGCCGATCCATGGGCCCGCCGTTCTGGGTCAAGCCGGGCCGTCAGTAACACCGCAGAAACGACCAGTTGGCCCTCTTCTTTCGCTTCCAAATCATGAGAGAAGCAGACCTCTAGATCATTTTTTGGAAGGCCCTGTACCCAACTACGAAAGGTATTGTGGATAACCGATAGTTCCATGGTCAGTTCAAGTGCCTTTTGCGCCCATTAAATTGGTTGGGCACAAAGCCCCATGCCGAATGTCCGATCAATAATTAATTATCGCTATGTTATGTGCGCCAATGATAGGATGTCAATTATATTTTATGGGGAAAATTCCGTTAATTATGCTTTGCAAATCTGACAGGGAGGGAAGACTCAAAAAGTCAAAGGGTGGAAACGTCCGATCGAAAAATTCATACCGGTTGCAGTTGGAAATCAACGGCCTCTACTTTATTGACGGCATAGACCGCAAGGGCTCTGGCAGGTTTTGTAAAAAATCCACCCTGGCCTCTTTACCCTGCCTACCGAAATCCAGATTTACATCCGGTTTGCAAATTAAAAAGTTGCAGAGCAAGCCTTGATTTAAACTGCCTGTCTCTTGGCCCCAGCGCATTTTCAACAGCCCATAATATAAAAAAACGCCCCGAAAAATTTCGGGGCGTTTTACGTTCAATTAAATCTTTGGGTATTCCCGTCGTGGGAATCTTTATCGGATCACCCGACTTCTGCGATCCAAGCAATATCGATATTTAAGTGGATAAGAATTTCCCCAACGGGTCAGGCGGATCAGAGACTGGCATAGGGTCTTCCTCCTTTGGATTGAGAAACCTCTGTTGCTATTGAGGTACTAAAACTATACCACAAAAGTCTGATGGGACACCGATGGGAAGATCAATTAGTTTTCATCCGGAAACGGCTCTTTTCCCAAATCTCTGCGTCAATCCGCGCCCTTGCGTGTGCGGCGTAAACAGCTACGCCTCCGTGCAAGCGCTTGATTTCCTTGACCTTGGGAAAAATTGCTCGTTTCCCACATGAAAACTGCACTGTGTCCATCCAAAGCTTCCGGATGGACACCAATTAGCCTGGACGTGAAGCTACCTGCGACCCAGGATACGCAATAGCCGCAAAAACAGGTTGATGATATCCATGTACAAGGCCGCCGCCGAATCGATGGCATTATCTACCGTTTTTGGGATGCTGTTCGCTCGGGCCCAATCGTAGCCGATATAGCCACAAAAAATCAGCACCACGACCCAGTCGATAATCGTGTGGTGGGTTTTAAAGACAAAGATCATCACCATCTCGACCACGATTGTGCAGAGCAGGGCGATAAACAGACCCCGGGCAATGCTTTTGAAAAAAGCCGGATACATGGTGCCGAGCACCATCATAACAAAGGTGATGCAGCCCGTCGCCTGAATCGCGTTGATGACCACGCCCGAACTATAGCGGCTCACCACCAGATTGATAATTAGCCCAAAAGGGGTCACCACTAGCAGGTAACCAAGAAAGCTCACGGGCGGGCTGTCCGATTTGGTGAAGAGGGAGATCCCGGTTAGGCAACAGACGAAATAGCCGATGATCAGCAGCCAGGGGTTGATGCTGGTGATGGTCGCTACCGGGATATACTTCACCATGGCAAAGTTGATCGCAAAGCCGATCAGTAAGGTGGTGCCGATGATGGCGTTGTAAGCGGCGGCGCTGATTTCAGAACCGACAACTTGGGTGCGGTTAAATACATTGGATTGCATGATTATCCTCCCTTTAAGTCATTAAAAAGTATCAGGTAATATATCCGCGACAGAACTTTAACCTTCAAACGTAACCTGCTAGTGGAGCTGTTTCAGGGCTCTGGCCGCATGCGTTTTCAGGTTTTGATTGTTTGCCCTACTCTCAACCTGTCTCAAGGTTGCCTTGTACTGGCTGTTTCCGGAGGCAGCGAGAGCTTTACAGAACCAGGACATTGTATCGACCTTGCCGGCGCGCCAGCTTGCGTCGGCGGACATCTCAAGTAACTCAGTGGCAACAACTTCATAGACTTTATGATGCAGATTGAGACTGCGGACAATTATCTTGGCGGCATCTCTTTTTAGTTGAATTTTGTCAGAGTTCAGCATGTTAAGCAGACGATTCTCTTCAATGCTCAAGTCGCCATCCCAGGTTGCCGTCGACTTCAAAATTTGGGTGCGCTCTGCATACTCCTCGATCATGCCAATGCTCTGCGTCGCATAATGTCTCAACTTGTGACTAGGGGCCTGTTGAGCGATTTCATTGAGCAGTCCCTCATACTTTGGGTCCCCCGAAGCGGACAAAGCCTTGCAGAGCCAGGACATTTCATCCACATGGTCAGAATTGGGGCTCTTAGCATAACCATTCCTAAGAAGGGCAGCAATTTTTTCGTATAATGTCTGGTCCTCAATCCCGGCTTGAGTAATAAGCTTGGCGGTTTTTACCCTCTGCATACGGCTTCCGGAATCCAGCACATTTAACAGTGTCTCAAGCTCGTGAGTGCGGTCAACCTGAGCGTAACCGGCGCTCGCCAGGGCCAAACAAAGAAACAGTCCTACAGCAGTTATCGCTTTCTTCATAGTTGTCTCCATGTTCATAAAAACAGTAGTGGAATTTTCATTTCTGGTCAGCAACGGCCCGTGCCTCTTGCTCCCTTGGCTGCACATAAGTTAAGTCGGGTCTAATATTGCCTAGATCGTTAGGGCTGTCAAAGAGTTTTTGAGGGGAAAAGGGGGAGGCCTATATAGTGACTTGGCGTTGTGGAATTTGGACAGTCCAGCGTTTTTTGGCACGTCAGGCCAGGCTCCGAAACGGTATCGACCCTGGGTGACTTTCAGTCGTTTTCGAAATAAACATTTCTATGACCCATGTCACAGGATTTCTAGCGCAGACTTGCCAGGGTTGTTGAACTAAGAACCACCACTTATCCATCGGCAAAAGTCTGACCGCAATCCCTCGAAGTGCCCCGCCGAGCGTCCCTTCACCCTTAGCAATGTATAACCTTAAACGTCCCTGTTTGAGGGTGTCCAGTCCAGAGTTTTTGTGTTAGGGTGCCTGTTTTTTCAGGCAGCGAGTTCTCTGACAGGCCTCCGCTGTTCACTCACTCAAAATCATCCCCGATAGATTCGGAGCACTTATGAGTTCGCAACCCTCCTCGCATCCCGCTGCTGTGCCGGCGCCGCTAAGAGAATATCCGAGCAAGCTGTTTGTTGAAACCACGACCTTTTGCAATCTGCGCTGCCCCATGTGCGTCAAACAGGCGGCGGATAGCAATATTATCGATGCCGACATGAGCGATGCGATCTTCAGCGCTCTGGAGCCGGTCTTTCCCCGCCTTGAAGCCCTGCTGCTCAACGGCATTGGTGAGGCGCTGATGCACCCCCAGCTGCTCGACTTTATCCACCGGGCCCGGCGCGCCATGCCGGAACAGTCCTGGATCGGCTTTCAGTCCAATGGCCTGCTCCTCGATGAGCGCTGGGCTCGGGATCTGGTCGCCTCCGGCCTGGACCGACTGTGCCTGTCGGTGGACGGGGTCAAACCCGACACCTTCAGCAAGGTACGCGAAGGGGAAGACCTCAGCGACATGGAGCGGGCCTTTGCCTACCTGGCCGCCGCTCGCAAACGGCAACCCGATACTCGACTGAAGGTCGGCGTCGAGTTCGTGCTAATGCAAGAAAACAAACAGCAGCTGCTGGACACCCTGCGCTGGGTCGCCGACCGAGGGGCCGACTTTATGCTCGTCACCCAAGCACTGGTCTACGACGGCGCCTATATCGATGAGGTCGCCTACGATAATTCCACCGATGCCGCTGTCGAGATCTTCACCCGCTGGCGGGACAAGGTCACCCGCCTGGGGCTCGATGTGGGCGATTACGATCCTCGCTGGGAACTGGGCCGGTTTGTGCCGACGATTGAACCCAAGATTGCCCGAATGATGGAGATGGTCGATGAGTTGCGGGCCGAGGCGCGCAGCAAGGATGTCTTTCTCGACATGCCAAGATTGTTGAAGCGCAGCGCCGACCACGCTGGACAGATGCAGACCCTGTTTGCCGAGGCGGAAGAGTTGGCAACGAGTCTGGGTATCGAACTGAAAATGCCTGCGGCGGTTCCTCGCTATGATCGGAAATGCGATTTTGTCGAAGACGGCGGCGCTTTTATCTCCTGGGACGGTTCGGTGCATCCCTGTTACTTCCTCTGGCATCAGTTTCGCTGTTTTATCAGCGACTGGGACCGACTGGTCAAACCTAAGGTATTCGGAAACGTCGGCGAACGACCGCTACTCGATATCTGGAACGATCAGGCTTTTCGTAAATTCCGCGAAAACGTCCATGAGTTCGATTATCCCTACTGCTGCAACTGCGCCGTAGCCCCCTGCGACCTGTTGCGAGAAGACGATTTCGAACAGGATTGCTACACTCAGGAGGAACCCTGCGGCGGGTGCCAGTGGGCCATGGGCTTGCTGCAGTGTTTGCAGTAACCTTACCGTAAGCGGAAACACAACAAAAAAGGCTCTTCCCCAGGGGAAGGGCCTTTTTGCGTGGGGGATAAATGCTTCCGATCCCCCCCCTCAAAAAAAAACTAAAAGCAGGGTCGATGCCTTCGCAAAACCTTACAAATAAGGTCTGGGAAAACGCCCGCCCATGCTTACAGTTCACTTCCACAGGGCGGATGTGTTAGGTTGACGCAATTGGCTTTATTGTTGGATCTGACCCTGATCCAACGCTCGATTGGAAAAGAGCTCTGCCCTGCGTAAAACTTTAGGGGTGTGCTGGCTCTGGTTCGACGAAAATCACCCAAGGGAGTTCCTGGAGTTCTTCCCAACCAGGTCCGGTTTTTGCCCATTGAAAGGCCCGTGTGCAGAACAGCACACGGGCCTTTTTGCGGGGCGCCGAACAACCTTTCGCATGGTCCCGTGGGGTTCTTTTCCTCGGGCCGGTTCAAACAAACAAAATGTAATCTACCGTTATTTAATACGCTTGATCGAAGGCCCCACCGAAGGAGATCCACCTTGAACATCGCCTCACACTTTGTTAATGCAGGCAAGTATTATCCCAAACTGGTTGCCGTGGTCGTCGCTTCGGCCCTCGCCATGATTGTTTTGAAATTCCTAGCGTATAGGGACGCAGTAGCAGCCTTCAATCCCCATTTGTGGTCCGGAAACCACACCTTTGCGGTCAGCCTGTTGGTGGTAACGGGTTTAATACTTCTCTGGCGCCTGGTCTTCGCTTTAATCTACAAACCCTATGCCCCGGTAGAGGATGCTCTGCTACCCGATCTCACGGTGGTCATCCCTGCCTATAATGAGGGGCCGCAAGTTCTGTCTACGGTCCGATCGGTTATGGCCAGCTGCTATCCGCAGCAGAAAATGCAGGTAATCTGTGTGGATGACGGCTCGCAGGACGATACCTGGCAATGGATGCAAAAGGCCTTGGAGGAATATCCCCAGCGCGTCCAGTTGATCCGCCAGCCTTGTAACAAAGGGAAGCGTCAGGCGTTGATGGCCGGCTTTGCGCAAGCGGTCGGGCAGATCCATGTGACGATAGATTCCGATTCCGAAGTGCTGCCCGATACCTTGCGCCAGGTGGTCAGTCCCCTGGTGCGCGACCCACGGGTCGGCGCCGTGGCCGGAAACGTACGGGTGTTGAATATTGACGAAGGCGCCATCCCCAAAATGATGGAGGTCTCCTTCACCAGCGCCTTCGATTTCATCCGTTCCGGGCAAAGCGTCTATGGTGGTGTGTTCTGTACCCCGGGGGCCTTGTCGGCCTTTCGCGCCCGGATGATCGAGCCCCACCTTGCGGCCTGGGCTGTCCAGACCTTTAGGGGTAAACCGGCCACCATCGGCGAGGACCGGGCACTAACCAACATTGTGCTCGCTTCTGGGCATCGAGTGGTTTATCAGCGCCATGCCGTGGTTTTTACCAAGGCCCCGGTTCAGTACACCGAATTGCGCAAGATGCTAATGCGTTGGGCGCGCAGCAACATTCGAGAAAATCTGGTCATGTTGTCCTTCATCTGCCGTCCTTTCCGGCCCGCTGACAGCGGGGGCCATTGGCTGCGCCTGTTCAGCGTCACCCAGCTATTCAGCATGATCACGTCCACTGTATTTAAGCTCGCTGTGCTGATCCATTTAATTCTGGTCCCGGCGTCCACGCTCAACCTGCTCGTTGTTGGGTGCCTTGTTTCCGGCATCCTGCCGGCAATCGTCTATCAGATGCGCTACGGCAGTTGGTTCGGCTGGCGCTGGGCGCTGTCCTTCTCTTTTTACTGGCTATTCACCCTTTCTTGGATTCCGATATGGGGGCTTCTTACCGCCACCCAGTCCGGCTGGTTGACGCGCAGCCTGCCCATTGCGGTGCCGACGCTGGAACTAAACGCGAAGGGACAGGAGATAGTGGACTGTATCCGCGCCCGGCCATCGTGGACAGTGGGTTCTCGGCCTAGCGGGTCATCGAGGCGTCTGGCCGCTTCGCAATGATCCTGCAAAAGCAAAAGCCAAGACCTCGCTCGTACCCCTGCTGGTTGACTCCTTTGCAGTTAACTTAGAATAAACGTTCCTAAATATTCGCCAGGGAAGCCCATGGAAAACCTCCTCTGCATCGATCTCGATCAGCCGGGTCTCACCGGCTTTCGCCAGTTTATCAGTGCCTGGCTCTACCGGGAGGAGCACTTCACCCTGCTGGTCGATCCTGGACCGCTCTCCACCATCCCCCATCTGATCAGCGAGCTTCGGCGGCACAAAATCGAGCGACTCAACTACATCCTGTTGACCCACATCCATATCGATCACGCCGGCGGGACGGGGGCCCTGCTGCGAGAGTTTCCCGAAGCCAGGGTCATCTGCCATCCCCAGGGGATCCGGCATCTGCTGGCGCCGGAAAAGCTTTGGCAAGGTTCGCAGAAGGTTTTGGGGAAACTCGCCGAAGAATATGGGGAAATACTCCCGGTCCCGGCGGACCGGATTGCCTTTGAGGAAGAAATTGGAAAGACCGGCCTGCGCGCCTTTCTTACCCCTGGACATGCCCCCCATCACTGCTGCTATTTGATCGGCGACCTGCTCTTTGCCGGGGAGGTAGCAGGGGTGCGCTGCGAGGTGCCTCAAGGGATCACCATGCGACCGGCCACCCCGCCGCGCTTCCATTTGCAGGTCGCTCTCGACTCCCTCGACCGCATGATAGCTTTGGCGCCCCGGCGGATGGTCTTCGCCCACTACGGTCTGACCAATGCGGCCCTAGAGCATCTGCGAATCGGCCGTCGCCAACTGCTGCTTTGGGTTAGGGGGGCGGTCGAAATCACCTCGACCGGGCCGTCACAAAAAGAAGAACGGCTTGTGGCCTGGCTCATGGAGCATGATGAGATCTACCGGAACCACATCCAGTTGCCGCCAGACATCCGTGCTCGCGAACGGTATTTTCTCGGCAATACGCTGCGGGGAATGATCGAGTACGTGGATGGACTCTCGAAAGAGGACCAGCGAAAATTTTTAGCGGCAGAACTTATCGGCTAACAGCTAGGGGAACGGGGTGCGGCATTTTACTATGCGCAATGGGTAGACGCGCTGCCTTTTTCTTTCCCCACCAGGAGGCTGTCGGATTTAACAGGCCGAAACGAAAAATAGGCTGTTCGAGGCTAGATTTATGAGAATTTAAGAGAAAATAGCAGGGCTATTTATTGAAAATTGTCGATAATTGGTCCGATCAGTCGATTTTGCAGTCGGTTTTTGGAAAGTCCGACAGTCTCCTACGTTTGTGAGTTGAGTTTCTCAGTCGATTAGCCTATATTCAGCAAACTATTCTACCTTGTAAGGGGTGTATTTCTGATGGCGGCCGGCATTAGCAGCCGGTGCAGGTTGTTTGGGTGTTAGCATGGAACGATCGTGCGCAAACCGATTGAAAAGGAGATAGTTCATGGAAGAAGAAAAGGGTGTGACGGTTGGCCAGGAATCCAAAAACATGGCCCTGCTTATCTGGATCGGCACCATATTTTTCGGCTTTATCCCCGGACTGGTGTTTTACCTGGTTAAAAAAGACGACCCTTATGTCGTAAATCAGGCGAAAGAGGCGCTGAACTGGTCGATTACCGTGCTCATCGGTTACGTTGCGGGCTTGATTCTGACCATGATCTTGATCGGTGTTCTGGTACTTCTCGCCTTGGGGATCTGCCATCTGGTCTTCTGCATTATGGGAGCGGTCGCCTGTTCCAACGGCAAGGACTTCAAGGTTCCCTATACGTTGCGGCTCGTCAAATAAAGCGCAGCGGCATCGGTTGGCCAGTTTGCTGGCCAGGCGATACCATCTGATTAGAAAAAAGAGGCGACGGATCGCCCGGCAGTTGCCGGAGGCCGTCGCCTCTTCTTGTTTGCAGGGTGTTCTGCAGAAGATTGGTGGCCGCCGATTCTGCCAAAAGGTAAAAAATAGGGTGCTTGATGACTCATAGCTAGGGGCCTGAATCGGCTTAGCCGGCTCTGGGGGGATTGATATTTGTTCGAAAAAGCTGTTTTTATTATAAAAGCGGCTTTTTTGCGAGAGGGATTATCTTTTTACTTTTTAGTCATTATAAGGCGGCACGGTTTGATGTGCCCCAAGTTAATAGGCGTCTCATTCGTAGACGGGTAGTGAGCGGGCGGATGGAAAGAGGAGAAAATCGTGGTTGAGAAACGGTATCGCATTGTCTTTAAGGGAGAACTCGCCTACGGATTCCAACTGAAGGAGATTCGCGTCAATATCAAGGAGCTTTGCCAGTACAACGAGGCCACCCTCGACAAGCTCTTTTCTGAGCATCCCGTTACACTGAAAGACCATCTGTCTCATGATCTGGCCAACAAGTACAAGAAGGCTTTCGATCAAACCGGAGCCGTCTGCATGATTGACGAAATACCGGCTGCCGAAACTAAATCGGCTCCGGCGGCAAAAGTCGATACCGTGAAATGCCCGAACTGCGGGACCGAGCAAGGCAAGGGCTTAACCTGCGTTCACTGCGGCATTGCCTTTGCCGGGTATCGTAAGACTCAAAAGAGGCAAGCCGCGGCGGAAAATACATCCCCTGCCGCCCCTTCGCCAAGGAGCCCCGAACCTCTGCCCGATGCCAGCTTGATGACACGCGTGGCTGCTTACTTCGCCCAACATCCGGAACAAGCCTTCATTCTCAAGGCGTTCCTGGTTATCGCCGGCATCATCTTCATCAGCAAGTATTTGACCGGTTTACTGGGCCTGCTTTTCCTTCTTTTCCCTGTTCTTTTTCTCATCTATGTCCGCTTTGAGGCCACGTCAACCGATCGGTCCCCAACCGAGGTGCTGGCTCAGCATATTACCTTTATGCCGATCATGTATGCAGAGGGTGAACGGAAGAGAGAAGGGGTGGCTTGGGTCACCTACAGTATCATTGCCGTCAACATCCTGATCTTTTACGGTTTCGAGCTGAACGTTGATACGAACATGATCTTCAATCACTTGATCTTTATCCCCGGTGAACCGAATTTTTTCAACGTGCCTTGCAGTCTCATTACCTCGATTTTCCTGCATAATGACAGCGGTCACCTGTGGGGCAACATGCTGTTTCTCTGGGCCATTGGAACCGTCCTCGAAAAGCGCATCGGTTGGCAAAAGTTCCTGGCCTTTTATTTTATCGCCGGCATTGCTGCCAACCTCATGGCTGCATTGGTAACCTTCGTATTTTTCGGTACAGCTACCCATGGATTAGGGGCGTCCGGTGCCATTGCCGGGGCCATGGGGTTGTTCGCGATACGTTGCTACTTCAAAAGCATGGTATTTCCGCTTCCCATTCTGGGGATATTTTCCCTGATCCTTCCGGTGTCCCTCAAGGTGCGACTCAACTCGCTGGTCATCATCGGTCTTTTCTTTCTGGCGGATCTGTCTGGCGGCATCGGCCAGTTGACCGGGGCGCAAACATCCAACATCGGTCATTGGGCCCATATCGGCGGCATGATCTGCGGTATTATTCTTGGCACGATGTTCAAGCTAAGCGAAGGGGCCGTCGAAGAGCGGCATCAGGAGATCGGCAGCCAGGCGCTAAGTAAGGGGGGCGATCTGTTTCAGGCGGAAGAGTCTCTCAGGCTGGCCCTGCTGAAAAATCCGCAGAATGTCGAAACCATGATCCTGCTCGCCCGCCTGTTATCCAAGTTCGGGCCGACCGAAGAAGGAGAAAGCCTCTTCAGAAAGGGGATGGATCTGTTGAGCAAAACCCGACCGAAGGAGGCCGCGGAAAACTTCAAAGAATATTACGGGATCTATTTCAAGGGAACCGACCCAGAAACCATGTGGAGGCTCGCCTCATGTTATCGCCAGCAACATGATAACGAGTGGACCACCCGCTGCCTGGAACTATTGGCCGACGATTCGGCAACGCCGCCCGCCATCCGCGAAAAAGCCATGTTCCAGTGCGCCCGCCAGATGGAGTTTATCGGAAACATGGATACCGCCCTTCACTACTACCGGCAGTTCGTCGACCTATTTCCCGAATCGCCGTTGCAGGCCAAGGCACTGGCCCGGCTCAATCCGAGTTAGTTTTCATCCGGAAACGGCCCTTTTTCCCAATCTCGGCGTCAATCCGCGCCCTTGCGTGTGCGGCGTAAACAGCTACGCCTCCGTGCAAGCGCTTGATTTCCTTGACCTTGGGAAAAACTGCTCGTTTCCCATATAAAAACTGCACTGTGTCCATCCAAAGTTTCCGGGTGGACACGAGTTAATCCTGAGGTCGGATTTTTCGGACGTTGTGGCGTTAAAACAGACGAACCGCCAGAAAGATCCCGATCATGGCAAAGCCCAGGGCCATTTTGGCAGCGGTGCCCAAGACCAGGCCTAGAAACGCACCGACACCGGCCCGGCTTGCGGCCTGTAAGTCGGCCCGAGCGGTGAGCTCACCGGCCATGGCGCCGAGGAAAGGGCCGAGTAAAAGGCCCGGTATGCCAAAAAAAAGACCGACCAGAGCCCCGGTGGCCGCACCGACCATGGCCCGGTTAGACGCCCCGAAACGCTTGGCGCCAAAGGCCCCGGCAATGAAATCGGCCAGCCAGGCCAATACCGCCAGGCCGCCCAGCAGGGTCAGGGTGCCCCAGCCTACATAGACAAAATCTTCCGCCCAAGCGGCGCACAGCAAGCCGGCAAACAGCAGCGGAGGGCCCGGCAGCACCGGTATTATCATCCCGGCAATACCCGACAGCACCAGCAGCACAGCCAAAGACCACAGAAAATAGACCATTTGCATATCTCCACGAAAACCTGAGTAAGCTTTCTCTGAAACATTCCGCCGCGCCATCGAGCATAGAATGGGGTCAGGCTTGATAGGTGGGGATTTCCTTCTGTTCGCCTAACGTACTGGCATATTAACAAACTCCCGCCACCAAAAACACAAAATCCCCGCCCGAGGGAGAGGACTTTATTAGTTGTCTGAGCCATCTAAATTTATTGGATGGCGTCTTTAATGGTCGCTTCGATGGCGTTGGGCGCGCCGGATATTTTCATGAAAGTCCCCATGCCCAGGTCCGGAAAGCTTTGCGCGATGCGGAATTTGCCGTGCAGGATATAAGCCTTGTTGCCAGAGACCAGCAGCTCATAAGGCAAATGAGGGGTATGGCGCAAATCGCCGCTATCGGTAGCGGCCATCACCGTTTTGTCGGCGCCCTTGCCTTCGATCATCGCCACGCCAAACACGGCTTCTTCTTTGCCCGGAATATCGATGCGATAGACTTTATTCACCCCTTTGCTTAAGGCGAGGCCCTTTTCCACCTTGCCCAGAGCGTTTTCATGGTCAACGTAGGCGACCAGTTCGATATGGTCGTCGAAATAGGGCATGCCTAACATATAGTGATATTTACTCAGCTTCTTGGCGGTCAGTCTTTTTTCCATACCAAAGTCTTGCTGTTTGCCGAGGGCCTTTTCCAAGGCGGCGGCCACTCCGGATAGCTCACCTTTCATGCGATAGACGTGCTGCATGAACAGGGGATTGGTATACACGGTTTGCAACTGGTCGTTTACCTGGGTCAAAGCGACCCGCACACCCGCGCCGTAACCGCCGAAATCGGAAGCGGCGGCCGTCTGTTTCAGGTCGGCATTGGTGACAACAAGAACCTGCGCGCCCTCATAGGGGGAATATTCGCCAACAATCTCGAACCCGCCGTCAATCAGTGCTTGTTTCACACCGTCCAATTTTTCGGAGATTAGTGCGGCTTCCTGCGCTGCCAGCACATAGGGAAAATAAAGGTCTTGAGCATGCACCGTAGTGACCGCAAGCACGCTGAACAAACACAAAGTAGTTAGGCTGGCGAAAATCTTTCTCATAAGTCGGCCACTCCATTAAATCATTGGTTTATATGGATAGTGCGATGATAAGGAATTACGAGAACTTATCACCCCTCCATTAGCCGGTCAACGAAAAACCCTCCAGCTCGGCCCTGGTCTTAGGCCAGCAAGGTCTCCCTGAGGCTGCGGGATTTCGACGAGAATTCACCCTCGAAGCGGACCATGGGTGATGCATGCAGGTGTTGCCCGGCAAGGTTTGTGACGATGAGATTCAAGTGGCCAGAGGAGATCCACAAGGTGTACAGGAAAGCTCTAGGGACAGCTATTTAATTCCCTTGAATTAAATAGACTGCCCCCGGAATTCACTTACTAATCGTGCCTGCGACAATAAAAGGGTGCCTGCTTAGGCGCTCTTCTTGTCGTCGTCCGACCCATTCTTTTTTTCCTCCCGCACGGGGAGGCTGCAAGAGTTAGACAGTCAGGTGTGCACACCGAGTCTGGGCAGAACCCAGCGGTTGAACACGAACCAGATGACGACAACCCCGATAATCCAAAGAAATTCCACTGCGACCTCCTATGTATATGCTTATCAATATATATCAGGTTGGTATTTAAGGCAAGGGGTCCAGAGAAAAAGCTTCATGGGTTGGCGATAGGAAGAAACTTGGGACAGCCATGATAAGAAAGTATCTGACCCCTATAGCTATATGGCCCCTATAGATATACTCTCTTTTTACGTTGAAATTTTTGAGGCGTGGTAGGATTTACACCCCAGAACCAATCAGCAAAAATTCACCCCTAAGGAGCCAGCATGTCCTACGACACGATAGAAGACGCGTTCAACTTTATCAGCAGCGGCCAACCAGGCGATCGCAAGGCGATGGTCCACCGGGGCACCGGCAAGGTCTTTCTGGCCTCCGTTGAAGCCGGGTTCGACCAGACTCCCCCTGAGGCCGATAGTGACCCCGACTATCTTCTCATCCCCCGCAAGCAAGATCTCGACCCGGGCAAGGGAATGATGCTCAAGTTCTTTAATGACCGCGCTCAAGCCGAGGTGCCGCAGGTTAAGGCGATCTTTACCCGCTCCGGGGCCTTTCGCAAGGTGAAAGATCTGATGCACCGTCTGCAGCTCCTCGACCACTGGTATATCTATGAAGAGCAGCAGATCGAAGCGCTGCTACGCCAATGGTGCCTGGATAATGGCCTCTCCCTTTAAGGCGCGAAGAAACCCCTAATTAGACCAGCGTTGGGACATATCGAACCCGCATAAACACCAAACAAGAGACGAGTCGAATCGATGAATGGACAGAACAGAGCGGATATCACTCCCGGGCTTGCCGTAGTGATCATTCTTAAGCAGGATCAGCGCTCAGGTAAGCTGACCAAGGGGATCGTCAAAGACCTCTTGACCAAGTCACCCTTTCATTCCCGGGGGATTAAGGTCAGGTTGGAGGACGGTCAGGTTGGTAGAGTGCAGGGGCTTGCGGGCGAGTAGGATGGGCCTGATAGGTCAATTGTGGCTCAATGGGGTCTACCATCGAATTGCAGTGGTTCAATAACTCTGGACACCAACTGAGTGAGGTGGCCCCAGAATTCACTCAGGAGATGAGTCAAACAAAGATTTGACCCCTTTGTTTGTAAAAACGTGGCTCTAAGCCTAAAAACAAGGCCTTTTGAGTATGCGACTTGTTTTGTTTAAGCAACTTGAGGCGATTCAGGAGGGCTGCCTGACAACGATATAGCCCCCAGTCTTGGCCGTTGCTCTTTGATAGTAATTCCTGTCCCAGCGATAGTAGGTCTGGCCGCTAACCTCGACTTTGACGGCGTATTCCGGGATAGCCTTAATCTTTGCGCCATAGGGTGGATCAACCACCACATACACAGGCTGGCCGTCGCGGGTGATCTGCTGATAAAAGGTGTGCTCGCTCAGGAAATAATTCTTTCCGTTAACCACGATTACTTCGTAAGAATCGAGAGAAGGGACATCCATCCCTAAGGGTGCAGAAACCAGCACGTACTTAACCTCACCCTGATAATAGGAGGATTGATACCAAGTGCTCCCGCAGTGGTAATAGGTGTAACCATTGGAATGTACTATGGTCTGGTTACACGGAGGCGAATCGTTCACATAATAGGTGATCGATATGCTGCGGTGATGATGGCCGCCATACCACCAGTGCGAATGCCAGTGGTCATCCCGGTAGTCATCGTACTCATCCTCGGCCCAATCCTGCCAGTCTTCCCGAGCTTCATCCCGGTGCTCTTGCCAGTCTTCGCGAGTCTCTTCACGCTGTTCCCAGCGATCCTTGTATGGCTCTTTTTGCTCCTCGGGGACGTTTTCCCAGCGCTGCTGTGCCTGCTCGGTGCGTTGCTGGGCCTTCTCCTGTTGTTCCGGAGTCAGATTCTGATAGCGGTCCTGCAGGTTTTGCCGCTGCTGAGGGCTCATATCTTGCCGTGCCTGTTGCCGGGTTTGGGCATCGGGCCGGGTTGTGGACTGCTGTCGATTCTGCAGGTCTGTTCGATTATAGGACGATTGCCTGGGTCGCGAAGTCTGTGACCAGTCTCTGCTTCTGGAATAGGAATCTCTTGAAAAAGAACTTCTTTGATAAGAGCCCCCTGAAGATCTGCCACTGTTGCGTATCGAACCGAAGGAGCCGCCACCGCCTCGGGATATACTGCGGCCGCCACCACGACCGCGAGCAGCACCAGGCTCAGGGGCAAGCACAACAACTGTAAAAATAAAGAGTATCGATAAGATAAACCCGGCCCGGATCATTGCGCACCTCCTGCATTGGACTGAGCGGCAGGAGGAATCAATAGGGATAGCTTATTGGCCTTGGCCGGTGGGGTGAAGGAAAAAGCCTTTTCTTGTATTTCAACGGGAGTTTTCCAGCCCTGAAGATACGCGACAAATTGAGGAATTCCCGGTTGGTTGCGATAGGTAACAACCACCTTACGGATAAAGGGTGTATCGCTGCGTTCCACCCAGAGTTGCCAGTCGATATCGGCATTGCGAAAGGCCAGGTGATCGCACATAAAGCCCGCCGCCGTACTGGGTCCGACATAGATCGCCTGATCCGGCAGTTCCAGCAGGAAGCCAAGATCGCTGTAAAGCAGATCTGCCAGTGGATGCGGTTCCTGCAACAGGTTTTCAAGCATGTCGAGGGTGTCATCAATGCTTTCAGGGGCGCGAAACTGGGTATAGGCATTTTTACCTACATCCAAGATCGAAACCTGACTGCCGTCATACCAGAGCTTGTGAAAAACGCCATCATCGCGAAACCGTTCGGCATAAAGCTTGTCCGGGCGCTGTAATACCAACCGGGTGCTCCTTTCAAACTGCAGACGATGACCATCTTCCTGGACCACGTCAAAAATCGCCTTTCCCTCGATTTCAAAGCTCTTGAGGCTTTCAAGAAAAGAGATGGCTCCTTGCAGAGCGGACACGGCTTGCAGATCGAGTTGAGTCTTTTCCGCCGCAAAGCTTTGGACCGAGACACTGAGAACGATCAGGAGAATAATGGTCGATTTGCTAAAAACCCGCATGTTCCATGCTCCTCTGCCGGTTGGGGTTCGCCCTTCAATGAAAAGAGCAATAGAAAGTTTATCGGGGGATGGCGTGAAGTCAAAGGCGGTGTGGTTCAGTCACCAGGGGCTTGATGGACTAAGAGTCTAGCGACCGGCGCTCTCGGCCAGCAGGGCGTGGCAAACCTCGGCCATGCAGGCAAGGTAGAGGGTCCCCAAGGTGTCGCTCGGCTGGTGGTAGTGGGGGTTGCGAAACATAGCGGTGTCGGTGAGCATCAGCGCCTTGTAGCCCTGGTCCCAGAAGGCGCCAACCAGCTGCCGAGACAAATTATTCTTACCGTGGTTGTCCGCCAGGAAGAGAAACCAGTTGCGCCGCGACACTGCGGCCTTCGGCGTTACGCAGCAGGTCATATGAAACCGTCAGGGTGTCGCTGGAGGCTTCGGCCCGTTTTACCCCCATGGAATCGACGATCAGCGTTTTCTTTTCGAGCCACAGATAATCTTCGGGCCGTCCAAGAACGTCTGCCAGGATGTCCAGATAGACATCGAGAACTCGGTCATCCCTCCCGGGTGCCAGCAATTGCGCCTCTATCTGGCGAAGCTTTTTTTCAACCTCCGAGAGCTCCAT
>JABXKU010000084.1 GCA_013619105.1 Desulfuromonadales bacterium
AAACTTCTCTTCGGAAGTCCACTTTGATTTTGATCCTGATTTTTTCACTAAACCTCTTTTTTTTCGGTCTCTTTTGCACCAACTGTAAAGGGTGTTTTTGCTTATCCCAGTCTCTGCTTCGAGTTCCTTTACGGGAATATTCTCCGGGGGCAACATACGTTGAATGAGCTCTGCTTTATATTTCGGTGGATAGTGAGTCACAAGTTTTTCCAGATCCGCCCCGCTATGTTTTATACAATTTCAAAGGAGGCGACAACTATCCTGACACAGGGGGTTAGAGAAAACACCCTTTTTGGTACCATAGTATTTGTAACGCTCATTTTCAGGTAAATTGTCGAGTATGATTCTATTTTTAAACCCACCCTCTAAATGTTGTGGATGCTTAGATTTGTCAAAGTTCCACCACACCGATAATCTTATCTCTCCGAATCCGATGTAAGACCAATTAATAATGGTACGTTTTTTCAAGAGGATGCATTCTAAAAATCCTGCTTCAGAATCGTCTATGCTGCTCATGTCAATTAACCCTTTTTCAATAACGAGGTTTAAAGCATGACCAAGCAAATGTTTAATGGTGTATTGGCGCAAGTGGGTATCTTTCCGATCAAGGACTCTATCAAGAACATGACTGTTAAGAAGCCCGGCCCTGAGTTCGGTAAGCAGTACCATTTGGAAAAAACACATACAATTGCTGTGAAGGTGGTTGGTCTGGAAGCAAATGGCGCTCCTTATGACCGCTGGATCACGCTGGGCCACAAGAAATTCCAAGAAGGTCGAGAGCTGATTTATCAAGTTAAGCAGGATGATCAGTGGATTGATGTCTTCGAGGGAAGTACTGTTTTCTTCTTCTATGAGGTCAAAGGCGAATATGTCAACATTGATATTAAAACCTTTCGGGTTATGGAGCAAGCCCCTCGACCTGAGCGTGTTTACACATTTGGTGACGCAGCTCCTTCTGGTGGCAGCGGTAGTAACTCAGGAGGAGGAGGAGGTGGATTTAAAAAGGGTGGTGACTACCTCAAAGGGGTAAAGGTAGGTCATGCAGTGAATTGTGCAACTGACCACTTCAAGGCAAATAGTTGGAGATTCGATCCTGAGGGTATGTTTGATGTTGGATGCTTCTGCAATGAACTCACAACGGAAGTTGAGAAGATCACAGGGGATGGTGCCGCCGCTGGTTGTGCTGTGCCCGTTCCTGCCAACGCAATTCCCGTTGCAGATCCCGGGGAATCAGGGCAAGAATTTCGCTGCGGTCGTGATCCAGGTCGACCAGCAGTTGTTGTCCTGCCTGTTTAAGGGGAGCTGTGGCCGTTGCCAGTTGTTCAGCCGCTCGCGTCAGGGTGTCGCTGACCACTCGGGCCGTCTCTTCTAGCCGTTGCCTGGCTGAGGGGTCCGGTTCCTTGCTGCTTATCTCCGATGCAAGTTGACTGCAATCTTCGGCGGCAGTCTCCAGGTTGAATCGCAGGTTTCGCCACAGGTCGGCAAAGGCGCCGGTGGTTTCTTCGTAGGCTTTCTGGTATTGCAAAAGGGCCGCGGGGGGATCTTTTTGCAGGGGGGCGGGCAGGTGACGATTTAGGGTCTCTCTGGGTTCACAGCGAATGGCTTTGTAGCGGCGGCGCAGTTGCTGGCGCAGGCGGAGATAAAGTAGACGGCTGGTTAAAAAACCGTGCCCGGTGCAGGCCTGATCGAGTACGCGAGAACCTTCGATCTGCCAGATGGAGCGCCCCGCCACCTGGTTTTCGTGTTGACGATCCAGAATCAGCAGTAATTCTTCTGGCAATTCTCGGCAAGATTGAGACCAGGCCTCTGCCAGTGATTGCATAACATCGCTGAGAGGGCGCCCTTTAGGGGCGATTCTGCGCAGAGCTTTGTCGAGTCGGTTGCGAACCCGGTCGTAGAGCCAGAGGATGCGCGCCTCAGTGGAGCGGCCCAGTCGGGACATCGCTTCCGGGCTCAGGGACTCGTCATTGAGGACGGCGTTAAACTCTTCGGCGAGTTGTTCAACCGCTTTATGCAACTGAGCAGCTGTTTCATTCAGTTCGTCATCCAGTTGTTGTCTGGTTTGGTTCAGCTGCTCCTCGGCCTGTTCTAGGGCTTTTTTAACCGTGGCGTCTATCTTGGCAAGCAGGCTGTCGAGCAGGGGACGCTGGTCGGCCTGATTAAGAAAGGTATCCCTTCGGACCAGCCCGGTCAGTTGTTTGCGGCAGTTGGTGGGATCTCCAGCCATTGTTTATTCCTAAAGTAGAGATTGGCGCTGACCGTAATTTGTGGCCTGGGGTTTCTGGGCCTGATGCTGTTGTCATTAAGGCTTCTGTTGCAATTTACTCTAATCAGAATGATTTGGCGACCCTCAAAAAGAAGGATAAGGCTATGGATAAGATTTGCCTTGGCATCAGCAGTTGTCTGCTCGGACACAATGTTCGCTATGATGGCGGCCCTCGTCGAGTTGGCCAGTCAGATGGAAAACTGGTGTCTCAGGCCGGTGTATTGCCGCCTGCCGAGTAGTTTGGTCAATGCCAGCAACTGCTGATGAAAGCGGCTCGTCTGGCTGCGACACCGGCTAAACATGTCAATGTTTTGCAGCATGCCCTCGGTTACTTCAAGCACCAACTTTGTGCGGATGAAAAGCAAGAAATGCTGGAGCTGTTCGACCAATATCGGCGGGGAGTCATGCCTCTGAGTGTGCCGATATCTCTGTTAAATCACTACGTGCGTAAATACCGGCCTGCCTATTTGGACGAGCAGGTTTATTTGCATCCCCATCCTGCCGAATTGCATATGCGCACCGGTCTGTAGAGGCCTGGACAAGAACAAGCCTGACATCCTTCAGGGAACCATAAACCGCACACTACATGGAAAGAGACTGTGCCCGCAGTGGAGACTTTTGAAGGGGGTTGCGTACGGTTTTTGAGCGGTTTCTCGGGGGACTGTGCTGGGGATTGGTTGCGAGCAAAGGGGGGTGTCGAAGCTGGAATCTAGAGGTTTGGTCAGAGGGTTTTGCTGCCTTCTATTGCCGCCTCGATGGCGGTCTGCAATTGTTGCGGTCGGACCGGTTTAACAAAGATCGCCACGGGATTGATGGCTTCGGCTCGTTCCAGCAGCTCGCTGGAGGAATAGCCACTGATAAAGATGATGGGTGTTGGACCGAGGGCCCGCACTTTGTGAGCGGTCTCGATGCCGTCCATATCGCCGGTCAGGTTGATGTCCATCAGGATTACATCGGGTTTATCCAACGGCAGGCGTTCGAGGGCCTTGTGCCCCGTTGCTACCGGTTCGCAGGTAGCATAGCCCATATTCTCCAAGGCCATATTCATGGCCAATGCAGTAATCGCTTCATCCTCAACGAGTAGGATTTTGATTTTTTGTGATGTATGCATAGCCGGCATAAAGTACATACTTTATTGGGAAAACGAAACCAAAAATTTCGTTAGTCAGTAAATTTGCTCACAAAGCACCTTGAATCGTGGGTGGTTCGCTTTGCTCAGGCTGAACAGTTTATCAGGAATAAGTTGGCAATAAAAGCGTAACTTAATGGGCTTGGTCTTTTGATGAAAAAATTCTATTTGGGGGGTGCTTTCAGACCTAGTTGAAAAAGGTTATTATTAAAACGTGATGGCTCACAAAAAGTCCATCCTACTGAGTTGCAGTGCTTTTTTAGGACTTCGACCTACTTCACTCCTGAAAAACCACTACCCCTTGTAAGTTGAAATTTTTGCTTAGCCATCTCATGGTTTTTTGCCAAAGCATCAAAGGGTAAATTTCTAATTATTTCGATGGTTTGACCAGTGTGCAGACGAAAACAGCGATGCTTGAGACGTGATTAATCCAGAGAATTGCAGGGCCTTTGATTAACCTCATCCAGGGTCCGTGGGGTGCTTGCTAAGATTGTTAGCGTTTGTGTTGTGCTGAAGCAGGGTGAAACAGTCCACGGCAAGCCTTTGGGTGGGCTGTCGACAGCGATATAGGATCAAGTTTATGAAAACAATTCTGGTTGTTGAAGACAACGGGCATGATTCGGCAGCGCTGCAAGCGCTTCTGCAGGAATACGGCTATACAGTCAATCAGGCGAGCGGTAAATCTTTGCAGGTCTCCGAGGTGTCTCAGGATTCGAAACAGCAGGATGGGACCGTGCATGAAAATCCGCCCCTGGCAACGTTTCGCTCCAGTCTTGACGGCAAGCTGTATGCGGTTGCCCCGGCAGCAGTCGATACCTTCGAAGTCATCAAGCCGCCTCAGGGCGTAGAGCAGCACTTTCGCGGCATCTATGAAAGGGCCCCCCTCGGGATTTTCCGTTCCAGCCTCGATGGCAAGATGCTGAGCATCAACCCGGCCGGGGCGCGGATGCTCAAGTTCGATTCGCCGCGGGATTTGATCGAAGTCATTAACCGCACGAGCATCGCTGAAGCTCTCTATCTGGAGGCAAATCACCGGCAAGAAATTCTGGCAGAGATTCTCCGTTCTGACGACTGGCTGGTTTTTGATGAGCAGTTTCGCTGCAAGGACGGCAGTGTCATCGACTGCAATTTCCACATTCGCGCGGTGCGTGATGTCGCTGGCTGCCCCTTGGAACTGGAGGGCTTTCTCGAGGATATCAGCGAGCGCAAACGGGTGGAACGGCAATTAAAGTTCACCCAGTTCGCTATCGATAAAACCATGGACCAGGCTTTCTGGGTCGATAGACAGGGGAGGTTTGTCTACGTCAACGATGCGGCCTGCTATGCTCTGGACTACAGCCGGCAAGAATTGCTCGGTATGTCTCTTTTCGACATTGATCCGGACCTTAGCGAGGGGTATTTAGCCCGAGAATGGCAGGAGCTCAAACGACATTCTTCTAAAACTTTCGAACGGCGCCAGCGGGGTCAGGACGGGCGGATTTACCCGGTGGAGGTTCGCGCCAATTACCTGTTTTACGCGAATAAGGAATACGTCTGTTTCTTTGTCAACGATATCAGTAAGCGGAAGCGGAACGAGGAAGCCCTAAAACTGAGCCAGTTCATGATCGACAGGGCGTCCTTGGGCATCTTTCGGGGCGACGATGACGGCCGGATTCTGTTCGTCAACGATTACTGGGCTCAGAACCTCGGTTATACGCCAAAAGAGCTCCGCTCCATGAGCTTCTTCGATATCGATCCCAATCTGACCCCGGAATTCTGGCGGGCACACCGAGAAAAATTAACCGACAGCGGCTCGAATACCTTTGAATCGCGGCATCGTCGCAAGGACGGGACGCTATTCCCCGTGGAAGTCACGGTCGACTACCTCACGTACGGGGACCAGATTTTCACTTGCTCCTTTGCCACGGATATTACCGAACGCAAACAAAAAGAAGAGGCGCTGCATTTCACTCAGTTCGCCATCGACAAGACCATCGATCAGGCGTTCTGGATGACCGAGGATGCTCACCTCTTTTATGTGAATGATGCGGCTTGCGATGCTCTTGGCTACAGCCGGGAAGAACTTCTGCAGATGTCGATTCCCGATATCGGACCTACCTTCCCTGCCGAGGTGTTTGCCGAGTATTGGCGGGAACTGAAAGAGAAGGGCTCGGTTACTTTCGAGACCTGGCATCGGGCCAAGAGTGGCCGAGTCTATCCGGTGGAGATCCGTGCCAATTACGTTGTGTTTGACGGTAAGGAATACAACTGTTCTTTTGCTACCGATATCAGTGAGCGTAAAGCAGTCGAGGAAACCTTGCGGCAGGCCAGTCTGATTGTGGAGGACAGCCCGGCGGTCCTGTTCCGCTGGTGGGCGGCCGAGGGGTGGCCGGTTGAGATGGCATCCAGAAACGTGATTCAATTCGGCTATACTTCGGAAGAACTGGTGTCCGAAACCGTTCATTTCGCTACCCTGATGCACCCGAAGGATCTCGATCGGATTGTTGCCGAGTTGCAGGCGTGTCTCTGTCGCGGTGAGGATCGGGTCAAATTGGAATACCGGATTGTCACCAAGCAGGGAGACGTGCGTTGGATTGATTCGCGCACCGCGGTCGAGCGGGATGCCGAAGGCCGGGTCAGTCACTATCAGGGCATCCTCATGGACATCAGCGACCGCAAGCGGGCCGAAGAAGCGCTGCAGGACTCGGAGCATAAATACCGTTCCATCGTCGAGCATGCCCCCTTCGGTATTACCCGTTCCACCCGGGACGGTAAACTGGTCAGCGTCAATCCGGCCCTGGCCGCCATTCTCAAATACGATTCGGCGCAGGAGCTGCAGGAAACCATCAACCGTTCCAGCATTCAGGATGTGTTGTTTCCCCAGCCGTCACAGAGAGATCCCCTGGTGGAGAAGATTCTGTCAGGTGAGTCATGGCATGTCTTCAACAACCGGTTGCGCTGCAAGGACGATAGTTTTGTTACCTGCAGGGTCCATTCCCGGCGGATTCTGGATAAGAATGGACAGACTAGCGAGTTCGAAAGTTATCAGGAGAACATTACCGACCAGTTAGCGGCGGAAGAGGCCCTGCAGGAGAGCGAGGGAAAGTTTCGGGTGCTGGCGGAGACCTCCCCGGTGTCAATCTGTATCTACCAGGGGGAAAAGATCCTTTATGCCAATCCCGCTACCGAGCGATTGTTCGGCTACAGTCTCGAAGAGTTGCTCCGAATGAAGTTCTGGGACTGGGTCCGGAAGGATTTTCAGAAAGAGGTTCGTGAGCAGGGACTGGCCCGTTTAAGGGGCGAGGATGTGCCCGGTCAGTATGAGAGCCATGTTGTTTCCAAGGCCGGCGAGGATAAATGTCTGCTGGTATCGGCCGGGGTAATAGAATACCAGGGCCAGCCCACCGGGATCGCATCCTTTCTTGATATTACCGAGCGCAAGCGGTCCGAAGAACTGATCAAAGCCTCGTTGGCCGAAAAGGAGGTGCTGCTGCGGGAGATTCACCATCGGGTCAAGAACAACCTGCAGGTGGTGTCGAGTCTGCTCTATCTGCAATCGCAGAAACTCACCGATCCCGAGCTGCAAAGCCACTTTCTCGAAAGTCAGAGCCGCATCTGTTCCATGGCTCTGGCCCATGAGCAGCTCTATCAATCCAAGAGTCTCGCCGAGGTAAGCGTAAAATCCTATATGGAGAGTTTGGCAGGTCAGCTGCGGCAGGTGTGCCAGCGTCCCGAGCAGCAGATAGAGTGCCAGACGGTTATCGACGATATCGTGCTCGATATCGAAAAGGTGATTCCTTGTGGTCTGTTGATTACCGAGTTGCTGTCCAATGCTTACAAGCATGCCTTCGCTGATGGTAGAAGCGGAAGTATCACCATTTCAATGAAGCAACTTGGTGAGCAATTGGTGTTGTCCGTGGCGGACGATGGTGTGGGATTACCCGCGGGCCTGGATTATCGTCATACCACAACCCTCGGTCTGCAACTGGTGACGGCACTGACAAATCAACTCAACGGCACTCTTGAAGTAAAAAGAGAAGGCGGAACCCTGTTTCGGGTGACTTTTGCTGAATCTTCAGCCTGCGACGGCTAAAAAAATCGTCAGGTGCCCGAAAACCTGTTTTAGGAAGTGAGGCGGTCTTGAAAGGTAGAATTCTGATCGTTGAAGATGAGGCGCTGATCGCTCTTAGTATCGAAAAGCAGCTGCGCAACCTGGGCCACGAGGTCTGTGGCGTCGTTGCCTCTGGTGAAGAAGCTCTGAGTCAGGCCGCTGCTCTGAGACCCGATCTGGTGCTGATGGATGTCCATCTAGCCGGTGCTATGGACGGTTTTGAAACGGCCGCTCTGATTCGCGAAAAGCATGCGATTCCCTCCGTTTACTTGACCGCTCATGCAGATGAGGCAACTTTGGATCGGGCAAAGCAAACGGACCCCTTCGGGTTTATACTTAAGCCCTTTCACGAGATAGATTTGCGCATCGGCCTGGAGATGGCTTTGCATCGTCGCGCCACCGAATTGCGCGCCAGAGAGAGCGAGGAAATGTTTCGCTTGGTCACCGAAGGCATCGATGATGTCTTTTGGCTCAGCAGTCCTGATCTGAAGGTTGTTTATTACGTCAGCGCTGCTTACGAGCGGTTGTGGGGCCGTTCGCGGGACAGTCTTTACCAGAGCCCCATGTCCTTTCTCGATGGCGTCCACCAGGACGATCTGGCGCGAGTTGTTGCTGTTTTTGCTCAGCCGGGTCGGGAAACCCGCGAGCTGGAATACCGGTTGGTTCGTCCCGATGGCTCCATTCGCTGGATCAGGGACCGGCGTTTTCCCGTTTGCGATCAGCAGGGGATGTGCCTTCGCCTGGCCAGCATTGTTACGGATATCACCGAGCACCGGCAAGCTCGAGAAGATTTACTGGAACTCAATAAACAACTGCAGCAACAGGCCACCCACGATATGCTGACCGGGTTGCCCAACCGGCGGCTGTTCATCGACCGCCTCGAACAGGCCCTGGCCCATGCCCGGCGCTTTGGTGGTCGGGTCGGAATGCTGTTTATTGATCTCGATGGTTTTAAGGGCATTAACGACCGCTTCGGTCACCAGGCAGGAGACGAAGCCTTGATCCTCATCGCTAAGCGAATCAAGCTGCTGCTGCGAGAAGTGGACAGCGCCGCTCGCCTGGGGGGTGACGAATTCGGTATTGTGCTGCCGGATATGGCCCGGCAGGAGGATGCTGAATTGGTTGGGGAGAAAGTGCTGGAGGAAGTCCGGCGGACTTTTTCTATGCGCACGGTTTGCTGTACCCTCGGTGCGAGTATCGGCATTACCACCTATCCCGATCACGGCGAAACAGTTGATGAACTCATCAGCCGTGCAGATAAAGCCATGTATCAAGTCAAAAAAAATGGTAAGGGGGGCGTTGGTATCTACCGGCCCGTTGATTTGGATGGGGAGGCTTGATAGTCAGCGGTGGGGAACCTGTTTGTGATAAAAAAAACGGATGGTGCGCTCAATGCGTGCTAACAGGCGTACATAATTGAGGGGTTTGAAAATAATGTCAAAAAAACCCATGCCGAGTAGGGACGCTTCTTCTTCCGGCGAGGTGGTGGCCGAAAGAGCGATGAATGGCCGATTCTGAGTGGCAACATTATTCTGCAGGGTTTTAATCAACGTTTTAGATTGCGCTGTATTGCTTGTGGTGCTGAGCAGAATCAGGTGAGGGTTCTCCTGCGTGGCCAATTTGAAGGCGGCCGTCATTGAACTTGCAAAGAACGGCTGATAACCGGCATTGCGAAGGTGGGCGCAGACCGTTCCGCGATAGAAATCATTGGCGTCAATAATCAGTACTTTATTCGGTGCTGAATCCTTGCTCGAACCCTCACTCAAATAGTAACGCTTGATGGCTTTGAAGATTTCCGTCGGGGTCGCCAGAACCGGTTCGATCCGCAGCGCCGTTCGGAAGGCGACCTTGTCTAGTGTGTCAAAGTCGAGGGGGTTACTGATCGCTAGCCTGAGCAGCTTGCCCTTAAGCCCCAGAGGAAAGATATTCTTTTTGATGGCCATGTCGCAGTCGATGACTTGCCGCAGATTTTCAGGGATGGCCGGGGCGGAGATGGTCTGAACGGCGACAAGGTTGAATTGCCGCGCCAGACAGGAAGTGATATCCCAGTCGCTGATGGCGCCCATATCCTCGAGTATGCGGCCCAAGGACAGCCCCGATTTTTTTTGTGCCTGCAAAGCGCCTGTAAGAACGCTGTTTGTGATGACTCCGGCTTCGACTAGGATTTCGCCAAACCTTTTGCGTAGCTGTATCATCTTTAAGCCTTTTTCATTGGAGATGATTGTCTGTCCTTGGCACGGTTGCTGTGTTGATAAAAGATCTTATCTCGGTCGATCGCGATGATCTGTGGAGGGTTTAGGTGTTGACGGCGGGCGTTTTAGCCGGCCAGAGCGCGGTCCGCATCGTTTTGAAACGGTTGAGCATTGAGTAGAGGCCGCGCCGTGATAGTAGAAATGCAATGCCCGTTCGATACGGGCTTGTAATCGAATGACGTTAAGGGGTTTGGCAATCACGTCAAAAAAACCAAGCCGTAGTAGAAAAGCTTCTTCATCGGCCGTAGTGTTTTCTGTCAGGGCGATTATCGGGCAATTTCCTGTGCTGTCGTTTTGCAGTAGCCGTTCAATGATCATCTGGCTGCTGACCGCTTTCAGGCAGGTGTCGACTAGAATAAGGCGTGGTGCGGTTTGTTGGGACATGTGGATCGCTTCTTCCACGGTGACCGCAAACAGCGGCAGGTAGCCCTTTTGCTTAAGGTTGCCGCAGAGAGTGGCGCGGTACAGGTCTTGATCATCGATGACCAGTAGATAGGTACCGGGTGAAGGCTCCACCGGTGCTTCGTGCAGATAAAAGTGTTGTATGGCTTTGAAGATGATGGTCGGCGTGGTCAGAACCGGGTAGATATTGCGGCCGGTCATAAATTCCAGACGATTCAGAGTGTTGAAGTCGAGGGGATTGCTAATGGCCACCTCGAGACCGCCGTTGCAAATTTTCAGGGGAAATACCATCATTCTTAGGGCCTGGTCGCAATCGATGAGCTCGAGCACGGTTTCCGAAACGGACGGTTCTTCAATGGCGTCGATGAGCGGCAGTTTGAATTGGCGAGCGAGAATCTTGACGATGTCTTGATCGCTGATCAGGCCTTTATCCTCAAGAACCCGCCCCAGCGCCATGCCGGTTTTAGTCTGTACGGAGAGAGCCGCGTTAAGATCGGTCTCGGTGATAACGCCGGATTGCAACAGGATTTCACCAAATCTCATGCCAGATCTCCTCGACCGATTTTGTCTTCAGTTAAAAATATAACATGTGAAAACAGTAGTGCAGGGGCGGCCTCCATGAAAATCCCTTATTGTCGTGACGCATAGATAGCATTATGCCGGGGGG
>JABXKU010000180.1 GCA_013619105.1 Desulfuromonadales bacterium
GATGAAGGCTACATCGCCCTTGCCTGAACAACCCATAACCTCTATAATTCTCGACCTGTTGATCACTGCTTAAGACATTTGCCATATCTATCGAATCCGACAAGGAGTACGCCGTGAGCGCCTCTAATCCTCTGATCCAGATGGAAACATCCCTGGGCGAAATCATTCTTGAACTGAACGCTGCCAAGGCCCCCCTTACCGTGGCCAACTTTATCGACTACGCTCGGGCAGGCCATTACGACGGCACCATTTTTCACCGGGTGATCAAGGAATTCATGATCCAAGGGGGTGGCCTGACCCCGGACCTGGCGGAAAAGCCGACTGGCGAACCGATCAAAAACGAAGCGACTAACAAGCTCAGAAACAAAACCGGCACCATTGCCATGGCCCGCACCTCGGAGGTCGACAGCGCCCAAGCCCAATTCTTCATCAACACCGCCGACAACAAATCTCTGGACCATGCCGGATCGAAGCCGGAGGTCTACGGCTACGCGGTCTTCGGCGAGGTAATCGACGGCATGGACGTGGTCTATACCATCGAACAGGCGGTCACCGGCAGTGCCGGAGATTATCAGGATGTGCCGCAAGAACCGATCATCATCGAAAAGGTTTCCGTCATCGACTGAAGCTTTTTTGTTGACGATCAGTTAGCAGAGATCCCCTGTCTCGGCTATGCTTTAGATACAAGCACTACTCGTTGAGGACCATGCCATACAGGGGAGGCGCCATGAAATATTGGTCTATTACCGTTCTGTTTTTGTTGTTGCCAGCTCTGGCCCTTGCCATCTGCCAACCCGATGAAGGCATGACCAAGGATGAGGTCTTTGCCAAGTGCGGTCCACCCGACTATGCCGAGGTTGTTCGAGGCGACGAGTCGGACACCGCCATGCCGCTAAATACTGACGACGTCCTACTTCTGGAAAACGACCGGCCGATGGTACTTTGGCAGTACGATCCTTTTGACGGAGAAGACAGCCGTATCATCATGTTCCGCAACGGCTTGGTGGTTCGATGCTGCCTGCCGAAACCGGGATAAATCACTGCCTAAGCTGTGCCCTATTTGCCAAGGAAACCAACATCGCCCTTCAACAAAACCAGGGTAGCCTTAGATCCGCCCTGGTTGCACATATTTCATCCTGAACCTTCTCACTTGACGTCTTTTATTCCTGCCACTAAAGCAGCCTAGCGAAACTCAATCTTATAGAAGAGATCGACACCGCTCTCGGTACCAGTTGTTGACTCGACTTCCCAGTTCTCGCCAAGGCTGTAGCGCATGCGAAACTCGCTGGTTTCAGTAAACAGGGACTGGCCGATGCTCACATACAGGTTGGGGCTCAGGTATTTGCCGATGGTCAGCAGCGAGCCGGCGACATCACCCTCGTCGTCACCCGCTTCGAAGCCCAGGGCATCCAACCCCAACTGTCGTTTGAGGCGGTCCTGCAGCACCACCGATTCCCCCTCGGAAAGCATGACTCCGGCGGCGGTCATCATCATATCGGCTTCGCCACTGTTGCGGGCAAAAGGCCGACCGAGCACGATATAGGCCAGGCGGTCGCTGTCGGGCATGGCCGGCTCGGAATATAGGGTGATGTTCGGGGCCTGGGGCGTGCCGGTGACCCGCACCCCGGCCTTGACCTTGCGTACCGTGCGGATGGCCAGGATATCGAGGGTCGGCGCTTCGACCGGCCCGTTGAATAGCACCTGGCCCCGCTGAATGTCGAGCTTGGCCCCGTGGGCATTAAAACTCCCTTCAGCAACGGTGATGAGGCCTTTTGCCCGCATCTGATCTAGCCCGGCTATCGTCAGATCCAGCCCACCCGTCAACCGGGCATCGAGCCCCCTGGACTGGATCAATACGTGCTCGCCGAGCAGCAGTCCGATGTTGGCCTTCAGGGCGAAGCGCTCTAAAGGCTCAGCCGGCAGTTCCTGACCGACGATGATCACGTCTTCGCTGGGATTAACCAGAGCGCTCTGCTCCACACCACGCAGCAGCATTTCCGGGACCGTAACGGTACCGCTGACGGTCATACCCGCGGGCGTCCCCTGCAGGGAGAGGCGGGGGGTAACCAGAAGTTGCAGCTCCGGCAGATTGACCAACTGAACCCCCTCGCCTTCCAAGGTCGCCTGGTAAGAGACTGGGCGCCAGTTCGCTAATCGCAGGACTCCCTGGCCGTGCAAACTGCCCGTACCTGACTGAAGCGTAAGGTTCGTCAACCGCACCTGGTCACCGGCCAACTCAGCGTCGAGGACAATATCCCGCAATTCGATGCCGGCGGAGGGCACGTAGGCTCCAGCGTCGACCAGTTGCAGCCGACCCTGGAGAACGGGCTTTTGCCATTGGCCGGTGGCGGTCAGATCGATCTCCACCTGGCCGCGGGTTTCCTGCAACACGCCCGGAAACAGCGCCGGAA
>JABXKU010000181.1 GCA_013619105.1 Desulfuromonadales bacterium
GACATTTTTCAGCGCAAAGGCCGCAGGCAATGCATTTTTTTGCATCCCAGACCGGAATCTGGTTCCCGATATAGCTCATGTCCCGGAATCTGCTGGTAGCGGCCGGAACAACGGGCAAGAACTTGTCCCAAGGGACCTTTTTCCCCTCCATAATCGGCTTAACCATTTCTTGACCAAATGTTTCCTGAAAATCGTCTATCAGATTCACCGGTTTAATGGTCCCCATTTCGTCCTTTTCGGTCATGGTAACCGGAAGACCGGCGGCACTCGGAGCCTGGCCGAAATCTTCGGGCTCAATCGCCGCAAAGGGACCCTGATTTTCGGATACTGCAGCAAACGAACAGATTCCCTCAATGGGCTCGGTTGAAGCCTTCTTAACACCTTCCCTTAACAGGGCGACATTGGAATCGATAATCTCAAATCCTTTTTTGGCCCCCAACTTTTCTTTCATAATGCTTTTAAACCGCTTCTCAAAAGCATCGGGAGTAAATATTCCCGTCTCATTATTGATTAAGCCCAGCATCATGGCCCCGGGCAGATTGCGTTGGAGATGTTTTAGGGCCGCCTGGGTGGCGTCCACCGAGATCACTTTGATGTTTTTATCTGCTATCCGCTGACGCATTTCTGTGGGGAACGACGCCAGGATGTCAGCTTTGGTTCTGGAGCTGTTGACGACCAGCAGGCCATTCTGATTCATTCGACCGACATATTCCCGTAAAATCTCGCCGGATAGAAACTTTTCGTTGAAAAAGGCCAGAACGTCGTGTTCGGTCAACTCCGAGGAGTTGCGAATCGGAACGGAGCTGATTCGCAGATTCATAAAAACCGGGGCCCCCTTTCTGGCCGCACCGTAACGAGCGCCGGACTGGATGTATCGCTTTCCGTTGCAGCCGTCTTCGGCATAAATCACCGCTGCGGTTTCCAGGGCGGTTTTGACACCTTCGGCGCCAATACCGATAAAGGTCAGGCCCAGCTCCCGGTCCTTGTAGTTTGGAAGTTGTGCGGGTTTCAGGGTGTAGGGGCCTTCAATGCCTGAGAAAAAGTCCCGGATAAAATTGTCCCGTTTTTTCTCTAAACAGGCCCGCATGTTCTCAATGACTGCGGCGGCATCATACTTGTTGAAATCTTTGCTGCCCAGGCCATAAACCCCGTGAAGAAGGGTCGGCATATAGTCGCGGGCGTAGATTTTGTGCTCATCCCTGCCTTCGTGATAGGCTCTCTGAGACAGCTGCAGCGCCGCCTGTAAATCCGCCAGAAGGAGTTGGTTGTGCGCCATGCCGGCCCGCTCCATCACGGTGATGACCTTGGCGTTTCGAACGCCGAATGCAATCTCTTCGTAGCAGGGCGGATTGAAAAGCACCGGCCGGACAACCCCCACCTTTAAGCCTTCCACATCTCGGTAGTAATCGACAACGTCCTTGATAACCCCGGCTGCCGAGCCAAGAATCACCACCACCATTTCAGCATCTTCGGTACGGTAGCATTCTACAACCTGATGGTTGGTGTTCAAAACCTGGTTCATCACGTCCATGGCGGCGATAACCCCGCGTTTGATAAAACGGTAGGCAAAATCCTGGGCCACCTGGCCTTCCATGGTTAGATCGGTGTCGGTAAAGGTCCCGGTGAGGTAGCGCTGTTCGAAATCGGGCTGATAGAGGCGATTGGGGGGGGCGACGAAATACTTCAGAAATTCGTCTGAAAGCAGTTCTATGTTTTCCAATGCATGGGATTTAATAAACCCATCACCGATCACCATGAACGGCAGCATTACCTGCCGCAGTTCGGCGGTTTTGAAAGCAATGGGCAGTAGATCATGAAATTCCTGATTGTCTTTGGCAACCAGCTGAGCCCACCCGGTATTGCGCACACCATAGAAATCGTTGTGGCCGCAGTGAATGCTTAAAGATCCCTTGTTCACCTCACGGGCCATGACCGTCATGACCACCGGCAGACGTTTTCCTGCGACTGAAAAGAGGTTCTTGGTTTTCAATACGAGTCCCTGGGACGAGGTGTTGTCGACATAGCGGCCACCCTGGCACGCCATGGCTTCCACCGCCGCAATGGCCGAAAGCTCGTCACTGGGCTGAAAATACATCAGTTCGGTTCCGAACAGATTCTTCTGCCCCTCGGCGGATGCTTTGGCAAAATCCTCGGCTATAGGTGTAGAGGGCGTTATGGGATAGCCGCAGAGGCCGTCGACCAGACGGGTGAGGATCGAAAGGGCCGCGTGGTTGCCGTCCAAGATGGCCTCTTTGCGCGTCCGGTATTCGCTCAATTTTTCCTCATTTATGGTGGACAGTTCGAACTCAAAGAGTTTTTTGGCGTCGGACCGCTCCCACTCTTTATTCCAGTCCAGCTTGAGACTTTTCC
>JABXKU010000182.1 GCA_013619105.1 Desulfuromonadales bacterium
ATTTACCGTTTTGAATGTAATCGGTGCGGTGCTGTGGGCGGTTGTATTCGGTCTCTTAGGCTATTTGTGCGGCCATGCACTGGAATTGATAATGGGAGACATCAAACATCTGGAAGTGCCTATCCTCGTTGGAATCGCTGTAATCGGTGGCTTGTGGTTCTTCTTTAACCGGAGTCGTCGCAGCAAATCGCCGGCGATACAAAATTCATAGAACCGAGTATTCAAGACAGATGGAGGTGTCAGTGTTCAGGGCAGGCGGAGGTGTCAGGTTTCAGGGGAGAAGGCAGTGACAACGAAGAATTATATGGATGTGGAGGACAAAGGACAGAACTTAGAGGTCGGAAGAGAGGGATTCTCTTGTGGGAGCGGCTTTCAGCCGCGATCTTACGATTTGAACGAGTTTAACGACTTACCGCTTACTGGAATTTGGATGCAAGATGAAGTTTCAGCTTCTATGTTTTTTTTCCTGACACCCGACACCTGCTTGCCACGCCGTAGCTCAACGGAGCGTAGGCGGGGCACCTGAAACCTTAATCATTGTGAATCGTCGCAAGCTACGGCGACCTCCTAAAAGCCTAAGGTGACTTATGCTCAAAATTTTTAAAATGACCAGGAAAGAACTTTTTTCTGACCTGTCGGCCGGTTTTACCACGGGTTTGTTCAGCATCCCGGAGGGGATGGCTTACGCCAAGCTGATCGGTGTCAACCCGGTGTATGGATTGTATTCCAGCATGGTGGCGCCCATTACGGCCTCCCTGAGCACCGGCACAATCTTGATGGTCAGTACGCTCACCAGCGCCATTGCCATTTGTACCGGCAGTGTTATCCAGCAGGCCGGCATCAATGTCAGCAGCAACCCGTCGGCCCTGTTCACCATCACCTTTCTGGTGGGGGCGATCATGCTCGTAATGGGCTTGCTGCGGCTGGGCAGCGTGGTGAACTTTGTCTCCAACGCCGTCATGACCGGCTTCGTGGCCGGTGCCTCGTTTTTGATCCTCGTGGGTGAGCTCGGTGACCTGACCGGCTATGCGCCAGCGGGCGCCAACAAGCTACTCAAGATCGTTGACTGGGCGGCCCATGTCGGCCACTGGGATCCGGCCACAACGGCGGTGGGGTGCGGTACGATCATCGCCATGATCGTCCTGAAAATCATTCCCCAGACGGAAAAGGCTTCCGCCGTCATCACCCTTATCCTGGGCACCCTAGTGGTCAATCTGCTCAAGTTGCCATCGGTGGAACTGGTGGGCACCGTGGCCAAGATTCCCAGCGGTCTGCCTAGCATTGTCCTGCCGGACCCGGCGATGATGCCGAAGCTGGCGCTGGGCTCCCTGTCCGTGGCCCTGGTGGCGTTGACCCAGGGGGCGGGCATTGCCACGGCCGTACCCAACCCGGATGGCAGCCGCGCCAGCCAGTCTCGCGACTTCATCGGCCAGGGATTGGGCAATTTGTTCGGATGCTTTTTCCAGTCTCTAGGCACGGGGGGATCTCTTTCGCGTACCGGCATCTGTGTAGGCGCCGGGGCTAAAACCCGCTGGGCCGGGATATTTTCCGGTTTGTGGCTAATCCTGATTGTGCTCCTGTTTGGCAGTCTGGCGGAATCCGTCCCCCTGAGCATCATTGCGGGCATTCTGGCGGTGGTGGCCGTTGAGCTTATTGTGGCCAGGGTGCCCGACGCCCGGCTGGTCTGGCGTACCTCCAAAGGATCGGCTGTAACCGGCCTGTTGACCTTTGTCTCAGCCTTGTTCATTCCCCTGCAATATACGGTGTTTCTGGGGGCCGGTTTGTCTATGATCCTCTATATTTATGCCTCTGCCCGTCATGTGCGCTTAATTCATATGGTTCGCAACGAGGCCGGCCATTATGAGGAAGGTGATGCTCCTGAGACCTACCCCTCCGGCAAAGTTACCGTGTTGAGGTTTGACCATCTGCAGTTCTTTGCCGAAGTGCCCCTGTTGGATAGCATGTTACCCGATAATCGAGGGGTCAAGAATGCGGTGGTGATCTTAACTTTGCGCTATATCGAAACCTTGCCTAGCACAACCCTCAAATGGCTGGCACGCTACGCTAAAGAATTGCGGGGAAATGGGAACCTTCTATTGGTGGCGGGGGTCGTGCCCCATGTCTTCGAGCTCCTGGAACGCACCGAAATACTAAATGAGTTAGGCAAGGAAAACGTCTTTCCTGCCCACCGGGTGGTGTCCGAGTCAATCGAAGCGGCCAGGGACCGAGGGCAATCCTGGTTAAAGGAGCAAGAAGGATTTTAGATTGAAGAATGCAGATTTAAGATTTAAGAGCTCAATACCTGGCGGTAAGGAATGCATGCAGCTGCAATCTACAATCATAAATCATACAGAGACTGGAAGGAGG
>JABXKU010000183.1 GCA_013619105.1 Desulfuromonadales bacterium
GTATCACCCTCAAAGCCCTGACCGAAGGTAAACTAGATACCGAAATGGTTCGGCAGGTGGCGAGCGCAGTGGTAAAGGGTGCCGGGTTAGGCGCTGCAAGCCATGGTTCGAAGGCGAGAGATATTTTGGTTAAGGCGGTTTCTGGTCTGGACGAAGCCTTGTCTTCGGCAGCCGAGGCATCCAAGCTGGCGGTGGAAGAGGTGGCAGGGCATCTCAAAGCGTTCAGTAAACAGGATTTGAAACAGGCAACAGATGATCTCCTGACGCTGGAAGAGATGTACTTGGATACGCTCAAGCGCGTCGCAAAAGAATCTGATGAGTTCATTGGCAGCACACTGAACGACTTAGTCCAACATGCCCGTCACAGTGGTACGGCGGTAGGCCGGCGATCAACTGAAATTGTCAAAACACTAAACCATGAGCTGGGACAAACCTTAAGTGAAACGATGGCCGCTGGTAGCGATTCAGCATTAAAAGTAGCGAGCCAGCTTTCTCATGCAGCGGTGGGCTTTCTTGATGGTATTGCTCAAACGTTGGATACCAAGTTAAAGAAAGAGCAACCACCGACAAGTAAGAAGTAGGAAACGCCATGCTCTGGGAAACCTTGGGGGCTGCTCGTGATATCGGTCGACTCAACGACATTGCCTCGATACTTATTCGCTACGGTTTCGGCGATATGGTGCGCAGGCTGGGGCTGGCCAGTGTGCTGGAACGTGCAGGCAAGGTACTGCACTGGAAACAGGTATCGGAATTGGCACGACTCGAACCGCCAGCTAGGTTTCGACACGCCTTGGAGGAGATGGGGCCAACCTTTATCAAGCTGGGGCAGATCCTCGCTACGCGCGTGGATTTGTTTTCCCCCGAATGGATTGCCGAATTTGAAAAACTGCAAGATCAGGCTCCTGCTGTTACATTCGAGGCGATCTGCCAACAATTGCAAGAAGATCTTGGATGTGCGCCACAGGAGGTGTTTGTCGAATTCGACCCCGAACCGTTGGCCGCAGCGTCCATAGCACAGGTACATAGGGCTCGTTTGCAGGATGGTACGGCGGTGGTTATTAAAGTGCGTCGACCAGGCATCCGGCCAACGATGGAAGCTGATCTGCGCCTGCTTGCCCGAGTGGCAGAGCTCATAGAAGCCGAATCAACGGTTCTGCGCCGTTTCAAACCACGCGAGGTGGTGCGCCAGTTCACATTGTCCCTGCGACGCGAACTGGATTTAGCGGCTGAATGCCGCAATGCTGAAAGGATCGCCCACAATTTTACCGATCATCCTGAGATCGTTATCCCCAAAGTTTATTGGCCGTGGTGCAGCGAGCGTGTGAATGTGCAGCAATATATTGACGGCATTCCCGGCCGTAACCTTGACGCCATAGATCAAGCAGATCTGAATCGAAAAGTTCTGGCACAGCACGGCGCCCAAGCCGCCTTAAAAATGATCCTGGTAGATGGTTTTTTTCATGCGGATCCTCACCAAGGCAACATCTTTTATCTGCCCGAAAACCGTATCGCTTTCATCGATTTCGGCATGGTCGGACGCCTGCCCGAGCATCGTCGAAATCAAGTTGTAAACCTTTTGTACGGCATGGTGGAGCAGGACGCCCAAGGTGTGGTTGAGGTGCTGCTGGATTGGGCTGGAGACTCTCCGCTAGACACCGAAAGTCTGATCCTTGAAATCGATGGTTTTGTCGATCAATACCACGGGGTTCCTTTAAAGGATCTCGATCTGGGGCTCATACTGACCGAGCTGACGGCATTGCTTCGCGATCATGCACTTAATTTGCCACCCGATCTAGCTCTGCTTATTAAGGCCTTTATCACTCTTGAAGGGGTGGCCCGACAATTGGATCCCGACTTCGACATGGTGACGGAAGCGTCACCCTTTCTGCAACATGCCATGCTGGCCCGCTACGCGCCCGAGGTATTGGCCAAACGAGGCTGGCGGGTTATGGCGGGTACTGTTGACCTGTTAACCGGGCTGCCGCAAGACTTGCGCCAGCTTTTACGCTCTGCTCGTAGTGGGCGATTCCAGTTGCATGTCGATGTGACGCGGCTGAAAAAATTTGGCAATCAATTGGATCGAGCTGCTAGCCGCATGGCTGTGGGAAATGTCATTGCTGCATTGATTATTGGCTCCTCTATCGTGATGACCATTAAAGGTGGGCCGACCCTGTTTGGTTTGCCGCTGTTCGGAATACTCGGGTTTATCGGTGCAGCCCTCGGCGGGATCTGGCTATTGCTATCTATCTGGCTTAGCGGGCGGGGACGGTGACGTGATCCTCTCTGTGATAAAACTGCTATTCAGAGCCTTTGGCAAAACGGAAGCCTTACTCTACTTATCTAGAG
>JABXKU010000085.1 GCA_013619105.1 Desulfuromonadales bacterium
CGCCAGTAACAACAAGACCACGGCTGCGGCGACCCAAAGCACATGCTCCGGGCCCTCCAGGTAACCAAGGGACGCAATCAATGCCAAAGCCGCCGCCGGGGGATGGATACATTTAAAAAGACCATCAAAAAACAGGCCAACCCCATGAAACAGGCGACAACAATTTTCTGTTGCCAATTAAGTACCGAACTGTCCATCAAATGAACACCGGCAAACTTATGATCTTCAAAGCCCAACCATCTTTGAACTGCAAGGAAAAAGGTCCGATGAGTTGATGAATAAGAATCAAAGTCAAAAGAAAAACGCCTTTTCGGCCAGCCGGGTCCATTTCTGTATTAAACAACCCCTAGCCTTAATTAAGGCTAACATCTACTGGCTAAAAACAGTTCTCAATACTATTCATTTGACTGGCCATCGGTGAACCGGATAACATACCTGGCCTCACACTCAACCACTTGAAACAACGCGAGAAAAACCATGAATCTGGCCTTAGTTTCCATCCACATTGATCACTCTTTAAGGGCTGTCCCTTTGGGCACAGCCATGCTTGCAGCCGCTGTTGAGCGGGATCTTGGCGACCAGATTGTCACCACTCTGGTCGATTGCACCCTGCAACAGTCCGCTAGAGACTGTGCGGTACAGATTCTTAGCCATCACCCGGACACCGTTGGTTTGTCCATTACAGTCTGGAATCGCGAACTGGCTCTGGATATCGCCCACCACCTAAAAATCGCCAACCCAAAACTCATTCTGTTTGTTGGTGGCCCGGAAGTCACAGCCAATCCCCACTCTCTGGAAACGATCGAGGTACTCGACTTCGTTGTGACGGGAGAAGGGGAACATAAGTTTGTGGCAGCACTGAGCGCTATCCTACGTGGGCAAAATCCCGAACCTTCTGAATTACTGGCCACGGAGAGTATTGCCATTCTGGGCGACCTGGCCTCCCCTTACCTGACAGGAATGCTGCAACCAACCAAAGGCGGCGGGGTCCTGTGGGAGCTTTCCCGCGGTTGCCCCTATCGATGTGATTTCTGCTTCGAATCACGAGGCAGTGCGGTCGTACGTCGTTTTCCATTGGACAGAGTGCAGGCAGAGTTACGACTATTTGCAAACTCGGGTGTCAGAGAGGTATTCGTTCTCGATCCAACCTTCAACTACCATAAGGAAACGGCCAAGGAACTGCTCACAATTATGGCCGAAGAGGGCCAAGGGCTCCATTTCAGTCTGGAAATCCGCGCCGAATTGATCGATCAAGAACTGGCGGAACTGTTTACCAGCATCGACTGTTCTCTGCAAATCGGTCTTCAGAGCGCTGATGCGGCAGTTCTACGCCTGATTAATCGTGATTTCGACCAGGAAGAATTTACTGACAAGGTACTACTATTACATCAAGCGGGGGTGAGCTACGGCTTTGATCTTATCTATGGCTTGCCAGGCGACAGTTTGGCAGGATTTCTTAACAGTCTTGACTTTGCCTTAAGCCTCATTCCTAACCATCTGGATATCTTCCCTCTCGCAATTTTACCGGGAACTCGGCTAGCTGATACCGCCACTGGACTTGGGTTAGAATACCAACAGCATGCCCCTTACCAGGTTCAATCTTCCACCACCTGCAGTACCGCTGAAATAAAACAGGCGGCCCGCATCGGGGCCGCCTGTGACTTCTTCTATAATCGGGGACGAGCAGTACCCTGGTTTGCCATGGTCCTGGATGGCCTGGAATTGCCACCATCCGAATTTTTTTCTCGCCTGGCGGAGGGCATGCCCGAAGTATTACCGGAGGATCCGCTACCTCTACAACAGTGCTTTGTTAGCGATCAATTTGGGGATCAAGGGCAGCCAGAAGTTGCCGCCCTGGCCGTCGATTTAATTGCTTACTTCGGGGCTGTTGAGCCATTACTTGAAACACCTGCCGTCGAATCAAAGCCCGATTCTACACCTGGGGAGCTCTATCTCAACCCTCGCTCTATTTTAGTCCACTTCAACTACGACCCGCAACAACTGTTGCAACACCTTGCCGAGGACATAAACGATGTGCAAGAACTGGCTTTTTTTGTGCCGCAAGTTGACAGCGACTATTTCTGCTATATTTTTCAAGACACCCTGCAGCTTTCGCCCCTCACCTCAGCGCAGAGTGACTACCTGAAGTGTATAAATTCCTCTACCCCTAGCGCCCCCCCCTCATCGGAGTTTCTTGCCGAGGCTCTGCAGAGTGGCATACTATTCTGCAACAGTTAACTATCGCAGGAGCGGGAGTCTGCAGAATGCACGTTTAGCGTCCAAACCACTTATTTTTTTTACTGCTGTAAACCACCACCTGATTACGGCCTTTTTTCTTGGCCTGAAACAGGGCACGATCGGCAAAGTTGATCAAGTCATTTTTGGTATGGGGTTCCTCGGCCGGCATCATGGCGAATACCCCAAAGCTGGCTGTAACGCGACAACTCTGTTCATTGTGCTCAAAGTGATGCCGTGTGATTGCCAGACGCAGCTTTTCAGCCACGCCCTCAGCCTCTTCGACAGCTGTCTCCGGCAGTACCACCGCGAACTCTTCACCGCCATAGCGGGCAAACAGGTCATATTCCCGCAATTCTTCCCGGCAAACCTCGCAAAACTGGCGAAGCATTTCATCCCCGACTTGATGGCCGAAAGTATCGTTAAGTTTTTTAAAATGATCGATATCCGCCAGCACCAGTGCTATAGAACGACCATAACGCTTGGAGCGATTGATTTCCAGATCGAGAAAGTTTTGAAAGTAACGGTGGTTATAAGCTTGGGTCAAACCATCGATATTGGCCAGCAGCTCCAGCTGGTGGTTTTTCTTTTCCAGTTCGGCAGTTAGCAGTTCCAGTTTAACGGTTTTCTCCACCAGGGACCGGTTCATCTCCTCGTAACTGAGGTTGAGCACACTCAATTCAGCATTGGCAATCTGCAGAATTTCAGCTATGGATTTTTGTTCGTTAATTTTAAATTCAAAATACTCGGCGGTCTGGTTCACTTCAGCATGGACGTTCTCTAAAAAGTCTGTCAAAACCCGCTCTTCGAGGCCGACAAGCTGCTGCGCCTGTTCATGAAAACTCGCCACAACGGCTTCTGGTGAGTTGCTGCGATAGACCCGGGATATCAAGCCCGATAAATAGACAACCCGACAGAGGCGTTTGATATTTTCATCCTTACCACCATAGCTGCTGGGATCCGCATGATGCCGCAGAGGCAGCACCAGGGCATCGGGAAATCCCCAACTGCGGATCACCTCGCTGCCAATATACGCATGATCGACACCGATCAAATCGTTTTCTAACTGACAACGATTACCCCCTTCGTTCTCCATGGCTTCTTCGACCTGCCGGTATTGCTCAGGAAAGGCGCGGGCCAGAATCAATACCCCCAAGTTCTGCAGCAACCCGGTCACAAAAGCTTCTTCGGCATCGTTCTTATCAACCGCCACCATCAACCTGCGCGAGGCAACCGCTTCAGTAAGGGATTGCTGCCAGAAGCTGGCATAGTCGAAGTCGCCGTCATTGCTACGACTAGGCTGCAAAAAAGAAAAAGACAGTACTAGGCTGCGCACCGCATTGGTACCGAGAATGGAAGCGGCCTGCTGAATGGTAACGATGGACTGGGGGAAGCTGTAAAAGGCCGAATTGACCACCTTGAGAATCTTGGCTGACAGGGATATATCCTTGGACACCAACTCGGCAATATCGCTGATGGTGGTATCCTCATTGGCCGTAATGGTTATCAGCTTCGATGCCACAGGAGAAAGGGTCGGCAGCACATCCGACTCCAAAATTGTCTTTAAAATCGCTTCCTTACTCATAAACTTAATGCTCCCTATAAACCGAACTGTAACCATTAGGTCAGCTAATGAACAGTCGTATCAATCGTCTGATTACCCCACAAAAATGAAAATAGTTCAACAACTTTTATTCTGTGTTCACACCGGTAACCGATCACGAAAGTCCGGATGCTCCTGAAGCCGCAAAGTTTTGCGGTATTATGTAACGAAGTGGATATTTATCGATTCTTCCAGCCGAACGATCCCCAGAGAGTCCCGATGAAACCATTCTTGCTTGAGCTGTTGATCTGCTTCAGGGTCAGGACAACCATCAGCAACCATTTCGAATTAATTCGCAGCTGCTATATCAAGGCCGATCGTCACATTAAACCCGGCACGGTACGCCTCGCCTGGGGCTGGGGCGAGACGAAACCCTCCGCCAACCATAACCAGCTGACCGACGATCATCGCCGCAACCCCGTTACCGGTACGCCGGGCAACCGCAGTTTCATGTGCCGGATACGCAAATCAATGAACTTACCAATTTAAACAGGTAAGCCAACAAAGTAATGGGCTGACGGGATTCTTCAGCGCAAACAATAGTTCAGTACCGTAGTACCCTGCTCGCTATCGGCTTCAGGAAAGTCACTATCCGCGGCATGGCATTTAACAAGCTGGGCCGTTGGCAACAGTTCTGCAAACAGCTGCTGCAACTGGCTGTTTGTCATGGTGGGGGTGCTAAGACAAGCCAGTATCTGACCTTGCGCAGTGAGCAGTTCAGGCAGGCGGCGGATCAACTTGGGCCAGTGACGCTCGGCCGTGAAGCTTTTGCCCTGACTGGCAGGCGGGTCACAGATCACCAGGTCAAAGGGCCCACAGCGGCGCAACCGGCCGAAGCTGCGAAACAGCTCCATTGGCAAAAAACTAGCCCGGCGCAGGTCGATATTATTGAGGCGATGATTGAGCTTCCCCAGGTCCAGGGCACCACGGTTCATATCGAGATTAACCACCTGTTCGGCGCCCCCGGCCAGGGCCGTCACCGAAAAGGAACAGCTATAGGCGAACAGGTTAAGCACCCGCTTATCCGTTGCCATCTTCCGTAACAACCGCCGTCCCACCGCCATATCGGGGAAAAACCCGACATTCTGTGCATCACCCAGGCGCAACCGATAGCGTAATCCATCTTCCTGCGCCTCGACCTCGGCAGGCAATTCGCCCTGCAGCAGACGACTCGGCGCCCCCGGTCGAAAACGCTCCTGCAGCAGGACACCTTGTGGTGCAACAGGCAAAGTCGACAGCAGTAAAGCGGTCAACTCCCTCAACCATTCCTGCGGACGCTCCCGATAGAGAATCACCAGCACCACGGGCGGATAGTAATCGATGACCAGATCTTCCAATCCGGCAAAGCAATGGCCACGGCCATGAAACAGGCGTCGGCTCTCCCCCGCCTTCGGCAGGTGACGGATGATTTCTTGTGCAATGATGTCCATATCGGTAGATCGCTCAGGCCAACTGCAGCAGGGGTTCATTGAGAGCGGCGATCTGTTCCCTTAGTTCGAGAATGTGATCACCCCAGTACCGGGGAGTATTGAACCAGGCAAAATGATGGGGAAAGGTCGGATCGTGCCAACGCCTTGCCAACCAGGCGCAGAAATACAGCATACGCAGCGAACGCAGCGCCTCGATCAATCGCAGTTCGCGGGGTTGAAAATCAAAGAACTCGTTATAGCCTTCCACCAACTCCGCCAACTGAGCATGTTGACGGCCCCGATCACCAGAGAGCATCATCCACAGATCCTGAATGGCCGGAGCCATGCGGGCATCGTCAAAATCAACAAAATGAGGAGCAGTGTCGCGCCAGAGAATATTGCCGCCATGACAATCGCCGTGCGCCCGCAGATAACGCAGGTCGATGGTATCGGCGAAGATCGTCTCAATGGCCTGCAGCAGATCGGTGGTCAGGGCATCGTAATTGGCCTTAGTCTCCGGGGGCACAAAGTGTTCGCTGATAAGGTCAACGCTGTCGTGACCGAAGCTTTGGAAATCGAGGCGGGGCCGATGCTGAAAGGGCCGCAGGGCGCCGACACTATGAATACGCCCCATCAAACGGCCAAGGATCAGCAGATTGTCAAGGTTATCTAGTTCGGGGGCGTGGCCGCCCTGGCGAGGATACAGGGCAAAACGAAAAGGACCATGAACAAACAGGCTTTCACCTTGGTCATTAATCAAGGGGGCGACCACCGGAAGCTCATGCTCAACCAATTCAAAACAGAACTGGTGTTCCTCAAGAATCTGCTCGACACTCCAGCGCTCGGGACGATAAAACTTGGCAATCAAAGGCGCCCCCTCTTCGAGGCCGACCTGATAAACCCGGTTTTCGTAGCTGTTCAAAGTCAGGGTGCGGCAATCGCAGACATAGCCGCAACTTTCCACCGCATCCATAATAAAGGACGGCGAAAGAGCCTGAAAGGGGTGCTGTTTATCAGTCATGAGTTATTCATTCCGTTTGCAATCGGTGCCGGGATACAGACCTTCATCAACCGACACGGCTCAGAACCTGAACCAGATGGTAGCCGAACTCGGATTTTACTGGCCCGTGTACCTTGCGAATTTCGCCACTGAAGACCACAGCATCGACTTCTGTAACCAGTTGACCGGGCTTGATTACCCCTAAATTGCCGCCACGACGCCCGCTGGGGCACTTGGAATTCTTAGTGGCACAGGCCGCAAAATCCTCACCAGCGTCTATTTGGGCTTTAAGCTCTAGGCAGGCTTCCTCGGTAGCGACCATGATGTGACGAACATGAGCGTGTGACATGGGGTTCCTCCTTAGTTGTTTAGTTTATCCGCTCGACAATAAATCGAAAAGCATTGAACGCAGAGAACGCAAAGAAAAGCAAAAAAATCAACAACTCTCTTTGCGCTTTCTGCGACCTTGAGTGAGCAAAGCGATCGAGCGGATTGACGCCCAGATTGGGGCAAAGGGCCGTTTCCAGACAAAAACCAAGTATTTGTCTATCGCCGTTACAATACAGTAAAGCAAAAAACCAAAAGCCATTTACCGCAGAGATCGCAGAGGCCGCAAAGAACATCAATAAACGATGTAAAGAATTTTCTCTGCGCTCTCTGCGTCCTTGAGTGAGCAGAGCGAACGGGCGGTTAAATGAACTTGGGTCTGTTCGGCCTTTTTATGCCAGCCCCCCGGATAGAGGCGCCGGGCCACCAACAACGAACAGGCGATATCCTGCTGCCGCCTCAAATGTTTATCGACGTTGCAATACTGCAAAGCAAAAAACCAAAAGCCAGTTACCGCAGAGATCGCGGAAGCCGCAAAGAGAGTCTAAAAACAATGTAAAAGATTTTCTCTGCGCTCTCTGCGTCCTTGAGTGAGCAAAGCGAACGGGCGGTTAAATGAACTTAGGGTCTGGTCGGCCCTTTTATGCCAGGCCCGCAGCATGTCGCTGCAGATAGGAATCAGCCTGTTTTTTACTCACCCGAGCCAGACCTTGCAGCACCGCAAAGGGCACCGGGGCACAACCGTAGGTCGAAGCTACATCATACCCCATTTTTAGCCACAGGTGGGCGGTCATTTCGGCATCATCCAAGGCGCGATGAAACGTACCGCTGGTTGGCAAATCATGGTAATGAATCAGGGTTTGCAGTCTATGGTTGGGGGCCGCAGGATAGAGCCGCCGGGCCACCAACAAGGAACAGGCGATATCCTGCTGCCGCCTCAAGCCAATAAGAGCCAGCTCCGCATCGAGGAATCTCCGGTCGAAAGCGGCGTTGTGCGCCACCAAAGGTGAATTACCGATAAAATTGAAGAATTTGGACATCACCTCCGCTGCAGGGGGCGCGACCTGCACCATGGCATTGCTGATACCGGTCAAATCTTCGATAAAAGGGTCGATCCAGCGACCGGCATTCATCAAGCTTTGAAAGCGCTCCACGATCTGATTGTCGATCAGACGCACGGCGCCGATCTCAGTAGCACGATCACCCCGTTCAGGAGACATGCCACTCGTTTCGAAGTCGAAGACCACCACTCCGTCACTATATTCGTCATTCAATTCTGCCACACGGCCCTTCCCTTCGCCAAAGCTTGATGGCGTCGCAAAAAGTTCGCCCTACGGCGTTACGGCGTTTTTTCAGAACCTCGACATACGAAATGTATGCCTTCACCCCTGAAAAACACCAAGCCTTGTAGGACGAAATCTTTGCTTAGCCATCCCATATTTTTTTTTAGCGACGCCATCAAAGCTTGACAGCATGCCCCGTTTGCCCTTTAACTTCCCCTGTTGTCTCTCATCCTATTTGCCGACCCGACAGAAAGAGCCGCCTTGCCCGCAACTATTAATAACACCGTCACCAATTCGTCTCTTCCCTGGGGACCGAACAGCAAGCCCTTAATGCTGGCTCCCATGCAGGGTCTCAGCAACCGAGAGCTGCGCGACCTGTTCATCGATTGGGTACGGCCCGATGTGGTGTTCAGTGAGTTTATCCGCGTAGCTGGCGGCAAACGCAAAACCCTGCGGCCTGCTCAGTTGCAGGATATCGCCCCCCATGAAGGCGGGGTTCCGCTGGTCGCCCAGTTAATCGGTCAGCAACCGGAACTATTGGCCGAAGCCGCCCGGGCCCTGCAGGATGCCGGAGTCGAGCACATCAATCTTAACCTGGGCTGCCCCTTCGGCCGCACCACCAGCAGCGCCATCGGTGGCGAATTATTGAGTCAGCCGGCACAGATTCCGCCCCTGCTCGCTGCCCTGCGCAAGGTGGTAACAGGCAGCCTATCCGTTAAACTTCGAGCTGGTTACGATCATCCGCAACAACTCTTTGAATTATTATCCCCCATGGAAGATGCGGGAGTTGACTTCCTGATTCTGCATCCCCGCACCGTAATTCAGCAATATCGAGGCAGCGCCGATCATACCATAACCGCCGAGGCGGTGCAGCGCACCAAACTGCCAATCATTGCCAACGGCGATATCACCACCGCAGCGCAGGGTCAACAGCTATTGGCCACTACCAAGGCCGCCGGTTTGATGCTCGGTCGAGGCGCCCTAGCCGACCCCCGGCTCTTCAAGCGTCTACGGGGCCAGGCGCCAAGCGAAGCGTCTGCCGATGAACTGAGAAAGGATTCGGTTCATCTGCTGAGAGAACTACTACCCCGCTACCAAAAACGTTACTGCGGACAGACCCAGGTACTGGCCAAGCTGCGTAGCCTGTTGCCCTATTTGCAAGAGGCAGGCTGTAGAACGATTATCGAGCAATTAAAAAGAGCCAAAACCCTTGAGATTTTTGAAACTCAACTCAAACGCCTGGAGACATTGTGAGTGAACTGGTGCCCATCAATTCGGAGTTGCTCCTTGAACTGGCGGCCATGCGCATGCCCTTTGGCAAGCACCAGGGACAACGACTCATCGACCTGCCCGAGCCTTATGTGGTCTGGTTCTCCCAGCAGGGTTTTCCTCAAGGCAAACTCGGCCGCATGCTGCAAACCGTTTACGACATCAAACTCAACGGCCTGGAGTACCTGTTCGACCCTTTACGCTGACCTACAACCCTTGATGCATTCGCGAAACTCATAGGATGGCTAAACAACAATTTTGTCCTGAAAACCTGATGTTTTTCAGGGAGTCCAGGGATACAGCTAGGGTGTCGAGATCCTGAAAAAACAATCTAACGCGGCAGGTCAGACTTTTTGCGACGCCATCATGCTTTTAATCGACCGATGTGCTAAACTCGCAACATACTTGCACGGGCACCCTTGGCCACGACTTTGGCCTTCAATTTAGGCAGCCCTTTACCCGCACCAACTTAATGCAGCAAAGGATCGATCATGGCACGAGACGTATATGTAGCGAACATTTCTTTTGAAGCCACGGAAGAAGACCTCCGTAACCTTTTTACCGTATCGGGAACAGTCAAATCGGTGCGTCTGCTCAATGACCCTCGCACCGGACTGTTCAGAGGCACTGCCTTTGTGCAGATGGCCAATGCCGCCGAGGCCAAAGACGCCATCATCACCCTCGACGGTGCCTTGCTCATCAACCGGGTCATCAGCGTTACCGAAGCGCTGCCAAAAAAACCAAGAGAATCAACAGTCGAGTCTCCCCCTGAACAAAACAAGCCCCGGCGCAAGTCATCCACTGAGAGCCGTCGCAAACCTGCGGGCAAGGGACCACGTAAATAAAGATCGCACCGGGTCAGGTTCTGAAAGCAGAGCAAACCGCCAGTTAAGGGTTCCTGCATTCACCAGCCTGTCCCGGTTTCACTTTCCCGCCACACACCCCTTGTACGTCACCCTTCCCCACCCCCAAACTCATCATTGATGCATTCGCAAATACTTATAGGATGGCTAAGCAAAGATTTCGCCCTACAAGGCCTGGTGGTTTTTCAGGGGTGATGGCATACGTCTAGTATGTCGAGGTCCTGAAAAATCAACCTAACGCCGTAGGTCGGACTTTTTGCGACGCCACCATCATTGCCCCTTGCCCACCGCCCATGATCAGCAGCGACGCACTTGCCGAAGCAGGTAGCATAACCACGCTCGTTCTGCGGAACCCAAACCCCTATCCCAGTAGACGGCACCGCCATAGAACACGGCGAACTTCAGGAAGCGGACACCGTCTCTTATACACATCTGACGCTGCCGA
>JABXKU010000184.1 GCA_013619105.1 Desulfuromonadales bacterium
AAAAAACAAGTCAATCCAGTTCATCCTGTCAGAAACTTTTTTGGCCGTATATCTAAATAATTATGAGCTCATTAGTAAGTCTGCGAGTTGGAACGGTCGGTGGTCGGAACCGGCCAATAATTGATTTTTAATTAGAAACATAGTATTATCTAAACTGAGCGATTTTCAACTCGATCTGCACTGATCTTTTGGGCATAAAGGCTTTGCAAAAATCCTCGACACATCCCGGGCATGCACCCCAAGGGCATTTCCTGCGGGGCACCTGCGGTTTGTGCAAATCTTTCTGCATCAAGATCTCAGCACATATCTTCAATCGCTCAACTTAGGTATTACAAGGGGTGAATAGGGCCTTAGAAGGCCGGCTTTGGCATTAAAAATGGCCGTCTAATGGTTTCGGGGGCAGGTGCTTTATGGAAAAAACCGCGCAACAAGTTCTATCCCACTATTACGGCTACCCGTCATTTCGGGAAAATCAACAAGAGGTTATCGATACTTTACTGGCCGGCCAAGATGCTTTCGTGCTGATGCCCACCGGCAGCGGGAAATCGATATGCTACCAGATCCCATCGATCATGCTGAACGGCGTGGGCCTGGTGGTGTCACCCCTGATCGCTTTGATGCAGGATCAGGTTGAAGCGCTGAGGCAAAACGGTATTCGGGCGGCGTTTTTAAACTCCAGCCTTTCGATCGAGGAATTCAAGCAGGTCGAATTTCGGGTGTTGAACGGGCAGTGTGATATTCTCTACGTCGCTCCTGAACGGCTTTTTGCGAAGCGGTTCCAAAAAATAATTGGTAAAATCCCGGTGGCCCTATTTGCCATTGACGAGGCCCACTGCGTGTCCCAGTGGGGCCATGATTTCAGACCGGAATATCTCAGGCTGGTGGAAGTGATGGAAAGGTTTCCGGGCGTTCCCCGAATCGCCCTCACGGCAACGGCCGATTCGACGACACGCAAGGACATCGTTGATAAACTGGATCTGGCAGATGCATCCCAGTTTATCTCCAGTTTTGACCGCCCCAACATTAACTACCAGGTCAAACTGAAAGCCAACGGCAAGAAACAGCTGTTGGACTTTATCCAAAACGATCATTTTTCAGAAGCCGGCATCGTTTACACGCGTACTCGGAAGCGGTCGGATGACATGGCCCGGTGGCTTCAGGAAAAAGGGGTGAACGCACTGCCTTACCACGCCGGCATGGATGCACGGAACCGGCAGCAACACCAGCACCGGTTTCTCAGGGAAGACGATATTGTCATCGTTGCCACCATTGCCTTTGGCATGGGTATTGACAAACCCGGTGTTCGCTTTGTAGCGCACCTGGATCTGCCTTCCAGCATGGAGTCCTACTACCAGGAAACCGGGCGATCGGGCAGAGATGGACAGCCGGCAGATGCCTGGATGGTCTATTCCCTGGCCGATGTCGTTGCCATGCGGCGGCTTCTGGAAACTTCAGACGGTGATGCAGCGTTCAAGCGGATTCAGCAGCAGAAACTGGAGGCGCTATTCGGTTATTGTGAATCAGCGGGATGTCGACGCCAGATCCTGCTCGGATATTTTGGAGAGGCATACCCGGATGCCTGCGGCAATTGTGATACCTGCAGTCAGGAGATAGAAATATGGGATGGCTCCATAGCGGCCCAGAAGGCCCTGTCCTGTGTTTACCGCACCGGTCAGCGTTTTGGTGCGGCACACCTGACGGATGTACTGATGGGAAACCGAACTGAGCGTGTTCACCAATTAAAGCATGATCGGCTCAAAACGTTCGGGGTCGGAGATGATTTGTCTCAAACAGAATGGCGGTCCGTTTTTCGCCAGCTTTTGGCCGGCGGGTTCCTGACAGTGGACATGGGGAAAATATCCGGTTTCCGCCTGACTGAAAAAAGCTGGCCGGTTCTCAAAGGAACGCAGGGGGTAGAGCTTCGAAAAGATCCTCATCCGATTAAGTCGAAAAGATCTGTCAAACCCTCTTCCTCAAAGGTTTTGGGGTTGGAAAACGAGGGGGAGAGACAGCTCTTTGAAAAACTTCGGCTTCTGCGGCTCGAGATTGCCCGGAAGCTCGGACTGCCGCCGTATGTGGTATTCCATGATAAGACGCTAAAGGAGATGGCCATTCTCAAACCGAAGAGTCGGACGGCCATGCTTCAAGTAACCGGCATCGGGGAGGTAAAGCTCGAGAGATATGGCCATCGTTTTCTCGACGCCATCAAAGAGGTTTCAGAAAATGCCGACCATTGAGTACAAATGCGGGGATTGCGACCATCTCTTTAAGACGGTGGTATTTCGTGGGGACCCGGAAGCCGAACCGTCCTGTCCCAAATGCAAAAGC
>JABXKU010000185.1 GCA_013619105.1 Desulfuromonadales bacterium
TCCAAGGACCGTCCCAGCGTCGCCATCATTGAAAGGGCGCTGCAGAGCGGCGAGATCGATTCCGACACCTTAATCATAGAAGCCAGCTCTGGCAATACCGGAATCGGGCTGGCGATGGTGTGCGCCTACCATGGTTTGCGCTTTCATTGCCTCATCGACCCCAAGGTTACACAACAGAATGTCGATATCCTTCTCGCCTATGGTGCCGAAATCGAGATGATCGGTCATCCAGATCAGGAGACCGGAGAACTATTGCCCGCTAAGCTGAAACGCATCGAGGAGATCCGCGAAAAGGTCGAGAACAGCTTTTGGGTCAATCAATACGCTAGTCGTGAAAATTCAGGCGCGCATTACCGATCAACAGTCAAGGAAATCCTGCGCGATCTGGATGGCCGCGTGCTCGATTATCTTTTTATCGCAACCGGCACTTGCGGTACTCTTCGAGGATGCCTCGACTACCTTGTGGATCATGACTATCCGACCAGGATAATCGCGGTTGATGCGCTAGGCAGCCAGATTTTTTCGAATTACAAACACAATCGCCTGGTACCCGGTCTTGGATCTGCCATCTGCCCGAAACTCACTCCGACTGACAATGTACACAAGATCCTGCACGTCAACGACATCGACTGCGTGGTGGGTTGCCGTCGCCTTGCGCGGACAGAGGCAATCCTGGCTGGTGGATCATCCGGCGGCGTCATCAGTGCGGTCGACCGAATGAGCGATGAGATTCCGGAAAACTCTACTGTCGTTGTCCTCCTGCCCGATCGGGGTGAGCGCTATCTCGATACAATTTATTCTGACGAGTGGGTGCGGGAAAACCTGGGCGACATCACGCATAATTGGTCGAAAGCAGTAAAGAATACCTAGTGTAGTGCATAGCAATGACGTACTGATCATCGGAGCCCCCGAAGTAGAGGCGGCCCTGAAATGTCGTGAAAAGTGTGTTCTCGACGCAGTCCAGAAAGCCTACGAAACGCATTCTCGCGGCGCCAGCTCCCTACCGCATTCCAGTTTTCTGCGTTTTCCCGACAGTGACAAAGACCGGATCATCTGCTTGCCGGCGTATCTTGGTGGAGATTACGAGCTCGCTGGCGTTAAGTGGATCGCATCAATGCCCGACAATGTTGCCAGGGGCATGGAAAGGGCTTCGGCGGTCATGATCCTGAATGATCGTGTCACAGGCCGACCAGAAGTGTTTATCGAAGGATCGATAATCAGCAAACAACGGACCGCAGCATCTGCCGCGCTGGCATCAAGGGTACTTGCTCAAGGCGAGCCCGAGGCGATCGGCTTTGTCGGTTGCGGCCCGATCAATACCGCGGTTGCACAGTTCCTCACAATAACCTGGCCCAATGTTAACCGTTTGCTGGCGTTCGACCTCGATCCAGCCCGCGCCGAAGCTTTTGGTGTGGCATTGCTTGCACAGCGACCCAGTGCTGATTTCAGAGTGGCCGCAAGCCTGGAAGAGGTGCTAAGGGAATGCCCGATGGTGGCATTTGGAACCACCGCCATCACGCCTTACGTGGACGATCTCGATGCCTGTCCTGCCGGTGCGACCATTCTCCATGTATCGCTGCGTGATTTGAAGGCTGGCGCAATTATCTCAAATCACAACATCGTCGATGATCTCGACCACGTGAACCGGGCTGCTACCTCGATTCACCTGGCATCGGAACAGGAAGGAAATACGGACTTCGTTCACAGCTCGCTCGGCGATATTCTGCTTGGCAACGCCAATCTGCCCGAACGCGACGATCGCAAGGTTATTTTTTCGCCTTTCGGTTTGGGCGTGCTCGACCTGGCCGTTGCAGACCTCGTACAGAAAACACTCGCCGAAGACGGCGGCGGAACGCTTATCAAATCGTTCCTGCCCTAAAAGCTTAAGGATTTAATTAATATGTCAGTCGTTTGGAGTTGCAATGAGTGGGATCAACTGGAAGAAGTGATTGTAGGAAATCCACTGCGTGCGCGATTTCCTACAGCAGACCGAAGTACCCAACTGGCAGAATTTCCTGACCGTTCACTGGAGGAAATACCTCAGGGCTCTTTTCCACAACAGATTATTGAAGAGACAGATGAGGATTTGAATACATTTGTTGCAGTTCTGGAGGACTTGGGCATTACCGTCAAACGCCCGGAGACATGGCCACACGAGGCAAAATTTTCCACCATTCATTGGGAATCTGAGGGGTACTACAATTATTGTCCCCGCGACATAATGCTGGTCATCGGCGACCAGATTATCGAAACGCCCAATGTCATGCGCAGCCGTGCCCAGGAATCATTCAGCTATCGCGCGATGATGGTTGACTATTTGAGGTGGCCGGGATTTGATCTACCTCGTCAGCGGTACGGGTAACGAAATGGGGGGGCAGTGGCTGCAGACAATGTTAGGTGATAATTATCGGGTTCACTTTCTCAAAGATGTCTACTACGGCAGCCACATTGACTCGACCTTTGCCGCTTTGCGCCCCGGTTTGATGCTTTGCAACCCTGCCCGAATCAATGACGACACTCTGCCAGAAATTCTGAAACAGTGGGAAGTCATTTACAGTCCGCCGATGGAAAGTACGGACAGATTTGACGCCGACTATCTATCCAGGAGCATTGGTAGCAAGTGGATCGACATGAACCTGCTCAGCATCAGCCCGAATCTGGTCGTGGTCGACCAGGATCAGACGGCTTTGATCAAGCTGCTGGAGAAGCAGGGTATTGATGTCATCCGGCTCAAGCTGAGGCACTCCAAAATGCTGGGGGGCGGTTTCCATTGCATCACCCTGGACATTCGCCGGACCGGAACACTCCAGCGATACTTCGATTGACCGCCACGCTATGGCAGTAACCATTTTTGCAGCGGTCTTCTTCGTACTGGCTTACGTGGCATGGAGGCGTTACCTTTGGGCGGCAGAGAAAGTGCCGCACGGGCAGGCGGACACCTGCCCATACAGCCTGACGGATGTCTTTGGCGACCGGCACCTGGTAAATGTTCCACACCAGGAAGGTGTCCAGTGGCTTACAGAAATATTTGGTCGTAGTGCCAGGAAATTCCCGGATCTAACAGCTTTGCAGATTCCTCACACCGGTGAGTCCCTGACCTTTGCTGAGCTCGACGCACGAGCCGAAAATATAGCGGCGGCCCTTGCTGCGTTCCTCACCGGCCCGGACCAGGTGGTGGCCGTGGCCATGTCGCAGGATAACTGGCAAATCGTGGCTTCACACCTGGGCATTCTCAAGGCGGGCGGCACGGTGCTGTTTCTCGACACTACCTTGCCGGATGCCCTGATTACCCACATGCTCAACGATGCACAGCCGGTGGTCATTCTCACCCGGGGGCAGGACAGTTTTCGCAACCTGCCGACATTGGATGTTCTGGCGCTACCTGAAAATTTACCGCTTGGCGAACAGCCCGCCTGGCTGGACGATCCAACTC
>JABXKU010000186.1 GCA_013619105.1 Desulfuromonadales bacterium
CGCCAGAATATCACTGCTGGTCGAGGGGCTTTGCCGAAAATAGGCGTGGCCGTTGCCGGTGTCGGCACCCTGAGTGTCGGTGGCATTGACAATGACCAGTTTGCTGTTCTGCCACAGGTAGTTGGCCGCATCTTCAGACAGATCTACGCTCACTATCTGCCCAAGCCGTTCGCGCCCGAACACCCACTGGGATATCCCCAGAGCCTTATCTTTTGCGGAGGCATAGACAGTTATATCGTCGGCAATATCGAGCACACCGTCCATAAGATAAGAGCCAAAAAGATGTGTGTCGATGTCACTGCCCGTAAGGATGACGTGACCGATGCGCAAATTTTTTGCTGAATCGTTACGATCCGGTCCTGCATACATCAACGCCAGTTGATCCAACGCCTGCGCTACCACACGCGTCCCCGCACTGTATCCGATGATATGGATCCGCCGGGCATCGGTTTTTTCGGCCAGGTATCGGATAAGTATTCGCAGATTCCCGGCCGACAAGGCGGCCGTCTCGAGATCCGAGAAGTAGGCCAGGGTGCTCGGCGTGGACGGCCAGGCAAAGGCAATGAAAACGCCTTCATAGCCGAGAAAATGCCACAGCTCCGAGGCCACCAGCAGCGGATTTTCAAACACCACTTTATACCCGTGCAAATAGATAAAAACGTCCTTTACCCGCGAAATAGCCAGCTTGGCATTGACCTTGGCGACGAACTGCTCGCCCGGCAGCTGCCGCTGATCCTTATCCACCAGGCTTTCGGTTAACACATTGATGCTGCGGTCCAGAATCTCGACCTCCTGGACATCGGTTACCTTGAGCGGATAATCTTCAGGCCGTTCCTTGAGCAGTGAGATGCGTCTTGCCTCTTCCCAGGTCATGCCCTCCTTACCCACGGTAACCTGGGCCACCCCTAAGCGCAGCACATGGCCGCGCTCATCCAGGTAATATTGTCCCTCCTTGCGGGCAGGTTCACGGTCGGTGGCATAGAGAATCCCGCCGTAGGGAATGTCCTTGACGGGGTCGCGGTCCGTAAACGGGTCCCAATCACCCTGGTCGAAGACATCCGGAGCAGGCATCAGCATGATCTGGTTTTTCGGTTGGGATGCGCAGCCGCTGAGGGCCAGCACAAACATAAGCACCATCAGATAGTTTCGTCGAACTGTTTTCATCCTGTGTTTTTCCTTCTTGTTGATTGTCATTTCACCTTCAAGCTATGCAGCTGCGTTATATAAAATCACACAGCGATTTTATCTGGGGAACAAAAACTGAAGCGTCCAGCTCACGAACCAGTCAGGAGCACCAGTCGGTTTTTCGACATTGTAATAGGCTTCAAGCTTTGTATTCATTTTCTGGCTGCCGATGGCAAACATCTTACCTGCGCCACCGCCCAGCGGTATGGTCCAGCGATTACTGGAATCCGCCTGCCAGTTCGCGGTAAGGATCATATCGGTGATCAAATACCAACCGTTATCAAGGTTGTAATTTATGAAAGGTTCAAGGAGCAGTTGATTGACGCTTGCACGATCGGAATCACCCGCAAAAGACCAGAGCTGCCGGGCGAGCAGTCCAAGTGTCCATGGCTTGGGCTGGATAAGGACTACTGCTGTGGGACCGGCGCTCCATTTCCCGGAGCCTAACTGGTCATCTGTGGCGGTGTCCATCATGATTGAAGGTCCGACACCCCAGATGACCTTGCCGGGTTTAGCCGGTGAAACAAAGACAGAGTAGTTGATATCCCCGAGACCGGTGGCACCATCGCCCGGAACAGGATTCGGGATTTCGGGCGTTCCCGTAACAAGACCGGGCGTGTCGATAAGTGGCACAATCAAACGATTGATCAGGTTCCAGTCACCAACGGTAACCGGAATCACCGGCATAATGTTCAAGAAAGTGGCTTCGCCGTTAGCTGCGCCATAGTCGAAGGTAAACTTGAATGGCAGGCTGTACATGGCCCCCACAGGGTTCTGCGTCTTTGCGGCCAAGTCCTCGCCGCCTTTTTCCTCTTGGGCGATACAATGAAAGGGGCTTGTAAGGACCAGCAACAAAACTAAAATTAAAACAGCAAGATTCTTCGACATAACAACTTACTCCTCTATGAAGGTAAAGGTTCGTATTTTTACAAGGGTTCCAGGGACATCTATGGCACCCAATAACGATCGGAACTTTTCTGTCTGGCGATAGGATTCCAGTGATTCACTGTTTTTCCAAGCTTCTATCCAGAGAAAAGAGTTGGGTTCATTCGACTTTTCAAAAAGCGTTTGTTCAATGCAGTCACGGGCTTTATGGTT
>JABXKU010000020.1 GCA_013619105.1 Desulfuromonadales bacterium
CACGCATGTACCTCAAGGCCGAGACCCTCTCCATCATCGCCCGCCATCCCCGCTGGCAAAAACGGCATAATCTTCGCCAATCGATACTGCGCCATCGCCACACCCCCCAGATCTGGTTCACCTTATGGTTGCCGATACTTCCGCTGCGCGAGTTACGCACCCTGTTGTTGTCTCGCCAGTCGCCCCTTGCCCAACAAACCCTGATCCGTAATGAACTGAAGCGGCGCCAGCCAGAATAAAACCTGTATATTGACAACATCGCACTACTTTGACCAAACCGCATTTTCAGCTTCCGTTATATGACCACAATATGGTAATTTATTTCGCCTGCGGAAGCGTGACACCGTAGCGAATAATCATCCCCTATTGCCCCTGTTTAGCCACCGCTTACAAACAGGGGGTTTTATTTATATTCCAAGGCGGCTAACAATTAATAAAGATGGCCATGATAACTCTGCTAATCGTAGATGACTCACCAATTGCCCGGCAAATTCTCAAGAAATGCCTGCCCAAAGAGAGTGCCTTCTCCATTATCGAAGCGGCTGACGGTCAAGAGGCCTTGGATAAGTACCGCCAATACCACCCCGAAATCACCTTTATGGACATGACCATGCCGGTCATGGACGGGTTTCAGGCCATTGCTGAGATCAAGCAGGTCGATCCTCAGGCTATTATCATCGCAGCAACGGCCGATGTGCAGAAAAAAGCCAGGCAGCGAATAATTGAGCTCGGCGCCCTGATGCAGTTGGCCAAACCGGTGTCACCCAAAGCAGTCAGGGATGCCTTGGCCAAGGCTGAACAGGCCCTGCGGGAACAGCTCTAAGGAAGTCATGATGGCAGAAATTCAATTTTCCGGCGTGGAAAAAGACATCCTTCAGGAGTTAATGAATATCGGCTTTGGCCAAGCTGCGGCCGACCTGGCCCAGGTCATCGACCTTTCCATCGAGCTCAGCGTCCCCGATATTCAACTCTTCAAGGCCAGTGAACTGCGAGAGCATATTGGCACCGAGGCTGACAGCGACCAGGAGTTCAGTCTGGTTGAGCAGTATTTCCTCGGCAAGTTCAAAGGCATCGCACTACTGGTCTTTCCCGCCAAAGCTGGGAAAAAGCTGGTTTCGCTCTTCGGCCTGCAGGATCAGAGCAATAAACCATCGCAGCACCTCGAACTGTTGGAAAAAGAGGTAATGATGGAAGTCGGCAACATCCTCATTGGGGCCTGCGTCGGCAAGATTACCGAACTGCTCAACGATGTGGTCATCTATTCGCCTCCGCGGGTCATGATTCAAGATGTGCGCAACAGCGCCCTGCCTAGAAACCTCTTTGATCCTTCCAGCATGGCCATCTCCATGAAAACCGTCTTTCACTTTGAACAACAGGAAATCAGCGGTCAGCTGTTTTTAATCGCCAACCAGGAATCCATCACCTGGCTGAAATCGGCCCTGCATGCCTTCATGGAGCAGTACCAATGATCTTCAGTCAGATTTCCGATATGATTAATATGGGCTTGGTGGTCCTGGACAAGGATCTGAAGGTCCACTTCTGGAACCGCTGGATGGCTCAGCATAGCGGAATCGACTCGGAAAAGATCGTTGGACAAAGCCTGTTCGATTTCTTTCCTAATCTCAACGAACCCAAGTTTCTGCGCAACTGCCGCTCGGTCTTCGCCTTCGGTAACTTTGCCTTCTTTTCCCAGAAATTGCACCGATACCTGTTTCCTTTGCGCCCCAGCTACAGCGACAAAGAGCCTTTCGACTACATGCAGCAGAGCTGCACCATGGGACCGATTCGGGATGAGGACAAGAGTGTTCGTTTCATTTTTTTATCGGTGAGTGATGTAACTGAGGTGGTGAAGTATGAGGAACAGTTGCTCGAAATGAATCGAAAAGATGCGCTAACCGGTATCTTTAACCGCCGATTTTTTACACAAAAGCTGCAGGAAGAATTTATTCGCGGCCGGCGCCATAATCGACCGCTAAGCCTGATCATGATCGATGTCGACCATTTCAAGCAGGTGAATGACAATCACGGCCATCAGGTCGGCGACGAGGCCCTCAAGGCCCTTTCCACTCGGTTGCTGGACCGCATTCGCAAAACCGATATTCTGTCCCGCTACGGTGGCGAAGAGTTCGCCTGTCTGCTACCGGAAACCAATGGTCCCTCGGCCCTGAGACTGGCCGAAGATCTGCGCCGAATCGTCGCCGAGGAAAACTGGGTCTGTCGGGGTGTGAGCCTACAGATGACCATCAGCATCGGTATTGCCGAGGGGCACCCAGAGATGGCGGACGGCGAAGCGCTGCTTAAAAAGGCCGACGACGCCCTATACGAAGCCAAGGCCGGGCGTAACCGGGCAATTCTCTACGACTAAGGCGCCGCCCTTATTTACTCAGCAAGCCTCTTCATCAAGCGCTGCGCAGCGACAGCCAGCAGTGTCTCTGCCTGGCCCATCGCCTGCTCGGCACTCATTCCCCTTGTCATGGTTTGCTCGCACAGGGCCAGACCGACCTCCCTGCAACGAGCCGGTTCAAGCAACAGCTGCCCGGCCAACACGGCTACTTTAACCGACCGATTTTGCGCCAATCTTGCCACCTCACCGACCACCTTGCCCTGCAAGGACTGCTCGTCAAGGCACCCTTCTCCAGTAATCACCCAATCCGCATCGGACAGCGCCTTTTCCAGGCCGACCACCTCCGACACTCCTTGCGCCCCGGGAATAAGCTCAGCACCCAAAAATGCTCGGGCACCGAAACCCAACCCGCCAGCGGCACCATCCCCCGGAACATCGAGAGCCTGCAGACCGAGTTGGCGTTGAACCAGCTCCGCTAAATGCTGCAAGCCACCGTCCAGTTCAGCGACCATCGCCTCATCCGCTCCTTTTTGCGGCCCGTATACACAGGCGGCCCCTTCCCGGCCCCACAGAGGATTACGGACGTCGCACCAGGCTTCGACCGGCGGCAGATTCAGTTGGGGGCTCTGCAGCTGGGCAATCTGTGCAAGCCCTCCGCCACCGAGGGGAACCTCACAACCATCAGCGTCGAGAAACCGCCAGCCTAGGGCGCGAGCCGCCCCGGTCCCTCCATCAACAGTGGCACTGCCCCCTAGGGTCAAGATAATCCGCTTGGCACCGGCTTCTGCGGCGGCGGCAAGCAATTGACCAGTGCCGTAGCTGGTCGTCAGCAGGGGATTGCGCTGGGCTTTTTCCAGCAGAGTCAAACCGCTGACGCTGGCCATTTCGACTACAGCAATATCCCCTGGAAGCCAACCGAAAGAGGCCTCAACCTTGATGTCAGGAAGCGGTCCAGTAACACCCTGAACGACCCTCCACTGCCCGCGACGGTTCTCAACCAGGGCCGTTGCAGTGCCCTCACCACCATCGGCTAGCGGCACGCACTCGACATGCCAGGCCGGACGCAGGGCGTGCAGTGTGTTGGCCACCACCCTGCAGGCGGTTTTGGCGGACAAGCTGCCTTTAAAGGAATCAAAGGCCAACACAATCTTCATCACTGCTCCCCTGATTAGCCTGAATCACAGCGTTGTTCAGGATTGCTGCGCGACTATCTTGGCGACAATATCAAACACCTCCTGCTCCTCGATCCAGAGCACAAAACCGTTGCCCTCTTCATCGCTACCCGTAAGATACCCCGCTCCATCGGGTTGTCCTCCGCAGGTTTTGCAGGAAGCATGGACTTCCAGGGGATGGTTTTTATCCATTTTCATCATAATTTGTTTTTTCGACATATACCCTCCTTTTACATCATTGCCAAATGCTGCGTAACTAGCAGAAACCGGATCTACCTCAAACGCACAAATCAGTATCACTGAAACCGGCGTTCGCAGCTTAGTTTAGAGATTTACTCAGTAAGAGTGTGGCATGCCCCAGAAGTGGGTCAAAAAAGAGTGGGGCATGTCACACTCTTTAAAACATCGACCATTCGGTTTTCCCCTTATTTCCCAGGATGTTGCACGACCATAATGAGCCAACTCTTAATAGCCTAGCATTTTACTCCTAAACAAAAAGATACGTTTTCAATAATTCTAACGACTTGTATTAGTGCAGTGCATCCTACCTCGTCTGCTCGCACAATCTGATTCAAATCTGGCATAACAATTGCCATTAATACGATTGATAAGATGGTTCCAACAGGTATTTCTTGACCACCAACGCATAACGAAACCGGCCATAATTGATTCCGTAAGAACACCAAACCATCTCACTAATAAAAACGCAAAGGTGCTGGGACAGCATAAACGAGGACGGTATTTTTAACGATCTGCCTATTTTTCTAAACAACATGAATACCCGAATAATAACCTCAGGAGAAACGAATGATCAAATTGAAATTGCGTGCTCAGATTCTAGTCCCAACTCTGCTTGCCGTGGTTATTGGCATGACTGTAGCCACCTTGCTGTCCTATCAGGCCTCTAAAAAGGCCCTGCATAGTAACATAAAAGAACAGATGCAGCAGACAACTGTGGCGCTGAGCAAACAGATCGACAACTGGGTCGACGACCTTGCCAGTGACATCAAATCCCTAGCCAACAGAGATGTGATGCGTGCCCCCCTTGAACAGAGCGGCGACACAACGGCATCTGCCAACCGCGTTCTAGAGGAAATGGCCAAAGAGTACGGCAGCTATGAATTGCTGGCCATTGCCGATCGGAATGGCACAGTAGTGGCTGCCTCAGAGCAACGCTACGTTGGAGAACTGAAAATAGCTGATCGCGTTTACTTTCGTACTGCTCTTGGTGGAGAGGCCACTATCTCCGAAGCCATAAGAAGCAAGGTGAGTGGCGAACCTGCCTTTGTAATAGCATCCCCTGTTGAGCTCAACGGGAAGATTCAGGGGGTCTGTATCGGTGTCGTCAACCTAACTCACTTCGCCGACGAGTTCATTAAGCAGATAAAGGTGGGCAACAAAGGGTATGCATATCTTATAGACAGCAAGGGCCGCTTCCTCTCCCATCCCAAGGCGGCACTAATCCTGGACCGCTCACTCAGCGAATTTGCCTGGGGCAAAGAAGTTCTCAATGAAAAACAGGGCTTCAAACAATATCCCTGGGAAGGCAAGGCCAAGATTGTAGCCTTCGAATCGGTAGCGAAAACGGGTTGGATCATCGCCGTCGGCGCCGAACTGGATGACATCTTCTCCTCCGTAACCAATATCCGCAACACCAGTCTGATGGTTGCCCTGCTGACTCTGCTGGCAGTCGGCGCAGTGATCTACTTCATAGCACGCCGAATAGTTGGTGCAATTCAATCCGGAGTTCAATTCGCCGAAACCATCAAGGCCGGCGATACCCGTCAGCGCATGGAAATACACCGTGACGATGAAATCGGTCAACTGGCCACGTCCCTCAATGAAATGGCAGAAGGACTGGCCGAGCATGCTGAGATGGCAGCGGAGATAGCCGAAGGCAACCTTAATGTAGAAGTTAGACTCGCTTCAGATCGTGACCAGTTTGGCAAAGCATTCCAGAAGATGGTCTCCCAACTTAATGAAGTATTGAGCCATATCCAGGTATCTGGAGAGCAGATTGCCAGCGGTTCGGTTCAGGTATCAGACGCCAGCCAGAGCCTTTCTCAGGGGGCGACCGAATCCGCTGCCTCCTTAGAAGAAATCAGCGCCTCTATGACAGAAATGAGTTCTCAGACATCCCTTAACGCCGACAACGCCAAACAGGCCGACCAACTGGCCAACCAGGCTCGCAGCGCTGGCGAAGAGGGAAATAAGCAGATGGCAGAGATGATGAACGCAATGACGGAAATCAATGAGTCGGGCCAGAGCATCTCCAAGATTATACGAGTCATCGATGAAATCGCTTTTCAAACGAACCTATTAGCTCTCAATGCTGCCGTCGAAGCAGCGCGAGCAGGCCAACAGGGAAAAGGCTTTGCCGTTGTTGCGGAGGAAGTCAGAAACCTGGCCGCCCGTAGCGCCAAGGCGGCTAAGGAAACCTCAGAACTGATCGAAGGTTCGGTGGCTAAAGCTGCAAATGGGACCCAGATCGCTAATGGCACAGCCAAAGCTTTGAAAGAAATTGTCGGCAATGTGGGCAAGGCTTCAGATCTGATCGGAGAAATATCCGCCTCCTCCAGCGAACAAGCCGAAGGTATTTCCCAAATCACTCAGGCCCTTGGTCAGATAGATCAGGTAACCCAAACCAACACGGCCAACGCTGAAGAAAGCGCCGCAGCTTCTGAGGAATTAGCCAGCCAGGCTGATTTGCTGAAACAAATGCTAAGCCGTTTTTCCCTGGCATCAGGCGCCGTCCCTTCGGATATGAATCGCGCAGATTCAGCCCAGCCTGCGGCCTCTAAAAAACTGAACATAAAGTCGGGCGGGGTCAAACCTAAACAAATCCCAGAAACCATGATTGCTTTAGACAGATCCGAATTCGGTCGATATTAACAAAAAAGTTAAGAATTAGCCTGCCAACAAACAACCCCCACCGGTCTCTCGACCGGTGGGGGTTGTTTGTTCAACCTGCGGTAATGATAGGCAAAGAGTCAGATTTCAACGATGTGAATTCGGTTGCGTCCGGTCCCCTTGGCCTGATAAATGGCCTTATCGGCCGCACCGAACATAGTCCTTTTACAGATTTGCGGATTCTTGCCGTTAAAAGCGGCCCCGCCCACACTGATAGTCACCTGCAACGATGCCTGCTCATAGGAGATAACCATCTCCGCGATACCGCGTCGAATTCGCTCGGCAAAGACCTCAAGGCCTTCCCTGCCCGTCTCGGGCATGATAACGGCGAATTCATCGCCGCCATAACGAACAACGATATCGGAACCACGCATAATATGGGTTATCTGCCCAGCCACCTGCCGCAACACCTCATCTCCGGCTAGATGCCCGAAGTTATCGTTAATCTCCTTAAAATAGTCGATATCAAAAAACAACAGCGACAGGGCATGCCCATAGCGCTTGGCTCGCTCCAGTTCCTTCTCCATGAGATCTTGAAAGTAGCGATTATTATAGAGTCCGGTCAATTCATCGCGGTAGGCCAATTCACGGTATTTTTTGTTAACGTCGATCAGCTTGCCAACATATTTGCTCGACTCATCTTTGGCCTGCTTCAAGTCCATGACCAGCTGTTCGTAGCTACAATTGAGTTTGCCCAGTTCCTGATTGGCTTCCTGCAACATCTCGGAGAAGGGCCTGATCGCATCGCCTGGCATATTGAAAAAACTCAGCACCTCGTTGGCACGGGTGGCAACGGTATCGATGAGGTCTTTGATTTCCTTTTCAGTCAGGCCGTAATCATCCGTTAGGTTCTGAAAAATACCGGCTACATTATTTCTGGTCTGGCTACTGTGGTAGACGGCAGAAATCTTGCCGGCCAAATCCAGAAGCTCCACGGCTTTCCGGCCACGGTCCGGTACGCAATCAACGCGATGATGATAAAACAACGGCAGGTAGATACTTTCCGGCAAGCCCCATTCTTTAAGCAGGGCTCCGCCCAGTTCGGCATGGCACATACCGAGCAATTGCCGCTCGATGATATGGCCGGGAGTCTTGGTGCTGTTCTTCAGGGTCAGAACTTCCAGATAAGAATCGGTGCAGTGCTGAAAAAACACCAAAACGCCAATATCCTGCAGCAGGCCGCAGACAAAAATGTCATCACTGTCATAGTTAACCAGAGGAGCAAGCATCTTAGCCGCAACCGCCGTAGTAACGGAGCGTTTCCAGAAATATTCAAAATCAAAGACACTACTTGAATCGCCCTGCAACTTTCGAACGAGAATAAAGGATAGCGCGATGTTCTTCAGAGCATTGATACCGATTCTTGCTAGAGCGCTTTCGATGTTCTTAACCCGGCCGCCAAAACCATACATGGAGGAATTGGCCACCCGCAACAGCTTAACGGTCAGCGACGGGTCGGCTGAAATGATCTTGCCAAGCTCGGCAAAGCAGCTGTCTTCGTCCTGCACCGCTTCAAGAAGGCGCATAACAATATTGGGGGGAGATGGAAGTTCTATCTTTTGGCTGATTAAAGCCTGCGCCTCTTCAATCAACTGCACATTCCCACCGTAGCTCCCTGCCTCTGTAGCGGCTAAACCATCGAGTTCTGGCATAAGTAAGTGCCCTACGATCCGAAATGGATAGGTCAAGTCTACACCGAGGTCCTTACTCAACATTATTGGGCTGTAGTTGAGCCGTCCCTCTAAGAGTTGTTACCCGTTTCGATCTGAGTGATAAATCTGAACCAACGACAATAAATTGACCTAGCACAATCGAATCATTTTAATCTTGTAGCGTTTTTTTTTGCAATATTTTTGTTCAACTACCGCAGCGTGCCCACACTACTCCATGGCAACAACGAAACAATTGCTGAACCCGTGGCCTTCAAAGGAAAGCTTGGCCGACTCAGCAGCATCCAGAGAGGCATATTTGCCGACCCGCACTCGAAAGTAATTATTGCCATTAATCAAGCTGCGACAGACACTGGCAGCCCCGAACCGGCTGCGCAATTCTGCCGCCAGACGCTGTGCATTGGCGTCGGAACTGAAAGAGGCCACCTGCACAGCATAACTCTCGACCTGATCACTGGAGGTCGACCGATAAACGATTCGGCCGTCAGCATCCTGTTCTTGAAAACCCAGAGCTTCGATTTTAACCGGGGCAGTGCCCGGCCCGACAACACCAAGCTTATCCGCCGCCGTATAAGAAAGGTCGATAATTCGCCCTTGAATAAAGGGGCCACGATCGTTGACCCTTACCACAAGCTGTCGGCCGTTGGCTAAATTATGCACACGAACAGAGGTACCCAGGGGCAAGGTCTTGTGAGCGGCGGTCATGGCGTACATATTGTAAATTTCGCCATTGCTGGTCTTGCGACCATGAAATTTGCGGCCATACCAGCTGGCAAGCCCCTGTTGAACGAAGCCCTCGTGACTGGCAAGAGGCGTATAAAGCTGCCCGTTAACGGTGTAGGGTTTCTGGTGGGGCTTCAAGCTGGCGTTGGAAGGGCTATCCAGCACTCGAGTCTGATAACCACCGCCACAAGCGGTACATAACAGCAGGGCGCAACCGACAGCGGCTATTTTAGAAATACGCAGACAAATCATAGTGATTTTCACCTCGGAAGACACTTGTTACCGGTAGCTAAACAAATTTTATTTTATCTAGTGTCCATCCGGAAACCATAGATGAAAACTATCTAACCGACAAGAACGGTAGTTTTGATAGCGGCACAGCCAGCGGGAGTCTTACCGTTGGCTATAAAGGCCAGTTTTGCAGCAAGCCGTACAGATACCCACCGTGAAAAACATCGCCGCAACCGGTGGTGTCAACGGCTTCACAGCAAATGCAGCCTGATAAAAGCTCTTGCCGTCCTGACACAAAGGGTGGCTACCTGCTTCACCATCGGTAACGGTCGCTGCCCGACCAAGGCAATCGCTTGTTTGGCCACTAGGCTCTCGTTGGAAGCTGGCTTATTCTTCGATAAAACTCATGGCCCGCAGCTTGGCATAGCGCTGCTCCTTCAATTCTTCGGGCGAAAGCTGTTTGAGTTCATCGAGATGCTTTTTGAGATATGCTTTTACCTGCTGCGCAGCAGCTACGTGGTCACTGTGAGCACCACCTAGCGGTTCGGGGATTACATCATCGATGATACAACCGAGCTTATCAATGTCCCGAGCGGTCAACTTCAAGGCTTCGGCCGCCAGGTCGCCCTTGGTGCCATCCTTCCACAAGATAGCGGCGCAACCTTCCGGAGAAATCACCGAATAGACCGAATATTCCATCATCAGCACGCGATTACCGACAGCAATAGCCAGCGCCCCTCCCGATCCGCCCTCACCGGTAACGGTAACGATAATAGGAACACTGAGGGCAGCCATATCACGCAGATTGCGGGCAATGGCTTCGGCCTGGCCCCGTTCTTCGGCACCGATGCCGGGAAAGGCCCCCGGCGTATCGACAAAGGTGAAGATCGGCAGGCCGAACTGCTCGGCCATCTTCATGACCCGCAGGGCCTTGCGATACCCCTCAGGATTAGGCATGGCAAAATTGCGCCGCACCTTTTCCTTGGTGTCCCGCCCTTTCTGGTGGCCGATAATCGCGCAGGGCTCGCCGTCAAAACGAGCAAAACCACAGACCAGAGCGGGGTCGTCGCTATAGAGACGGTCACCGTGAACCTCGAACCAGTCGCTAAAGATATGCTCGACAAAATCAAGGGTAAAAGGACGGTTGACGTGACGGGCCAGCTGAGTCAGTTGCCAACGGTTGAGATTGGAAAAAATCTCCTTGCGCAGCTTTTTCGCCTTCTTCTCCAGCTTCTGAATGTCGGTAGAAAAATTGACTTGATCAGTGGAATAGTCGCGTAGTTCACATATCTTACGCTCCAGTTCAACCAAGGGTTTTTCGAAGTCAAGATAGAATTGCATCAGCATCTCCTGACTGCCCCCCCTGTGGGATGGCAGATTCAAAATATAGCAGGCCATTGCTGGACGGCCTGGTAAGCCCATCGACAGGCAAAAGGAAGCGACCGGAACGGTCCGTGGCCAACCTTGAGCCAGCTTAACGGTTTAAGTAGAAACTGAAAAGGCCGAAAAAGCACCTTTCAGCACATTTAAGTTAAAGACAATAAACTATTCAAACGTTACCACATTGTAACCGAACAACCGATCGGCCTCTTCCATTATTTCATCGCTGGCAGCTACCAGAAGATCGTCGGGTAGCTTAAGTAGGGTTTCACTGCGATTAGGAATAAGCAACCGCACCATAGCTCGGCATTTGCCGCGATGACGAGCCACAATATCCCGTAGCGCCCGCAACTGACCACTATCGAGGCCGGTGGTGTTGATACGAAAGTTGACTCGGGTGGTCTGCTGCAAATTGACATCCTGCAGGGCCACGATCTTCTGGGCCATGAGCTTGCAGGTTTCCTCGCCAACATCTAGGGTGCCGGAAACCAGCAATGGAGCTTCGCCCCGCAACAGCTCCATTGATGCCTGGTAGACTTCGGGGAAGACCACCATTTCCACGAATCCACTCAGATCCTCCAGAGTGACAAATGCCATGCGGTCACCCTTTTTGGTCACTAGTTCCTTGAGCCCTGCGACGACGCCGCCGACCTGAACTTCCTCTTTGTCGGCCCGCTCCTGCAAGCCTGCGGTATCGCAACTGGCGAAGCGTTTCAGAGTGTCAGCATAACGGTCCAGGGGATGGCCGGTAATATAGAAGCCAAGGGCCTCTTTTTCGAAACCGAGTAGTACCTTTTCCGACCATTCCTCCATATTCGGCAGTTGGCCGTAGCCATTACCCCGTTGGGAAACAAGTTCTTCGGTGCCAAATAGCGATTCCTGGCCGGCTGCCAGTTCTCGTTGGATTTTCTGCCCAACCTCCATGGAATCCTCCAGAACCTCCAGGTACTGGGCGCGTTTGCCACCGAGGGAGTCGAAGGCGCCGCATTTGATGAGCGCTTCGGCCACCTTTTTATTAACCTTGCGCAGGTCAGCTCGTTCACAGAAATCGTTATGGGTGGCAAAAGGTTGTTCCTTGCGGCCCGCCATAATTGCTTCAACGGCCGCGCCACCAACTCCTTTGACGGCACCGAGACCGAAGCGAATCGCTTTTCCGTGTACGGTAAATGTACGGCTTGAGGCATTGATGTCCGGGGGGAGTACCTCGATACCCATGGACCGCACTTCATTGACATTCTTAATAATCTTGTCGGTGTTCTCCATGTCCTCGGTAAGCAGGGCGGCCATGAACTCCACCGGATAGTGAGTCTTAAGATAAGCAGTCTGGTAAGCAATCAGAGCGTAGGCAGCCGAGTGAGACTTGTTAAAACCGTAGGCAGCGAACATCTCCATCAGGTCAAAGACCGCCTCGGCCTTCTTGAGATCGAGCTTGTTCTCCTTGGCGCCAGCCATGAAAAGGTCTTTCTGCTTGGCCATCTCCTCGGGCTTCTTCTTGCCCATGGCCCGGCGCAGCAGGTCGGCGGCGCCGAGACTAAAATTGGCCAGCACCTGGCCGATAAGCATTACCTGTTCCTGATAGACAATGACCCCGTAGGTGTCCTTGAGGATCGGCTCAAGTTGCGGAAAGTCGTAAGTGACTTCCTTCTTGCCGTGTTTACGTAGAATGAAATCATCGACCATGCCCGAACCGAGGGGACCGGGCCGATAGAGGGCGCAGGCGGCGATGACGTCTTCAAAGCAGCTTGGTTTAAGTTTAACCAGCATATCTTTGATACCCGACGACTCGAGCTGAAAGACGCCGGTGGTATTTCCAGCAGACATCAGGCGATAGGTCTCGGCGTCGTCATCGCGGATCAGCTTAAGGTCAAAAGCAGGGTCCTTCCCCGCATGAATCAGGCGCACCGCGTTTGCGATAACGGTCAGGGTCTTAAGACCGAGAAAGTCGAACTTAACCAGACCGATCTGTTCGACATACTTCATGGTGAACTGGGTCACCTGGGCGCCCGACTTGGGCTCGGTATACAGGGGCAGATATTCGGGCAGGGGATTAGGCGTCACCACTACCCCTGCGGCATGGGTTGAGGCGTGGCGGGTCAGACCTTCGAGGGCCAGAGCCACTTCGAGAAGTTTGGCCACTTGCGGTTCTTTGTTGGCCAGTTCCTTAAGTTTAGGCTCCTGCGCCAAAGCCTCCTTCAGAGTGATATTCAGAATTGCCGGCACCAACTTGGCAATCTTATCTACCTCGCCGTAGGGCATATTCAGAGCCCGGCCAACATCGCGCACCACTCCCTTGGCCATCATGGTGCCAAAGGTGATGATTTGGGCGACGTTGGCCTCGCCGTACTTCTTCCTCACATAATCGATAACCTCTTCGCGGCCATATATGCAGAAGTCGACGTCAATATCAGGCATCGACACCCGTTCCGGGTTGAGGAACCGCTCAAAGAGCAGGTTATAGGGCATGGGGTCAATATCGGTGATGCGAATGGAATAGGCCACCAAGCTACCAGCAGCGCTGCCACGGCCAGGTCCCACAGGAATTCCGTTATTCTTGGCCCAATTGATGAAATCGGCAACGATAAGAAAATAACCAGGGAAACCCATGGAGCGGACAGTTTCCAACTCAATTTCAAGGCGGGCGCGATAGTCCTTTTCTTGCTCGGCAGAAAAGTCAGGACATCTCCGCCGAATCTCTACCAGACGTTCATTAAGACCCTTGCGGGAATCTTCGGCCAACACTTCATCGAGGGTCTGTTCCTCGGGTTTTTCGTATTGAGGAAAGTGGTAGGTGTTGAAATCGAATTCAATATTGCAGCGGTCGGCAATAGCCAAAGTGTTGCTCAGAGCCTCGGGCACCTCTTTGAACAACGCTGCCATTTCCTCAGGCGACTTGACGTAGAATTCTTCGTTTGGAAACCGCATCCGGTTCGGGTCGTCCATGGTCTTGCCAGTCTGAATGGACAGCAATACCTCATGGGCGTAGGCGTCTTCTCGGGTCAGATAGTGGCAGTCGTTGGTTGCCACCAACGGCAGGCTAAGTTCCTTGGAAAGCTGAATAAGCCCCTTGTTAGCCACATCCTGCACAGTAAGAAAGTTTTCTTGCAACTCGAGATAGAGCCGGTCACCATCGAAGATTCGGGCCATTTCCTCGGTGCGGCGCTTGGCATCGGCCATCTTGCCTTGATTGATCAGGGACGGAATCTCGCCGCCAAGACAGGCGGTCATGGCGATGAGTCCTTCGTTGTGCTCGGCCAAGAGCTGCCAGTCGATACGGGGCTTGTAGTAGAACCCCTCACGGTAAGCTGCAGACACCAAGTGGCAGAGATTACGGTAGCCAGTCAGGTTCTGGCACAGCAGCATAAAGTGATGGGAGGCTTCGGAGGGTCCACGGGCGCTGGTCTTGTCAAACCGGGAACCGGGCGCTATATAGACCTCGCAACCGATAATAGGTTTAATCCCTGCAGCTTTGGCCTTACTGTAAAACTCCACAGCGCCAAACATGTTGCCGTGATCGGTCACCGCCAAGGCTGGCATCTGGCAGGCCACGGCGCGCTTGACCAGGTCGCCGATCTTAATGGCGCCATCAAGCAAACTATATTGACTATGAAGATGTAAATGTACGAAACCTGGAGGGGTCATTAATATGTCCAGCAAAGTGTGACAAAAGAACGGTCCGCTAGCGGTAACCGAGATTAACTAGTTTTCATCCAGAAACAGCCCTTTCCCCCAATCTCGGCGTCAATCCGCGCCCTTGCGTGTGCGGCGTAAACAGCTACGCCTCCGCGCAAGCGCTTGATTTCCTTGACCTTGGAGAAAAGTGTTCGTTTCCCATTTGAAAACTGCGCTGTGTCCATCCAGAGTTCACGGATGGACACTAACTAAGAAAACCGATATCGGCAGACGCATAAGCGCGACGATGACCGGCTCAGAAATCGGTCGACAACTTTACCACCGACTGTGATTGAGGGTCAACCGCCAGCGAAGCATGACAAGTGCCTGCAAAACCTTTGATTTGGTCCGCGAAGCAACAGTGCTTTTGCCAACAGTCTTTTCTGAAGTATGGGCAGGAATGGGTTTTCCCTCGCAGCCCCTGCCCGCCCCTGGGGAAACTGTATTGCGCAAAACACCGGCTGTTTAAACAAGCACCCGGACGCCAAAATGGGCAAGAAAATCGACAACCTTAATCAGCGGCAAGCCGATCAGTGTTGTGTAATCATCCCCGGCCATTCGCTCCATGAGGCTGATACCAAGCCCCTCAACTTTAAAAGAGCCTGCGCAATCAAAGGGTTGCTCCCGCTCAAGATAGACTTGGATCTGCTCGGAGGAAAGCTTGCGCAGGGTTACAGAATAGCAGTCGTAATCAGTCAATGACTCGTCGTTGGCGGCATCATAGATACTGATTCCGGTGTAAAAGGTGTGGGTCTTACCGACCATCTCCCGAAGTTGGGCTGCGGCCTGCGACAGCCCGCCAGGCTTGCCGTGGATATGTCCACCGGGCCCGACAAAAACCTGATCTGCACCAAGGATCAAAGCATCGGGATACTTCTCTGCTAGGCTTCTGGCTTTATGAGCGGCAAGATGCTTGACCAACAATTCGGGAGCCACCTGCTGGTCGATCTTCTCTTCATAGAGGGGCGGCGCCATATGAAAGGGGATCCCCAACTGCCGCAAAAGTTGCAGCCGATAGGGGCTGGTTGAGGCTAGCACCACCGTTCTCATAGCTCGTTTTCCTTTCCGTTCAAATCAGATCATTCTACCTGCAGACGGTCGGGAAAAGCAACGATAACCAACTCCATTATCGAATGGCCTCAGGCCACTGCAGCCCAGCAAGGTTCACCGGATCCGATTAGGCCATGACTAGACTCTAGAGCATAATGCGGAAACGTCTGTTCGGCACCCGATGCCCGATTAAAGGTCCGCCCTGTGTCGGTACAGGCAAGGGCCTGATAAAGAGCGGCGCATATCTGGTCACGGTCTACCCGGTTGAAAAAATCCTTCAGCGCCAAGCGATTAAACCATTCATCGGCAAAAGTAATGCCTTGATGGGCCCCGATTTCCACTGCGACCTCCCCTTCATACCAACCATCTCCAAGAATACCGGAAATAACCCAGGTTGATGCTTCCAAAGAGCTCAGTTCTTGATGATGAATTATAAAGTAGGGGCTAGCGGCCACTTCCTGCTCGAGCTGCAAAACGATCATGATACGACTCCTTTGCTGAGGGTTGCCTTCAGCAAGAAGTCTAGGACCAGCGCATGACAGAATATGTCACAAGTCTTCAGTCGGCAGAATGTTCATTGGCGAGGGCCTGTCGCAGTCCACAAAGAAAGGTGTCGCGCAACGAGGCAGGTTCAAGCACTTCAACATGGGGCAAAAAGGAATAGATCCATGACAAGATCTCTTTCTCTCCACCGACATGCAGAGTCAGAATCAGGGCACCATCGGCCTGCTCCTCAATTTCTTGGCTGCTATGCCAAAGGCGCTCCCGCACCAGATGGGCTACGGCAACGTGGAATCTCACCCGAATCAAGAGCGGATCCTCGGCCACCAAGCCAAAGGCGTCACCGATCAGATGCTCGATAGAAAAATCTTCCGGCAGTTCAAAACGCTCCTCACCGACGGATACCGTCTCGATACGATCGACCAGAAACAGCCGTAGATCTTGGCGGTTGTGCGCATAACCGCCCAGGTAAAGGGAATCTTTGTAAAACAGCAGCGTGTAGGGATCGAAGGGGTAATCAGCGGCGGCGCGCTGGGCGGGAGCATAGCGAATGGTGCAACGCAGCTGAAACAGCAGCGCCCTGCGTAATTCCTCAAGCACCTGGCGTTTGCCGCTGTAATCCCGCAGGCCTTGAAACCGTGGAGTCACCGCCTCGGCCAGGCGCTCCAAATGAGCTACACTGCGAGGTGGCAAGTTGGCACGAATTCGACCGAAAACGGCGTCGAGATCATCCTGAAAAGGGGTACCCTGCAAAAAGGCCAGCTGCCCACGACATAGAAACAGGGTCATCAACTCGGGCAGGGAAAAAATAATGGGGGGGATTTTGCTGAAACCGGTGAGAAAAGAATAGAGCACGCAGCCATCGCCGCCGGCTTCCTTGATCAAGGGATAGCCGGCTTCTTCGATAGCCTGCAAGTCGCGATAGACGGTACGACGAGTAACCTCGCACTCCTCCGCCAATTCCGCCACGGTGGCTCCGTGGCGGGCTTCAAGTAAGCGGATAAGGTCGTGCAGCCGGGCCGCCTGACTGTATTTCTTGGCGGGCTTGCCCGGCCCTTTGCGGTCGCTATACTTGCCGGTCTTGCCGGAAACCACCGTCTGTTATTCCCACTCGATAGTCGCCGGCGGCTTGCTGGAAATATCGTAAACCACCCGATTGATTCCCTTGACCTCGTTGATGATACGACCACTAATATGGGCCATCTCGGCATAGGGTAGCGGATACCAGCCGGCGGTCATGAAATCTTTGGTCTCTACTGCCCGCAGGGAAACAACGTATTCGTAGGTACGGCCGTCCCCCATGACGCCAACGCTCTTAACCGGCAGAAAGACAGCAAAGGCCTGGCTAATCTTGTGGTAGTGACCGGTGCGATAGAGTTCTTCAATATAGATAGCATCCGCCCGGCGCAGAATATCGGCGTATTCCTTTTTGACCTCACCAAGAATGCGTACCCCGAGGCCCGGCCCTGGAAAAGGATGGCGCCAAACCATGGCATGGGGCAGGCCCATCTCTTCGCCAACAGCCCGCACCTCGTCCTTGAACAGTTCACGCAGCGGCTCGAGAAGAGACAGTTTCATGTAATCGGGCAGACCACCAACATTGTGGTGACTTTTAATGTTTTGCGCCTTGCCGGTCTTGGCTCCCGCCGACTCGATGACATCGGGGTAGATGGTGCCTTGGGCCAGCCACTTAGCATCGCTGAGTTTAGCCGCTTCTTCCTCGAAGATATCGACAAACAGGCCGCCAATAATTTTACGTTTTTTCTCTGGATCACTAACTCCTGCCAAACCATCGAGAAAGCGCTGTTCGGCATCGACCCGAATGACATGAACACCCATATTCTCGGCAAAGGTATCCATGACCTGGTCGCCTTCACCCAATCGCAACAGGCCGTTGTCGACAAACACACAGGTCAGTTGATCTCCGATGGCACGTTGAATTAGGGTTGCCGCCACCGATGAATCAACACCACCGGAGAGACCGAGGATCACCCGGTCGCTGCCGACCTGCTGGCGAATGCGAACCACTGCATCCTCAATAATCTGCCCAGGAGTCCACTGTCCACCGCAACCACATATATGCCGCACAAAGCGGTCGACGAGCTGTTCGCCGCGGGGGGTATGGTTCACCTCGGGATGAAACTGCACGCCATACAGGTTAAGCGCGACATTCTGAATGGCGCAAACCGGGGCGTTGGCAGTACCAGCCACCACTTCAAAGCCCTTCGGTACCCGTTCAACGTGATCCCCATGGCTCATCCACACAGGACTTTTTCCCTCAATGAAAAACCCATCGAACAAAGGTCCGGGTTTCCCCTGAGACTGAAGTTCGGCATGGCCGTATTCGCGTTTGCCAGCAGGCACCACCTCACCGTCAAAATGGCAACTCATCAACTGCATACCGTAACAGATGCCGAGAACCGGCACGCCTAGTTCAAAGAGCTCCTCAACAATGGCTGGAGCGCCCTCATCGTAAGCGGACTTTGGTCCACCGGAGAGGATGATCCCCTTGGGAGCAAACGCCTTAATTTCAGCGAGGGTCATGTCAAAAGGGTGCAATTCGCAATATACGTGAGCTTCGCGCACTCGGCGGGCAATAAGCTGAGTGTACTGGGAACCGAAATCGAGGATAAGAATCTTTTCGCTATGGATATCCTGGGACATGCGCTCTCCGTCTGGCAGCAGGTATGGCTTTTAGAGCCTCAGATGGGCATCTTATCTATAATGTCTCGAAAAAGATAATGGCTAGACTTAATGGCTAAGCAAAAATTCCGCTCTACAAGGCTTGGTGTTTTTTCAGGGACGAAGGCATACATGAGTATGTCGATGTCCTGAAAAAACGCCGTGACGCAGTAAAATGGACTTTTTGCGACGCCATTTAATTGCGTTCGAGACGGTAGTTCGGTGCTTCGTGGGTGATACTGACATCATGCACGTGAGATTCGCGCAGACCGGCGTTCGTTATGCGAACAAAGCGGGCCTTGGTTTGTAATTCGTGAAGATTGGCGCAACCGACATAGCCCATGCCGGCCCGCAAGCCGCCAAGCAGCTGATGGACGGTGTCCGACAAGTTGCCGCGGAAGGGTACTCGCCCCTCGATGCCTTCGGGCACCAACTTAACGTCTTTATCGACATCACCCTGGAAATAGCGGTCCTTGCTGCCCTGCTTCATAGCGCCGAGGCTGCCCATACCGCGATAGGTTTTATAGGTACGGCCCTGATAGAGGATCGTCTCTCCGGGGGACTCTTCGGTGCCGGCAAACAGCGAACCGATCATGATCACGTCGGCGCCCGCGGCAATGGCCTTGGGCAGTTCGCCGGAATATTTGATGCCACCGTCAGCGATAAGGGGAATGTTGGCCCTGCGAGTGACCTTGGCCACATCCATGATGGCGGTAATCTGCGGCACGCCGACTCCGGCCACCACACGGGTGGTGCAGATTGAACCCGGTCCGATTCCAACCTTGACCGCATCGACGCCCGCCTTGATTAGGGCTTGGGCGGCATCGGCGGTAGCAATATTGCCAGCGATAAGCTGCAACTCAGGGTAACAGCGCCGGATATCGATAACAGCATCAAGCACAGTTTGGGAATGCCCGTGGGCGGTATCAAGAACCACCACATCGACTCCAGCCCGAACCAGCGCTTCGAGGCGCTCTTCCCGGTCGTCACCGACGCCGATAGCGGCACCGACCCGCAGCCGACCAAAATCGTCTTTGCAGGCCAAGGGGTACTTACGCACTTTTTCAATATCTTTGATAGTGATCAATCCCTGCAACACGTAGCTATCGTCGACCACCAGCAGCTTCTCGATACGATGTTTGTGCAGGTGGTACTTGGCCTCTTCCAGGGTGGTTCCCGGCGGCACAGTGACCAGATTCTCCTTGGTCATAACGTTGGCGATGGGCTGATCAAGCTGAGTCTCGAAACGCAGATCACGGTTGGTTAGAATGCCGACCAACTTGCCGTCCGTGGTGATGGGCACTCCCGAAATACGGTATTTCTGCATCAACTCCAGAGCTTCATAGATCTTTTGCTCCGGGCGCATGGTAATAGGATCGACGATCATGCCGCTTTCCGACTTCTTGACCTGATCGACCTCAATAGCCTGCATGGCCGGCGACATATTTTTGTGAACAATGCCCAGCCCACCCTCACGAGCCATGCCGATGGCGGCACGGGCTTCGGTTACCGTATCCATGGCCGCAGACAACAGCGGCACATTGAGTTGAATACTGGCAGTCAGCTGAGTGGTTAGATCAACTTCCTTGGGTAATACGGTTGAATGAGCAGGCACAAGCAAGACATCGTCGAATGTCAAACCTTCTTGAATATCACCGGAATCCTGCATCGCCATCTCCTCTGTGGGGTGTAAAAAGTTAGTCGAGCATCTTAAAAAAATGGACCGGTAGCGTCAAGCCAAAAAACGGGCCCGACAGATCATAAATTTAGGCGACGGAAATCAGTTGGGAATAAACGTTTTTGTTTCCGCCAAACGGGGCATCAAAGCCGCCAGCAGGCGTATCGTATAGTCGATATCGACCAGGGACAGGACCTCCACCGGCGAATGCATGTAGCGCAAGGGCACCTGGATCAACGCAGCAGCGACTCCGGCGCGGTTGAGCTGTATAACGTTGGCATCGGTACCGGTGCCGCGAGGCGCCCCCATCAACTGGTAGGGAATCCCTTCTTCCCGAGCGGTGGCCAGCAACAGATCGAAGAGAGCCGGATTGATATTGGCTCCCCGGGAAATAATCGGTCCCTGACCCACGACAAACTCGCCGATATCCTTCTTTTCTACACCGGGAAAGTCGGTGGCAAAGCCCACATCGATGGCGATGCCCACATCGGGATCGACGCCGTAGGCACTGGTAGTCGCCCCGCGCAGGCCGACCTCCTCCTGCACCGTGGTAACGGCGTGCAGGTCGACAGGCACGGATCCCCGTCGTTTTACTTCTTTGAGCACCTGGCAGACGATAAAGGCGCCCATCTTGTCGTCAAAGGCCCTGGATGCAACCAGCTCGCCCTGCAGGCGCTCGACGCCAACGGCAAAGGTTGCCGGATCACCGACCGACACGAGCTTCTTGGCCTCTTCGGCACTGGCGCAACCGATATCGATGAACTGCTGGTTAAGCTTGACGACCGTCTCCCGGTCTTTGGCCTCCATGAGATGAATCGGCTTTTTACCGACCACCCCCAGCACCGATCCGCCAGCACCATGGACATTCACCCGCTGCCCCGGTACCAGATGAGCGTCGATGCCACCGATAGGCGCAAAATAAAGGAATCCCTTTTCGTCGATATAACGCACCATGAAACCAATTTCGTCGCAGTGGCCAGCAATCATGACCCGCAGAGCCCCTTCTGGGCCTGCCAAACGAGCAATGACATTGCCCATCACATCGGTACGCACTTCGTCGGTCACTTTGCCCATTTCGCGCCGGCAAATGCGCTGAGCCGGCTGCTCAAAACCAGAGGGGCTCGGCGTTTCCACCAGCTCTTTAAAAAAAGCGAAATCCTGTTCATTCATGACAGTTATTCCTTCATATCAAAAGGACGACCGATTGCTGCTGGACGCCAAAATTAATGGTGTTGCTAAACGACTTTCTGCTCTATACCTGTGGCAGCACAATAAAGCACTTAATTCATCAACCGGTCACACGTCGCAGCAGGTTCTCGCTATTCTTACGCAATTCTTCGAACTGGGTTTCGGTCAACCCGGCACCAAGGGCGATACGCCGTGCCTGAACCAGAGGGGTTAAATCTCCCGGCGCATGACTATCGGTATTGAGCACCAGAGGCGCACCGCCGGCCAGGGCCAGACGGGCGACGTGGCCGTTGCTCAACGAGTGACCACGGCGAGTGGTCAACTCCAGATAGATACCCCGTTCGGCTGCCAGTCGAACTTCTTCTTCGCTGATCAGTCCGGGATGAGCAAGAATATCGATGTCGGCCTCCAGCGCGGCCCGATTGGTCCCCTCGGCAACGGGCTCGCAGAGAGTTTCACCGTGGCAGAGCACCAGCTTCGCCCCCAGAGCCCGCGCTTCGCGAGCAGCGTCAGCGATATCTGCCGGAGGAATGTGGGTCAGTTCGATACCGGGCACCACGGTCAATCCCCACGCGCGGCCGAGATCGTCCGCTACCCGTGCCAGGCGAGGTATGATCAGATCCATATTGGATCGATCGCCATGATCAGTCAGCCCGATGGCCCGATAACCGGCCACCGCTGCACGGCGGGTAAGTTCAGCCGGGATCAATTCGCCATCGCTGAAAATAGTATGGGTATGCAGATCGATCATAACGAAACCTTAGATTGTAGGTTACAGATTACGAACTATGTTTTCATCCAGAAACGGCTCTTTTCCCATATGAAAACCGCACTGTGTCCATCCAAAGTTTCCGGATGGACACGAACTAACCGGCTTGCCTGGTATCGACTTCCCCTTCAACGACAACCCCAATATGGGAATTACGCTGGGCTTCAATCAGCCGCACCGGCACGATACGGCCAATCAGGCTGATATCGGCTTTAAAATTGGTGATACGGTTCCAACTGGTCCGACCAAACAACTGGCCGCCTCCCTGGCGGCTCTCGCCCTCGACCAACACCGGCACAACCTTACCGACATCCCCCACCTGGAAACCCAGGGTGATCTCCTCCTGCAGGGCTAGCATGCGATCGAAACGCTGCTTCTTGATCGCGTCCGGCGTGTCGTCGGCCAACAAGGCGGCAGCGGTGCCTTCCCGAGGAGAAAAGATAAAGGAATAGATTTCGGCAAACTGAGCCTGGCGGAGCAGGTCGAGAGTCTGTTCGAAATCGGCCTGGTCTTCTCCGGGAAACCCAACGATCACATCGGAGGTCAGGCGAATCTCGGGGCAGACCTGGCGCAGATGTTCCACCTTAGCAAGGTACTGGTCACGGCTGTAGCCACGCCCCATGGCCTGCAGCATACGGTCAGAACCGGCTTGCACCGGTAGGTGTAGGTGTTTACACAATTTATCGAGGCTACCGAAGCAGTCGATAAGATCGCTGGAGAGGTCCTTGGGATGAGAGGTAACAAAGCGCAATCGCTGCAAGCCCGGTAGTGCATGGACTTGATGCAATAGCTCGGCAAAGGAGATCTCATCCCCTTCCTTAACCCCGTAAGAATTAACGTTCTGACCGACCAGGGTAATTTCCACCGCCCCCTGAGCAATAAGCGAGCGCACCTCCTCCAGAACCTCGGCGCTGGGACGGCTAACTTCCCGACCCCGCACATGTGGCACTATGCAGTAGGCACAAAAGTTGTCGCAGCCCTGGACGATGGTTACGAAGCGGCTGATCTCTTGGCTCGGCCGACGAGTCGGAAAAAGCTGGCGTCGCTGTTCGTCATTAAGAAAATCGACTAACAGACCACGCTCCTGCTTGGCCTCGGCGTTCCGTACCAATTCGGCGAGACGATGAACATTGTGGGTACCGAAAACAAAATCGAGATGGGGGACCTTATCGAGCATCCGCTCCCCTTCATGCTGGGCCACGCAACCGCCGACCGCAAGAATAAGGTCCGGGTTCCGTTCCTTAAGGGGCTTAAAACTACCGAGATGGCCGTAAACCTTGCGCTCGGCCTTGGCCCGAATGGAGCAGGTATTCAGCAGAATAAGGTCCGCTCTCTCGGGAGCATCAGTCTGGGCATAACCCAGCTGTTGAAGAATCTCAACCATTTGCTCGGAATCGACCACGTTCATTTGACAGCCGAAGGTTTCCAGATAAAAATATTTTTCCGTCATTCGCTGTGTACCATCACTTGACATCACTTGATATACAAAAGGCCCGACATACTAAAAACTGTACACGGGAGACCAATTTATTAACAATATAGAAAGGGACTATAGCGGCAGCCGCGTAAATGAATCTTGCTACGGCAGGTTAATCGGGAATTGTAGCCAATGAAGGGGCAAAAAGTCAAATATCTTCCGCAGGCCTGACAATACCAGTTGCGTTTTTCGCATCGGGCTCGACATGGGAGGACAACAACTGTAGAAGCAGATGGGGATATTCAAGACAATGCAGGGTCATGCACTCGCCACCACCAAAAACCTTAACTGTCGCCAACGCTGTCCCCAGGGCTTGCTGTTCCACTTTCTCTAATTGCTCCAAGCAGAAAACCTGACGCCCCCTGCCAAAGATTCCCGAAACAGCTACCAAGCGTCGGTCTGTCATCATATAAAAGACATGCTCCCACTCCATACGGGCCCAGAGAATGTGACCAATACCAGCCCAGAAACCCACCACGAGTCCCGCCCAAGTCCACCACTGATCCACGACATAATCTACCCGTATCGGACCGTTTCCCTGCCGAAAAAACAACACCATTGCAAGCCCGGCAGCAGCCTGCAAAGACCAGCGCCAGTTGCGAAAGGTAAAGGCACGGGGTGCCGGACGGCCCTGCCAGACGATACGCTCGTCAGCCTCCAGCTGATCTTTCCAGCGATTCATGGATACTCCAATTTCTGTAGACGCTCGGCGGCGGCCTGCCCCAGACGTCCTCCAGCATCGGCTGTGGTAACAGCTCTGTACATTTCAACAGCTTGAGCAATCTGGCGATTGCCTTCATAGGCGCCAGCTAACAGGTAAGCTCCCTGCAAGGTCGGCAACAGGGCCATGCTGGCCTCTAGCTCCCGTACCGCTCGCGGATAGCTCTCCTGCTCTAGCAACACGTAGCCCAACCCCAGTCGCGAGCGGTAGTACTGTCCATCAAGCTGTACCGCTCGATTCAGGTGCTGTTGACCGGCAACCAGGTCGTTGGCCTTGAGGTAAGCCGTACCGAGAGCGGTCAGAATCAGGGCCTGATCAGGCGCCGCGGTGGCCGCTTGTAGATAACCGGCAATTGCCTTTGAGAGTTGCCCCTGCCCTTCAAACTGCCGAGCCTGGTCATAAAGAGTGTAGCCCTGCCGCAAACGCCGCAGACCGGCCACAGCCCGAGCAAAGGGCTGTGGCTTGAGCACATAAAGAGGGTCGCCTATTGTCGAAGCATAGCGCTCAGCCACATATTGTTGGAGCTCAAGCATTCTTTCCTTGGAAAAAGGATGAGTACGGAACAGTCCCGCAAGCCACATGGGCGCAGCGCCCTGCTCCACCTTACGATAAAAATACTCCTGAAGTTGTACCGCCCCTTGCGGATCATAGCCCGCCAGGACCAGATAATCGACACCCAGACGATCGGATTCCCGTTCCTGCTCGCGGCTATAGGTGTTTTCCAACAAACCGGCAGCCAACTGTCCGGCCTGTTGCGTTACGATACCGTAACCGCCCTGGCCAGCCACGCCTCCCAGCACAGCGGCGCCAAGGCCAAGAAGAGAACCGCGCTGCATGGCCTGAACCGAATGGCGAGCCGTGACATGCCCCAACTCGTGACCAAGCACCGAGGCCAGCTGTGCCTCATTTTCTAAAGCAGCCAGCAGTCCTCGGGATATGGCGATAAATCCTCCCGGCAAGGCAAAAGCGTTAGGAGCTGAATCATTGACCACCCTGAATTGATAGGGCAGATCGGGACGCTGGCTGATTTTTGCCAGCGCGTCACCCACCCGTTGAACATATTTAGCCAGCTGAGGATCGGTAACCTCGCCCCCCATCTGCTGCAATGCCCGAGGAAAGGTCTGCTGGCCAAGACTGATTTCTTCACTGGTCGACACCTGAAACAATGCCAGCTCCTGCCGCCCGGTAACTGGGTTTACCGCGCAACCGCCTAACAACCCCAGCAACACAGCAAAACCAGCAACCCGCACTCTAAGCCGACACACCATGAAGCCTCCTCAGATTGAGATCGTTAGGCGTACCACCTTATGACCAAGTTAACAAAGGTACAATTCCACCATGAATTCATTATCTTAAAACGCCTCGTTCCAGAGCGCAAGGCGCTTTGCACGTAAATACGAAGGGCCTTTGACCGTCATCTCCCTAGAAAATGCTGGCGAGTTTTTTCTCTGGCCATTTCATTCCAATTCATATACAATTGGTGGGTTTTGGAACAGAACCACCAGTTTACATAAATCTTGACAGGAGAAGCACCCCTTTTATGCTGCCACAGAACATTCGCAACATCGCCATTATCGCCCACGTCGACCACGGCAAAAGTCCAAGAATCTTTCCATTACTCACGGTGAGCGGAAGATCAACATCGTCGACACACCGGGCCACGCCGATTTCGGCGGCGAAGTAGAACGAGTGCTGAAGATGGTCGACTCAGTACTGCTACTGGTCGATGCTTTTGACGGCCCCATGCCGCAGACGCGATTTGTACTGAAAAAGTCCCTCGATCTGGGCCATCATCCGATCGTGGTCATCAACAAGATCGACCGCCCTGGAGCCCGCCCGGAACAGGTGGTGGACATGGTTTTCGATCTGTTCTGCGAGCTCAAAGCCGACGAACAGCAGCTCGACTTCCCCATCATCTATACCAATGCTAAAGCCGGCCACGCAACCCTGGACCCCAACGAACCGGCTGACAATCTTGAGGCCTTGTTTCAGATTATCGGCAAAGAGGTTTCGCCTCCCCAGGGCGACCTAGAGGCCCCCTTTCAGATGCTGGTGACCAGCATCGCCTACAACGACTATCTTGGTCGCATCGCCACCGGCAAGATATCCAATGGCCGGGTAAGCGCCGGGCAGACTATTGCTGTGGTTAAAAAAGACGGCACCATTAGCAAGGGACGGATTTCCAAGCTGATCGGTTTCGAAGGATTGCAGCAGGTAGAGATTCAGGAAGCGGTCGCCGGTGACATCATCTGCATCGCAGGGTTTGAAGAGGTCGGCATCAGCGAGACCTTTGCCGACGCCGAGCAACCCATCGCACTGCCCTACGTGGCTATCGACGAACCGACCCTGTCAATGAACTTCATGGTCAACAACTCCCCCTTTGCAGGCAAGGAAGGCAAATTCGTCACCTCGAGAATCATTCGAGAACGACTGCAAAAGGAACTACGTACGAACGTTTCTCTGCGGGTAGAGGACACTGAAAACACCGACACCTTCAAGGTTTCTGGACGTGGCGAATTGCATTTGTCGATCCTTATTGAGAACATGCGCCGTGAAGGCTTCGAACTGGCGGTATCCAAGCCGGAAGTCATCCTGCGGGAAATCGACGGTGTCAGCTGCGAACCAATGGAGTTTTTGACCATCGACGTTCCCGAGGAACATCAGGGAACCGTCATCGAGAAGCTTGGTACCCGCAAGGCAGAGATGGTATCCATGCAACCCATGGACGGCACCAACCGGCTGGAATTCATTATTCCGGCCCGTGGACTGATCGGCTTTCGCACCGAATTTCTCACCGACACCCGCGGCACCGGCGTCATGAACCACACCTTCCATGAATACGGTCCTTTCAAAGGCATAATCCCCGGCCGCAAGAACGGCGTCCTACTCGCCTTGGAGAACGGTGAAACCGTTGCCTATTCTCTTTTCAACCTTCAGGATCGCGGCACCCTCTTTGTCAACTCCGGCGTTAAGGTCTACGAAGGAATGATCATCGGCGAAAACGCCAAACAGGCCGACATGGTGGTCAACGCCTGCAAAGGCAAAAAGCTGTCTAATGTTCGCGCTTCGGGCACCGACGAGGCGATCCGCATCACGACCCCGCGTAATCTCAGCCTGGAACAGGCACTAGAATATATTGGCGACGACGAGTTGGTTGAAATCACCCCGACCTCCATCCGGCTCCGGAAAAAATATCTTGACGCCAACGAGCGCAAGCGTTACGAAAAGACTCGAGGCTAAGCGTCTACTTCAACTGGCCGGCTCCTTGTGAGCCGGCCAGCTCCTCCCAAAACAGGCCAGCGGTTTTGCGGCGAAGGTTAAAATCTCAACCAGGAGGCGTCATGGGCACACCGTTGACCAAGCAGGAACAGACCGTGCTGCTCGGCATAGCCCGCGATGCCATCACCAGCTACCTGCGCAGCGGTACCATCGTTGAACCGGCGCGGCAAGAGACCTCCCTTAACCAGCATCGGGGCTGCTTCGTTACGCTATCCCAGGCCGGCCAACTAAGGGGCTGCATCGGCACCTTCACCTCTCAGCGGCCGCTCTGCAAAGAAGTCAGCATCATGGCCGTTACTGCGGCGACAGAAGATCCCCGCTTTTATCCCATGGACAAAGATGACCTCGACAACTTTTCCATCGAGATCTCGGTTCTTTCTCCTCTGCGCAAGACCAAAGACCCAACAGAAATAATCGTCGGACTACACGGCATATACCTTGAGAAGGACGGACAAAGAGGGGTCCTGCTGCCCCAGGTCGCCATTGAACAGCGATGGGATCGCGAAGCCTTTCTCCAACATACCTGCCATAAAGCCGGTCTAGAAAAAGACGATTGGCAAGCAGCAGACTGCGATATCTATCTTTTTACCGCCCAGATTATAAGGGAAGCAGAGGGCCAAAACTAGCTAGAAAAATACCCCAAGTAACCCTAGGGCCCTCTTCTATTTGAATGTTATGGTACAATTCCGAGACAGACCTCAGCTTTTCCACCGGAGCTCGATTCAATGAACATTACCAGAGAACTTGGGAGTTTAATTTCGGGGCTACTCGGCCATCAGCCCTCCCCCTCAGTACAAAAACCGAGCAAAAACCCCAGCAACCGCCAACGAACGACGACACAAGACCAGGCGAGCAACCAGAAAGCGACCAGCACCACCCAAGGCAACGACCGCCTGACCCTGTCGAAGGAATCCTTGTCCCTGGCCAACAGCTCACAGGAACAGTCGACATCAAGCACCGCAGCATCCACAACAAACCTTGTCCAATCCAGCCCACTGTTGGCACTCCCTTACGTCCCATCAACAACCACCGCACCCCCGCAACAAACAGGCGAAGAATCTCCCGCAACCCGGCAATTGGTCCGCAGCGTCTACGGCAACAGTGAGCCCTCTACCACAAAGACCTTTGCCAAACCTTCCCGCATAAATTTCCACGCCTGAGCAGCCCCTCCCCTCCTCAACACCCCTGGTCATTTTCTTGACCAAAACATCTTAAAGCAGTCACTTTCACCCCCACAACCAGCCAAAGACGATTCATTGTCAAGATTTTGTCTGCCCTATTTCTATCATTTACAAAAGTATCAATAACTGAAGCAAATCCTCTAACCTACCAATTTTTAGCCGGACTTCACCGCACTCTCTCAAAGCACCCTCCACAATAATGGCATCTTTACACATGGCACCCTTTTTGCTGTTTACCTGAATAAAGAAAAAGCGCAGCACACTGCCAGACATTACTCATATGCTTTCTTATAAGGCTTGTAACAATGAAAAATGTTGCCATGATCATCAGCCCGACCAGCAGAGGGGCAAGCGAAATTTCCCGCACTGTAATGGCCACTGGACTTTTTCAAAACATCGTCCATTGTGCGACTAAACAACAGATCTCTACGACCCTTGAACAACGTCTCGACATTATTTGTTGTCACTACCCACACAAAGCTTCTGACCTATCTCCCTTATTGCTCAAACTTCAGGAACGGGATGAATGGCACGACATACCACTGCTGCTTTTCACCTCAAGTGACCTACAAAACAAACGCATCAATGCACTTGAACTTGGTGCCAGCGACTGCCTTCCCCTTGACTTGAGTTGCCGTGAAGCTGGCGTGCAGATCGGCTGGCACCTGAAAAACAAGCACCGCATCGAGCTATTACGGCGATCTGAAGCGAATTTGGCCCACAAGGCAGTCACCGATGGCTTGACGGGACTCTTTAATCGCAGCTATTTCGATGCGAACCTCGACCAAAATCTATCCCTGGCTCATCGCACAAGCAGGCCCCTGACTCTGCTTCTTGCCGACCTGGATCACTTTAAAACGATCAATGACACCCATGGCCACCTGGCCGGGGACCGAACACTACAATGTTTTGCCGATCTACTGAAACAATCGGCCCGCAGATCAGATATCGTGTGCCGTTATGGAGGCGAGGAATTTGCCGTAATTTTGCCGGAATGCGACCCCGACCAAGCCTTCCTGGCGGCTGAAAGATTACGTGAAAAAATATCCAGATACGATTTTGGATTTCCACTCACAGTGAGCATCGGACTGGCCGCCACAACCAGTAACTGTCGATATAGTCCGACACAGCTACTAGAGCAAGCAGACCTCGCTTTGTACAGTGCCAAGGAAAAAGGACGCAATCGCACAGAAACATTTCCAACTCCGTTTATCGAGAACCTTCCGACGGGAATTCATCTTTCCCATGGATCCCATGCCCCTAGTTACAATCTTCCTCAGATCTTACGGAGGTCAATCTCCGCATTGCGCAAAGTAGCACGGTATTCATTTAGTTAGGCAGCTACCCCGGCAGACAACTGAGCCCCCCTCAGGCCTCAGGCAACACCCCCAACGCCCTTGCCCTTGCCAGAATTGCAAGACCATAACCACCCCCCTGAGCCATTCAGCTTTGACATAGCCTCTTCTTCAAAACCATTCCTACCATTTTGATAGAGAAATGTCTTTTTTAGCCTGCCAAGTTTTGATAGGATAGATAGCTGTAGTCCCTTAAGTGTTTTAACTTCCAAACCACTAGCCTTTCGCAACTAGTTTTCAAAGAAGGCTTACCAGATATTTCAGCCGACATTTACCTAATCCGACGGATAAACCACAATGCAGCAAGACTCTTTACGAAGCATCCTTCTGGTAAGCGCCGACAGCTCTAAACGTGAAGACCTTGCGGTTCTGTTACGGGAAAGGAACGACTGTTTGGTCCTGGAGGCAAAGACCCCGGACGAAGCCGTTGAGATTGCTCTTAATGAAGAAATCAGCGTACTGCTATCGGACCTTTTTCTGCCCCAGAAAAAAGGTATCGAGCTATTAAAAAAGATCCAGACCGCAAATCCCCAGGTCGTGGTCCTGGCCGGGGTTCCAGTAGATGATCGCAACGCCCAGGTTGAGGTACTCAAGGCAGGTGCTTTTTTTTGCATTAACACGCCATACAACCCTGAAGAGGCCGTCATCGCAACATCAAGAGCATTCAGGCATTACGAGCTGTTGACCGACGGCGAACCCCAGGGCCGCAAGATTCGCAAGACGGAAGGCTTTCACGGCATTATCGGTAATTCGTCAAAAATGCAACACCTGTTCAAATGCATTGAACAAATAGCCAAAGAAGGAACGGCTTCCGTTCTGATATTAGGTGAAAGTGGAACCGGTAAAGAACTGGTGGCCCGAGCCGTTCACGCCCATGGTCCCCGACGGGGCAAGAACTTTGTTCCGGTCAACTGCGCAGCAATTCCAGAAGACCTTCTGGAAAGCGAACTTTTTGGCTACGTCAAGGGAGCTTTTACCGGAGCGACTCAATCGAAGATGGGACGCATTCAATACAGCCATGGCGGCACCCTATTCCTCGATGAAATTGGAGACATGAAACCGTCCCTGCAGGCAAAACTGCTGCGAGTTATCCAGGAAAAGGAATTTGAACCGGTCGGTGGGATCAAACCGGTCCCGGTCGATGTGCGCATCGTCGCCGCAACCCATCGCAATCTAGAAAAGGCCGTCGAAGACGGCTTGTTTCGCGAAGACCTCTATTATCGCCTCAATGTCGTCCCCGTCACCATTCCGCCGTTGCGAAACCGCAAAGAGGATGTACCGCTGCTGATAGAGCGCTTTGTCGCCATTGCTAACCGCAATAAGAAACAGGGCCTGAAAGGGTTTTCACCTATTGCGATCGAGACGCTGCTCAGCTACCCATGGCCGGGAAATGTACGGGAGTTGGAAAACCTTGTACAACGGATGGCAATTTTCTGTGCGGGAAAAAGCGTGGGACTGGAAGATCTGCCGGAAAAATACCAACAGGGCAGGAAAGAAGAACGACAGGACAACGTGGTTAATTTCGCCGATGAACAGATGACCTTTAATCGTGAAGGAATCGACTTCAATTCCACCGTAAGCCGCTTCGAGAACAAGCTGATTCAGCATGCCCTGACACTAACGGGCGGCAACAAGCGGGAAGCAGCCAAACTTCTTAATCTGAAACGGACCACTCTGATCGAGAAAATCAAACGTAAAAAAGAAGATAACGGCTCCCTGACCGAACTGCTTTTCTGACCCGCCCCACCCGTCGATCATCACACCGCGACATTCTGCACCGACTTAAAATTGGCTTCAACTTTTTCCAGGACTTCTTCTGCGCTAGCAGGAGTCACCAGAATGTCGCAGACCCCGTATTTCACTGCCTGCAACACCTTGCTTCGAGTCCACTGGCTGCCGGCGGCTATCAGGGGGACCGACTCGCCAAAGGCAGTGCGCACCTTGATGGCAACAGAAAAGCTCTGCTCACCAATCTCGTCCATGACCAGAACCAGCCCCTTTACCCTACCGCTCAGCGTCTTCGACAGATCCTTAAAGTTTTCCTTACGGTCGACCAAGGTGGCCTTGTAACCATGCTCATTGATCATGGCACTGATGGTCTGGCCATGACTAGCGTCGATAGCAACCACCAGAATAACCGGTTCTGCTCCAGCTAGGGCACGCTCATCCCCCATGGAGATCGGCTGCCCTGGTCGAACCGGCCTAGTGGTCGAGGTCGTCTCCACAGCAACGCCGGCCGCAGAGCTACTGTCCGGCGAAAGTTCACCCAACAACGCCGCAGCTTCTTCTGGGTTGACCAACCGGCCAGAAGTCGACCCTGCATCGTCGCTGGGACTTGTTTCGAGGTCCAGAGCTTCCGGAACCGTTATCCCGAGCAGCGCTGCCGGAAAGAGCAATACCAGATCATCCAATGCCTTGCCATCGAGGGCAACAGGATAAGCGGCTTTGAGATACAGGCCCGGCGGAAAGGGTTCCGGCGCGTCCATCTTGATCTTGGAGGGGACGAGGGCTTCCAAGCCGTCCATTTTGAAGTGAAGCTTTTCTGGATAAAGCTCCTCGAAGGATGAGCACAATTCGCCCGAGACTATATTGGCAATTTCACCGAAGGAATCAACCTCCTCCTCGCCAAAGGCCTCCTTTTTGACCCGTTCCTCCAGTTCGGCTGGCGGTAGCATAATGAGGGTGCCACCAAGATGAACCGCATCCTTGAGCCGACAGAAAACGTAGATGTAGCCATCGTGGTCACCGCTGACGATCATGCGAACCATGACCTGCTTTTTGCGGGACTGGTCGAAAAACTCCTTTTTGGAGAGCAGGATGCTCGTCGGCGCCGGCAGTTCCAGTTCGCAACCGAGCATGCCCCCAAGGCCAATAGCGACCTTGTTGCCCACTTCCTCAAGAACATCTGTAATGATCGGATCTATTTCCATGGGTGCAACTCTATCAATTTATCCACCGGCATACAAGCTGTGCTTCGGCACAACTTTTTGAAGGCCTAAGAACCACACATCCAACATTTGAAACCTCACCAGTCGTACTGAACGGACAGCAGTCAAGACCATGCAGTGCCTGAGACAAAACAATAGGGCCGGACAAGCTTCATCCTTACTGAAACTGCCCGGCCCTGAGCAATCAAACTGGAAGATCTTATTTCTGTAGATGAAATTCCACTAAAAACTCCCCACCTTCAATAGAAAAGGGCATGCTCACCCCATCGCTGTCGGTGAGACAATCGATTTCATATTCTGCGCCGCACACCACCGAAGGGATCGACAATTTAAATTCCTGACCCTGTTCCGTCAAGTCGGCCTTGATGCTACCGGCTACCATATTGGCCAACTCACCAATAGCATCCTTCACATCGTCGTCCACTTCGGTAACTTCCATCATCAAAAAGCTACTGGTAATGATTAGGGCGGTAGACGCTGGAATGTGAATGGCCAACATCCCTTTGTTAGCGCCTGCCATACCGACAATGGCACTAACGGAATCAACGAAACCCTTGGCTCTTTCAGTTACTGCCTGCCCAGGGCTGGCTTCCATCATCAACATGGTCTGGAAGATTTCCTGAGTTGCCTGACTAATACTCTTGTTCAAATCCACAGATCAACTCCTTATTACAGAAGGCTCCCCAGGGTCTCTTGAATCTGGTCCGGGGTGAAGGGCTTTTTGATGCTGCCAGCGGCGCCAAGACTCTTGGCTTCGTCAAGGATATCCGCTCCTGCTTCAGTGGTGATCATCACCACCGGGATATCCTTGATCTTTGGATCGGCCTGCTTCTGCCGCAAAAACTCGATACCGTCCATTACCGGCATATTAATATCGCTAAGGATGATATCGACCGTTTCTCCGGCCAAAACGTCGAGGGCCGCCTGCCCATCGCCCGCCTCAAGAATGGTCTCAAAGTCAAGGCCGGCCTGACGCAGCGAGCGGGTGACGATTTTTCGCATCGTGTTGGAGTCATCGATGATCAGTACTTTTTTCCCCATTATTTTCCCCTCTCAAATTAACTGTTGTTGAAAATGATGATCTTTCCTCGTTAAGACTGTTCAGCAATAAAAAATCCATCCCCGGCCAAAGCCAGGGAGAACATATGGTTATCTATCTGGAAATCCCATCGTTTTAATTCAAACGGATTGTCTTCCTGGCCAACGAGCACCTGCTCAGGCAAGCCCAGGCTATAGGTCTGATCTTCAGGCAAATAGGCGTTCAAAAAGAGACCGGCAATGGTGTTGATCAGCTCACACAGCATATCGAGCAGCATCTGTTCTGAAAGCTCTTCCTCTGGCATAATATAGACTGTGGAAACAATCTTAGCCAAGAGAGGCTTGGGCATCAGTAGATACAGCTCGCCCTGAACAGGGTCATGAACCAGCAACCTGGTGACAGCCATCTCCTCCGCAGGATAACGTTTAGCCCCTTCAACCTCTTGACTGACTTCCATGAAAGCCATATTTTCAAGGGTCGTGGCTATGGCCCGACACACATCCTGCTCCAGTTTTTCCGACATAGTTTCTCCCTTGCTCAGGACATCAACGACTGAAGGGCAGCCATCAGGACTGACGGCGAAACGGGCTTATTCAACACACCAAAAGCACCGAGTGCTGTCAATTCCTGCTCCTTCGCCGGATTACCAGCGCTGGTGATCACTAGCACGGGTATATCATGCAAACGGGGGCTACTCTTTACCCACTTAAGCAGGGTCGCTCCATCCATAACCGGCATATTCAGGTCAGTCAGCAGCAGATCAGTATCTTCCTCTTTAAGCAGGGACAGAGCTTCGCGACCATTTTCCGCTTCTACCAGCGTAGCCTCGCCCAAACCGATAATCTCCAGACAACGACGAATAAACATCCGTGCCGTTGCTGAGTCATCTGCTATGACGATCCGATTCATTCCTTATTCCTCCTCTTAGCTTACTAAAGACGCTTCCGCCTTACTGAACTCCTCTTCGGAGTTCAGTACGATTTCGGCGAGAACGTTCGGTGAGAGATTAAAAAATTCCTGATATCCAGGATCAAGCTGATACTTCAGGCCGTCACTCCCCGTATCGCAGCCGGCCATCATGGAAACAATGTCACCGACGTGCACGGCATAGACCAGCGGCTGCATACACTCGATGGCTTCAGCAGGGTGGTGGTGATGCAGAATCACCGCCTGCAACGATTCGGGCAACTGCCAATGGCGAGCCATCTCATACCCCACTTCGGTATGATCTAGGCCGGCCAGATCCTGTTCGGCCATCAGGTAGTCACTGACGATCCCCTGCTCGATCTGACCGAGAGCTTCCAGGGAGGCGTCTTTCCAAAAGGTGGCGAAGACCGACTTGCCAATATCGTGCAATAGGCCGCCGGTAAAGGCCAGATCGAGGTCGAAGTTCCCATTGGCATATCGAGCGACTTCCCGGGAAGCGATTGCAGTGAAAAGATCGTGGCGCCAAAGACCACCCGGTTCGCTCTGATAGCCTTCAAGGGGCTTGCTAAACAACTGGCCGGTGTTCTCCTGCACCGCGATACTGACCACCATGCGTTCGCCGAGATAGGAGAGGGCCCGATCGATGGAGGTAACCTCCTTCACCAGGCCATAGACCGGCGAATTGACCGCCTTCAGCACCCGCATGGTCAATGCCGAATCGAACTTGACGATCTTAATGACATCTTCAAGCTCATGATCGGGGTCGGAAATCACCTGCAGCAACTGTAAGGCAGCGGATGAAAAAAGGGGCAATTTTTCAATCGCCTGGCGAACGGCCTCGCGATCCACAACTTTGCTCATAACACCTTCTTTCATACTTCCCACTGCCCACGTCCGGGGCAATTGACGATGACTTTGCCGGTATCGACGAACACGGAAACGGTTCGGCTGTGATTGCCGCCCACGTCTTCGGCCAAGGGTCCCAGGCCATAAGCCCAGAGATGTTTTTTCAGTGCAAGCACATTGCGCTTACCGATGTTGAAGGTGTCGTTATGGTCCATGATCGATGCACCACCGACCAACTTAACCACCAAACCGCGACCGTTAGCCGGCGAACCGAGCCTGGCCATTTCCTGAATCAGCAGAGGCAGGCCAAGATCGGCAAAATATCCGGGACGCTGCCGAGCCTTGGCTTCATTAATGCTCGAATCAGGAAGAGCCACGTGGACCATCCCTACAGCTTTGGTGCGGGGGTCGAGCAAAATAGCCGCCACACAGGACCCCAGGGCAAAGGTTTTGACCTCCCCTCCCGGATGTTTGGCGGCGCCGTAATCTCCTATTCCCAATATTGATTGACTCATGATTTCCGTTCTGAAAGTAAATCGATAACAGCAGGCGCGATACGATCCAATGGCAAAAGACGCTCTGCTCCACCCCGCTCATAAGCCACCTTCGGCATACCAAAGACGACCGAAGTCGCTTCATCCTGAGCCAGATTTCTTGCTCCAGCCTCGCGCATAGCCAGCATTCCAGCTGCGCCGTCTGACCCCATGCCGGTAAGCATTACACCGACAGCGTTGCTACCAACATTCTGCGCTACCGAATGCATCAGCACATCGACGGACGGACAGTGACCGCTGACATTTTCGCCAGCTTGGCAATGCACCTGATAGAGTCCGCCGGAACGAATGACCCGCATATGCAACCCACCCGGACTAACCAGAATCCGCCCAGGCATCACCCTGTCGCCATTCTCAGCTTCCTTAACCTCCATAGCGCACAGTTGATTGAGACGATCTGCAAACATCTTAGTAAAACCAGCCGGCATATGCTGAACAATAACTACCCCAGGCATACTCACTGGAAACTGGGTGACCATTTGGCGAATAGCCTCAGTACCTCCGGTCGAGGCACCGATGGCGACGACCTTATCGGTCGATTCGGCCAAAGCTCTTTGCGGGATCTGGGAAGTTGGTGCAGAACGAACAGCCTGTTTGTTTTTCCAATGGGAAACATTGGCACGGGAAGTCTGTTTGACCTTAGCTCGCAAGTCCTGCAGCATGCTGGCCAGGCCCCGGGCCAGATCGGTCGATGGCTTGGCAACAAAATCAACAGCACCCGCATCCAACGCATCGAGGGTGATCTGTTTACCTCGCTGAGTCAGCGAACTGACCATCAATACCGGAATCGGACATTGCGGCATCAAGCGGCGCAAAAAATCGACCCCATCCATGCGCGGCATTTCCACGTCAAGTGTCATTACATCCGGTTTCAATTGCACGATTTTGTCGCGAGCCACGTAGGGATCGGAGGCCGTCCCAACGACCTCAATCTCCGGATCCATGCCCAGACCTTTGGACAGAAGCTGGCGCACCAGCGCAGAATCATCGACAATCAGGACGCGAATCTTTCGACTCATGTAGAAATTTCCTTCTGATAGACTGCCGGCACCAGATACTTGAATAAATTCTGCTGGCGGCCGAGAGTTTCCGAGTGACCTATAAATAGATAACCACCGGGATGCATGAACTGATGGAATTTATTCACCAAATTCAAACGAGTCGGTGCATCGAAATATATCATGACATTACGACAAAAAATAATATGAAATGGGTTTTTGAATGGAAATTTCTCATTCATGAGATTAAACCGTCTAAAAACCGCCTCTTTCCTCAAACTATCACTAAAAGCAAACTGACCATTGCCTGCGGGTTGCACATATTTGTTGCGCAACGGCTGGGGCAGAGCCTGGATTTTATCTTCCGGGTAGATCCCTTTACCAGCGACATCCAATACCCGCGAAGAGATATCGGTCGCTAACAAACCGCAATTCCACTGTGGATATTCGCTGCCCAAATACTCACGCATGAGCATCAACAGCATGTAGGCCTCTTCACCCGATGAACATCCGGCGCACCAGACACGCAGATCCTTTTCCCCAGCCTTTCTCAGTTGCTTAATAACGGCCGGCAGGGCGGTCTGGGAAAAATAATCGAAATGGGTTCGTTCCCGATTGAAATAAGTATGGTTGGTAGAAATACGGTCTACCAGTTCGCTCAGCTTTGTTTCGGACTGGTCGCCGACCAGATCGTCGTAATAGGCTTTGAAGTTCGTATAGCCAGTACTGCGTAACAGCTTTTGCATGCGCCCTACCAAAAGGGACTTCTTTTGATCGGTAAGGTTGATGCCAAAACGCTCGTAGATCAGTCCTCGTAGTAATTCGAATTCCTCATCGGAAATCGGCATCAGAGCTGCAGAATCGGAACCGCTATTGGTCATGCCCCCCCCTTGAGTATAAAATATAGAACATTACATCTTAAACGGTCTATGCCGGCAACTGGCGGGCTCGCCCTGCCCCTTCGGTAAGGTGGCCAACATCCAGGATCAAGCAGACTTCGCCGTTACCAAGAATCGTACAGCCCGAAGCCACCCCAACATTACCGATATATTCAGTCAGGCCTTTAATGACGGTTTGTTGTTGACCGACGATTTCATCGACCAGCAGGCAGACGGTATTGTCCTGGTTTTCAAGAACCACCAGCACTCCATCGACGACCTGTTCCGAATCAGGCTTGTCCTGCAGAATTTTGTATAAATGTTTCACCGGATAGAAGCAATCCCTGACACGCACCAGCTCTAGGCCGTCCGGCATGACCGTAATCATATCGGGAGTCGGTCGAAAGATCTCCCGAATAGACAACAGCGGCAGGATACATTTGGTTTCTCCGACCCGTACCAGCATGCCATCGATAATTGCCAAGGTCAGGGGAATACGCAGGGTAATACGAGTGCCCTGGCCCAACTTGCTGGTCACCTCGATCTTGCCTTTAATTTTTTCTAAGTTCTGTTTGACGACATCCATACCGACTCCGCGCCCGGAGACATCAGTAATCTTTTCAGCCGTTGAAAACCCGGCCTGGAAAATCATATTAAAAACCTCTTTGTCGCTCAATTGGGAGCCGTCACCAGCAACCAACCCCTTGCTGACAGCCTTTTTCAGGATCTTCTCCCGATTCAGACCGCGGCCGTCGTCCTCAACGATGATCCAGACTTCCCCTTCTTGATGCCGAGCCGAAAGCTTAACCACTCCTTTTTCCGACTTGCCGGCGGCTACACGCTCGGCTGGTGTTTCCAGGCCGTGATCCAAGGAGTTACGCAAAAGATGCACCAGCGGGTCTGAAATCTGTTCAATAACCGTCTTATCGACCTCGGTTTCTTGACCGGAGAGTTGTAGATCGACCTTCTTACCTGACTTGACCGAGAGATCATGCACCAGGCGGATCATGCGCCGAAACAGGCCGGAAACCGGGATCATGCGAATGATCATGGCCATTTCCTGCAAATCACGCACGATCTTGCTCAGGTGTTGGGAAGCCTTGCCAAAATTGTCCAATTCAAGGCCCTCAAGGTCAGGGCTGCGCACCAACATGTTTTCGGCAATAACCATTTCGCCGATAAGGTTGATCAGGTCATCCAATTTGCTCAGATCGACCCGGATATCCTGGCGTACAACCGCGCTCGACTTGGACTTAGTCGCCTTTTTGGGAGTGGCCTTCTGCTGGATCTTCAGGGCGTCTTCCACCGCTTTGGCTTCGGCCTTACCCGTATCGACAAGTACTTGCCCTAAAGGTTTGGTTTGAGAGTCGAGAGCTTCGCGCACCTGTGCTTCTGAGGCGATCCCCTTTTCGACCAGAATTTCTCCCAGGGGTTTTCCCTGCTCCTGAAGCGCCTGATCTACCGTCGCCTCGTCGACAACGCCTTGCTCGACTAGAATCTGCCCAAGCAACGGGGCTTCTTTTTCCTCACCCTCTGGGGCATCACCGGTTATCAATGCTCCAAGCTTGGCCAGTTGCACGTCCAGTTCGTCGATCTCGCCGCGGCCACCCTGAGAAATATCGGCAACAGCCGAGCGTAAGAAATCGAGACATTCCAGCATAGAATCGGCCGGCGCCTCACCGTGCAAAGTGCCTCCACTCTTAACCAAGTCAAGCACTGTTTCAACCTGATGGCTGAGTTGCTCCATGTGCCGGTAACCAAAAAAGCCGCAATTGCCTTTAAAACTATGGGCACTACGGAACAGGGCCCCCATGGCCTCTTCATCAAGAGGTGCTTCATTCCAGGCCAGCAGCCCCTCTTCTACATTCTGTAACAACTCATCGGCTTCCTGAACAAACTTCTCCACCATCTCAGGACCGATCAACATGGCGAGTTCGTCCTCTGCCGAGAGCTCAGCATCAGGAGCCTGTGCTGCCACCGTTTCATTCGCTACTGCCGGTTCAATTGCGGCCAAGGCGAGCGCTTCACTCGCTGCCAGTTCGAGATTGGCGGCAATGGCGTCGGCAGCATCCGCCATGGCATGATCGTTAAGATCAGCTTCGACCGCCTCCATTGCCTCCCGAGAAAAATCACAGGCCTTGCACAGATGGCTGACATGCTCAGACTGCATTTTAACCTTACCGGCGCGGATCAAATCCAATAAACTCTCCGCATGGTGGGCAACCCGCGAGATGTTATCGAGTTCAAGGAAACCAGCACTACCCTTCATCGAATGGAACAGACGGAAAATGGCGTTCATAGTCTCACCACTGCCGTTTATCGACTTAAACACCTCGCAGGAACGGCAATCTTCAGCCGACGAACAATGGATACAACTTTTTTTACCTTCTTCCAAAAATCCTGTGTGCAACCAGCAGGGATGGGCCACCTTTTGACTGTGTCGCGAACAGTCTCTGTTGTCGCAGGCCATCGCCTCCCAACAGTCGACATTTTGACAGCTCTGTCCCAGCTCGATAATAGTCGGCTCCAGGTTGTCCAGCATATCCCGGCTTTCCTGAAGAAATTCGTTTATGATTTCAGCCTGTTCAGAAGAAATATCGTCGTTCATTCGTCCCTCTCTGAATGCTTTGTATTGTTGTTTTAAGGCCCAGAAAAGCAAACTATTGCCACCTGGTTGCAAGGCACTAGCACCTGCCGGTGAAAATGCAATCGACTAATATACAAATTTCGCACCACCTTTTTCTGCCAGCTGTCCATATCTGCTTAATAAAACGAGCAGATATCGCTCAAGGGGCCGAAATGAGCTACTTCACAGCCGGGCAGATTATACCAACAACAATTCACATCCGGTGCACAGTCCCAAACAACTGGTTAAGACAAGGGGCATCACTGTCAACAATGCCACACTTATGCCACACTTATGCGACATCTCTGCCCCACCTTGCGTCAAACCGACCGCTCCACCACTCTCCAGAAACTGTCAATTTTTTGGCTAAACTGCGCCAGTGCCACCATTGACCGAAAAAACAATTTGGGAATCGGCTAGTTATACATTGGCACGCTACTAGCACAACGGATCTATATCTACCGACCGAGCAAAAGCACGCTGTGATCTTAATCTATTATTTGAGTTAATTGACGACCATGTTCCTTCGCCGCATCACATATCTTCTCTTCTGGGCGCTACTATTGGGAGCGGCTCAACAGGCCATGGCCGCTACGAGCCCTCTGTTGGACCGTATGACCAAAGAAGACGGGCTTGCCAACAGCCGTATCATGTTGCACTTTTCTGCTCTTCCGGAATACCGGGTCGAACCGTCAGGACAGCGGATTGATCTCTTTTTCAGTGATACCTCAGCAGCTCCGACCCTGCATCTGTTAGCTGAAGACGATAAAATCGTCAAGATTCTGCTGGCCAAATCCCAAAACGAATTGATGGTCTCGCTGCTTCTGCGTCAGATCCCCGCCAGCGTTACCGTAGCTACCAACCAGGCAACCGCCACCGTTGAACTCGAACTTTTCTGGCAAGAAGCAGGGGGCAGTCGCCCGGCAATTGCCTTCCGCATAAGCGGTCTGCCTTCACGGCAAAGAAGCACCAGCAGCAGCCAGAGCATGATCAAATCCAAGTTTAGTGGTCAATGGCACAAATTCTTCAGCGAATACCAAACGCCCCTGTTGATGGATCTGCCCCTTAAAATATCCATACCAATCCTTCCCCGTTTTGGGTTCGAGGAGGCTTCGCCCTCTTTTGTAGCTATCCTCAAAACAGTTGAAGGCCAGGAGCCACAAAAGGCTCTCGCTCTTTTACAAGATCTTTCCTCGGACAAATTAAGTCAAGAAGACCTGCGGAAAATGCAGCTTCTACAAGCCGAAGCCCTGCTACGCAGCGGATCTGCCCAAAAAAGTTTGACTATTCTGGAGAATTTTCCAGAAAAGGAACTCTCCCCGAAACTGCAACAGCGAGTCGGCTATCTGCATAACCTGGCCCTCGCTTTAACAGATGACCACTACGGTGCCATGGTTTGGCATGCCGACCTTGAAAAACTATTAGGAGAAGGTCCCTATCGTTATCCGCTACAGCTGTTGCAAGCTGAAATTGCCCTTCTAAAAGACAACGGCCAATTGGCATTAAAAAAACTGCTAAGGGAAAACAGTCGTTGGCCTAAAGGCCTACGCTCCATTCGGCAGTTACGTATCGCCGATGCCCAGGTAGCAACTGGCCAGTCTCGAGAAGCCTTGGCATATTACCAAAAACAGTTCAAAAACTCTGAACTGCCAACAGCTAATCTTTATTCCTTTCAGCAAGCAGCCAAAGCCTTTTTCGATAATCATCGGTGGGAACAGGCCCACCTTCTTTACCAGGACCTGTCCACCTTATTGCAAGGAGTCGATGCGACCAGTCAGGCGCTTTTTCTCAGCAGTCTAGCGACCTACCACAATGGAGACCAGCAGGCCGCCATGTTGCATTTCCGCCTATTACGAGAGGGTTTCAAGGGAACCACCGGCGACTTACGAGCCTGGTTGAAGATGCTTGACCATAGCCTTGTTACCATGGAAGAACGCCATCTACTACAAGGACTTCGCGATTATCCAGTCATTCTCTCCTTGACATCAGATCGACCATTGCGCGAGGAAATTCTACTTAAACTCGGCATCTCTCTCCATCTGTCTGGCGAACCCTTGCGAGCCATCGAAACCTTAGGTAGATTTAGGCGCAATTTTGCCAGCAGTCCCTTGCGAGCCGAAGCCGAAGCCTTGATGGCAGAGATTCTTCCTCCCGTACTGGAAAACTTTATTGCCAAGGGAGAAGACCTGCAAGCAGTGATACTCCTTGAAAAATACCGTGAACTGCTGATTCGAGGAGATGGGAAATGGCCGTTTCTACCTAAACTAGCCAATGCATTCTCTCGCCTGGGACTCTTCGACCGCGGCTGCAGAGTCTACCTTTATATGATAGATCACGCAAAAAGCGAGGGTGACACCGAAAAATTCTATTTACCGCTGACATCCCTCTACTACGATCGGGACGAATATGCCCTGACCGAAAAATACAGCAAGGCCTACCTACAGAGCTATCCCAAAGGCACCGATCGTAACGCTCTCTTTCTGCTGCGCTTGCGCGCCCTGTACAAACTTGCACGATTAGAAGAGGCAGCGGAACTGCTGCAGGACAAGCAATACCCCCGTAGCAACGATATCGAATTACTGGCCACGCAGATTTACTGGGAACTAGGCGACTACAACCGGGTTATCGATTTTGCCAATCGGTTGGGCGACCGAGGCGAATCGATTCCCCCCTTAGGCCTGCTCCTTGAAGCGGAAGCCCTGCGTCGGTTGGGTCATGGCCAGCAGGCACTGCCTCTCTATGAAGTCTTGGCCGAAGACGGAACCTTCAGCGATCAGGCGACCTATCGTTGCGGCCAGATACTGCTGGCCAAAGGAGAACGCACCCGAGCGCTTAACCTTTTTCAGACTCTGGTCGAAAAAGGAAAGGATGATCTCTGGCGACAACTGGCCAGTGATTTTATTACTGCTGAAACCTACTGACCTTCCGCGGCCATTAGCTGCCTGCTAAAAGGGAGAAACAACAGATGCCAACAGATGGGATATTTGACCGCACCGTTGGGGTATTAGGAAAGGTTCTGGACCTGCGCAGCCGCAGCCAGCAGATCACCTCCTCCAACCTGGCCAACATCGACACGCCTGGCTACACACCGAGCCGGCTTCGCTTTGAAGAAGACTTGCAACAGGCCCTCGGCGATAAATCCACGACGACCCCGCCTCGGCATGCAAAACACTTCGACATCACCAGCGGCAGCATAGAGCAGGTCCACGGCCGGGTCGAAAGTCTGGCCAACAACAATGGCCTCGGCGATCAAAACGGGGTCGACCTCGACCAGGAGATGGTAGCCCAGGCCGAAAACCAGATCTTTTACGAAGCTGCGACCCAGATGCTGAACAAAAAACTGGGACTACTCAAATATGTCATTCAAAGTGATCGCTAAGGAGACTTAAGCAATGGATATCTTCACGTCAATGCAAATCAGTTCCTCGGCCCTAAGCGCCCAGCGAACCCGGTTAAACGTCATCAGTTCCAACCTGGCCAATGTCGGCACGACCCGTACCTCCGAAGGCGGTCCCTACCGCAAACGGCAAGTCGTCTTTCAAAGCAGCAATGAAAGCTTTGCCAAGCATCTGGATAATGCCAACGAACAAGGCATCCACGGAGTCAAGGTCGCGGGAATCCAGGTCAGTCAGACGCCGTTGCGGACAGTCTATGAACCGGGCCATCCCGATGCCGACGAAAATGGCATGGTTCAACTTCCGAATGTCAACACCATGGAAGAGATGGTCGACATGATGAGCGCCACTCGCACCTACGATGCCAACGCCTCGGCCATTCAAGCCGCCAAACGAATGGCCCTTAAAGCCCTCGAGATAGGCAGGTAAGCAATGATAAATAATATCAATGCCATTAATTCGACCCTGCCCTCCCCTACCGCAGCGCAAAAAGCGGACAAACCGGGGGGCGGCTTCGCCGAGCAACTCAAAGAAGCCATCAACAGCACCAACGAAGCTCAAGTCACCGCGGATAAGGCCGTGGAGGAACTGCACAGCGGCCAGGGTGGAAATCTACACGAGGTGATGATTTCCCTGGAAAAGGCCGACATCTCCATGCGCCTGTTCGTGCAGTTACGCAACAAGGCAGTCGATGCTTATCAGGAAATCATGCGCATGAATGTGTGATGGGGCACGTCTCCTGACCAACCCATGTGTCAATTATTTGTTTCAATTGTTTTCAAGATGCCGACCGGAGGTTAACCGCCATGGCGGAAGAGACCAAACCCAATCTCATTGGAATCATCAAGCAGTGGCCACAATCGCGCCAGATCAGCCTGGGCATTGTGATGCTACTCTGCCTGGTGATCTTCTCCTTTCTGATAATGAAGGGCCGTCACGTCGATTATCAGTTGTTGTTCGGCAACTTGCCGGCCAGTGATGCTTCGGCTGTAATTACTCGCCTGAAGGAACAGAAGATCGCCTATCGCCTTGAAAGCGGCGGCACCGCCATTTATATTCCGGCGAACAAGGTCTACGAAATCCGCCTCGAATTGGCCGGGGCCGGACTTCCCCAGGGCGCCGGAGTCGGTTTCGAAATATTTGACAAGCAAAGCTTCGGCATGACCGACTTTGCTCAGAAAATCAATTACCAGCGCGCCCTGCAGGGTGAATTGGGCCGAACCATATCGTCCCTGGCTCCTGTGGAAGGCGCCCGGGTGCACCTGGCCATGGCCGCAAAACGACTGTTTCGCGAGCAGCAGGAAAAAACCACGGCCTCGGTTATCGTCAAACTGGTTCCGGGACACAAGCTTAACGACGGCCAAATTCAGGGCATTGTCAATTTAGTGTCCGGTAGCGTTGAAGGGCTCCATGCCGGTCAGGTCTCAATTATCGATGCTAACGGCCGCGTCTTGTCGAAATCACCTCAAGCTGAAATGAATAGCCCTCTCAGCCCAGGTTTACAGCAATATCAGCAAAGCCTTGAAAAACGTTTGGAAAACCGGGCACAATCCCTGCTCGACCGAGCACTGGGGGTCGGCAATTCCCTGGTCCAGATCACCGCCAGTCTCGACTTCTCGCAACGGGAGCATCTGGAAGAAGCCTATGACCCCAACGGCTCGGCGGTCCGCAGTGAACAAGCCACAACCGAGAAGAGCGGCAACAGTACCAGTGGCGGCGTTCCCGGTGTGGACTCAAACCTCAACGGGTCTTCCGGCAGTAAGGGGTTCAACTCTTCCAACCGCAGTGATGAGACCACCAACTACGAGGTCAGCAAAACGGTCAGCAAAATTGTGGAATCGGTGGGCTCCATAAAAACCCTGTCGGTCGCGGTATTGGTTGCCGACCGCGAACTGCCTGCTGGAGAAGCTAACGAAGCGACCTACGAACCCCGACCGGCCGAAGAGCTCGCTTCCATCGAGCAGATGGTGCGCAGCGCCCTGGGAATTAGTGATGAACGTGGAGACCAGATCGTGGTTCTTTCCCGCCCCTTTGAAAATGATTTTTACGATGCAACCGCTCCAGAAGCCCCCCCCGGAGCTGATATCTACAGTTATTTGCCGATGATCAAATACGGACTCTTAACGGTCGCCGCTCTACTCCTCTATTTTCTGCTCGTCCGCCCACTGGTCAAGACCCTTAAGGGCGAAAGCAAGATGGTGGAGCACTACAAAACCGTCGGACAGCTGGAATCGGAACTCTCCGGTGTGCCGCTACAGCTTGAGGGACCCAACGTCGAAGCGGCAAAGCTGAGGGAACAAGTCATGAATTCCGATAACGTCTCCGCACAGGTGATCAAAACCTGGCTTAAAGAAGGATGAAGGAGCTCATGAACAATATGGATCTTCAAAACCTAAAAGGGGCTAAGAAAGCCGCAATTCTACTGTTGTGTCTAGGAGAAGAGGCCACTTCAAAGGTGTTTGAGTCTCTCAGCGATCCTGAGGTACGCGAAATCACAAGACACATGATGAATGTTGAACACATCCCCGCCGAAATATCCCGGGCCGTGGTAGCAGAATTTCATCGCACGCAGAAGGCCCATGCCGGAATTTTTGTTCGCGGCAATGAATTTGTCAAAAATGTCATTTCTGGCGGTGACCAATCGCGTGTTGAAAGATTAATGGAGGATATTACCTGGGACGATGAAGCACGCCCCTTGGAAACCATTGCCATCATGCAGCCTCATATGGTCGCCAGCCTGCTGGATAACGAACACCCGCAGACCGTGGCGCTGATTTTGTCGACACAGAAGATCGAGCACGCTGCCAAGGTTCTAAATTTCATGAACGATTCTCTCCGCTCCGATGTCATGCATCGTATTGCTCGGATTGAACAGGTTTCTCCAGAAATCATCGGCCAGATCGAAGACGCCCTGCGCAAAGAGATCGGCATTGTCGCCCGTCAGGACAAACAACAACAACTGGGAGGCATCAACCGGGTCGTCGACCTCATTAACAATATGGGCCAAGGGGCTGATAAGAGCATTCTTCAGGGGATTGAAAAAACTGACCCGGACATGGCCGAAGAGATTCGCAAAAACATGTTTAGGTTCGAGGACTTGGTCAACCTTGATGGTCGCACCCTGCAAACCGTCCTGAGAGAGGTCAACAACGATCAATTGACCCTGGCCCTCAAGTCAGCATCCGAAGGACTCAAGGAATCGATATTCCAGAACATATCGGGCCGAGCAGCGGAAATGATTCAAGATGACCTTGAAGCCATGGGACCGGTGAAACTTTCGGAGGTCGAAACCATGCAACAGACAATCGTCAAGATTATACTGAAGCTCGAAGAGGAAGAAAAGATCCTGATCCCTGGCCGTGGAGGGGCAGATGCTCTCGTCTAAAGTTTCTCGTTCCAGCAATACGCAGGGTATTAAACGAATCAGCTTTCGGGAGTTCGGTGACGATGGCCAGGTAATAGAAGACGGTCTGCTCTTCGAGGACGTGTCCTTCAGCGAAGAAGCCGTTTCAAGCCCGCAGCAAATCCAAGCTGAGCAGCCCCCTGTTCATCAACCAGCTGCGCCGGTGGACCTCGGCAAACAGATCGAAGAGGCTTATCTGCAGGGCAAGGAAGAGGGACAGCAGGAAATTCGACTGCAGTTCGATAGTTCCCTTGAAATGCTCGCTCAAGGCATCGAGGAAGTCAGTCGCCTGCGGTCTACCCTGCTGCAGAATAGCACTCAGGACATGTTGCGTTTGGTGCTGTCCATCGCACGCCAGGTCATTCACGGTGAAGTGAGCCTCAACCGCGAACTCATCCTAACCACGATTGACAAGGCGTTACGCGCCGCCGTACGTTCCGACCATTACCACATCAAGGTTCATCCCGAAGACCTAGCCTTGGTCACAGAAAAAAAACCCTTGTTCATCACCAGCATCAACGGTTTGGAAAGCATTACCGTTGAAGGCGACCCGAAAATCGCCCAGGGGGGCTGTCTGGTTGAATCGGATCTCGGTGCCGTGGATGCCACCATCGAAGGACAACTCGAAGAGTTCCGCCGCACCCTGTTGAGCGCCGTGGAGCAAGGCTGATGGAAAAGTTACTGCAATGCGTGGCCAACCTCAACCCCCTGCAGGTCAGCGGCAAGGTCACCAAGATCGTCGGTCTGGTGGTTGAAGGCTACTGTCCGGCATCGACCGTCGGCACCCTATGCGAAATGGTGCCTCTCAACGGGGGCGAACCGGTCCCCGCCGAGGTGGTGGGTTTTCGCGACGGCCGGGCCCTGCTTATGCCCCTTGGCGAATTGCGCGGTCTCGGTCCCGGCAGCCTGATACGAGTATTGAGGGACAGCGCCTCGCTGGCCGTCGGCCCCGAACTCCTCGGCCGGGTGATCGACGCCATGGGCCAGGCCATCGACACCGGCCCCTCGCCCTGTCCGCAGGTTGAGATGCCTCTCTACGCCCTGCCCGTCGGCCCCATGGCCCGCAAGAACATCGGCCAACCCCTCGATTTGGGCATCCGCGCCATCAACGGTCTCTTGACCTGCGGCGAAGGACAACGCATGGGTATCATGGCCGGCTCCGGGGTCGGCAAAAGCGTCCTGCTCGGCATGATCGCCAAAAACACCCACGCCGACATCAACGTGATCGCCCTCATCGGCGAGCGCGGCCGCGAAGTGCGGGAATTCATCGAACGAGACCTGGGCGAAGAAGGCTTGGCCCGCTCGGTTCTCGTAGTGGCCACCTCCGATCAATCCCCGTTACTACGCATGCGTGGCGCCTTTGTCGCCACGACCATCGCCGAATATTTCTGCAAACGGGGCAAAAACGTGCTGTTGATGATGGACTCGGTGACCCGCTTCGCCATGGCCATGCGCGAGGTCGGACTGGCCATCGGCGAACCGCCTACCACCAAGGGCTACACGCCATCGGTCTTCGCCACCTTGCCCAAACTGTTGGAACGAGCGGGCAGCTTCAAGGGAGCCGGCAGTATCACCGGCCTGTATACCGTGTTAGTCGAAGGCGATGACATGAACGAACCAGTAGCCGACGCGGTCCGCTCCATTCTTGACGGCCATATCGTCCTGTCCCGTAAGCTGGCGGCGGCCAATCATTATCCCTGCATCGATATTCTCACCAGCGCCAGCCGTGTTATGCGCGATATCGTCTCCGACGAGCATTATAAATGCGCCGGTCAGGTCAGAGAGGTATTGGCGACCTACCAGGAAGCTGAGGATTTGATCAACATCGGGGCTTACAGTTCCGGCAGCAACCCCGATATCGATTATTCGATTACCAAAATCAATGCGGTAAAACAATTCCTTCGCCAAGGCATGAACGAGGCAGTCGACTATCCCTCTACCCTGCAGCAAATCAGCAAGCTTTTCGATTAAAACGATGTGCCCGTATCCACTCTAAAGGGCTTGGCCAGCATCGACTGATCCGCAACCTGACGGTTTTAAACCTGCTATTACCAAGAACCTGACTGCCAACAGCAATCCGGTTTTCATTTTTCCTCGCGCCAACGGACTTTTCACTATGGCCGACAAGTTCAAACTCCAGACCGTTCTCAATCACAGACAGAGACTTGAAAATCTGGCTCAGCAAAAGCTAGCGGATTCACTGCGGCGCGATAGCGCACTGCAGCATCAGGTCGCTAGTCAACGAGCTACCCTTAATAAACTTCAGCAAGAACTCACTCACCACCAACAGGCTGGGATCACCGTACAGGATTTGCAACTGTATCGTTTAAGCATCAATCGGCAGCGTAAAGACCTGCATGCGTTAATCGAACAAGCTGACAAACTGCATCGAGAGGTGAAAAGCAATCGCCAGCTACTGGCCGAAGCCGCCCAGGAAAAAAAACTGTTGGAAAACCTCAAAGAAAAAAAGGAGACCGAGCAAAAATATCAGGACAATAGGCAAGAGTCAGCCACCCTTGACGATATTGCCCTGAGACTCGGAAAGCATTCTTTATGAACAAACTTATTATTACTTTAGGCTTACTGGCGTCGATCCTTTTGCCCTCGGTCCAAGGGCTCCGAGCCGAAACAACATCGGACTTGTTACCCCCGGAAGGACCCACTTCGACGGTGGAAGAACGGCGCATTCGTTCCTCCATTCAAAAAGAAGTGGCTAGACTAGAACAGAAAGAAAAAATGCTCCAAATGAAGGAAATGGAACTAAAGACCCTGAGCAGAGAAGTCGATAAGAAGTTAGCTGAAATGGAAAAGGCCCGTATCGCTCTCACCGAACTGCTCCAGGAAAAAAGACGGTTGGAGAACGAAAAGGCGCAGGCTTTAAGCAAGATCTACGAAAAAATGGAACCCGCCAAGGCAGCACAATTGCTAATCAGCCTCGACAAAGACCTGGCGGTCACCATTATTGAAGGAATGAACAGCAAAAAGGCCGGAAAAGTCTTGAACAATATGGACCCGAAAGTAGCAGCAGCCTTAAGTAGATCCTACGCCAGCCTCGAGAAACAATAACCTCAACCAGAGGCTGGCCTACAAATAGTTAATATCCCATTAGAAAGGAGGTGAAAACATGGAAATGCTGAATATTCCACCGGTGCAACCACAGACCAACCCAACGTCCGCGCCCAAAGGCAAAACGGGCAAGGCAGAGAACGTATCTTTTCAGAACGTTCTGGGCAAGGCCAATCAAAGCGCACAAAATGACCAGCAGAAAGGGTCTGTAAATTCAACGAACGGTGAAGGCACCGAGTTCGAAGATACTGTACAACTCGGTGAAGAAGCAACGGAGCTCGATGCAGAGGATACTGCTTCGGTCGTGACCATGGTAGCGCCTCCGGGTCTTCCAGCAGAACCAGTCCTCGTGGTTCCAGAGAGCGTAAAACCTGCGGGCATGGCCCCTGATGCAGCGATCCCAGTACTAACTGCGACAGCAACAACACCCCAGAAGACTACCGCTGGGCTGGCAACAGGATCATCGCCCATCGATAAAATGAACGTTGCTGACAGCACTCAACCTGTCGAACTGGCAGAGGCGAACACATCCGTCGGGTCCCGGCAGAACACGCCCACCCCGACAGACGCTAAATCGATGACTAGCCAAGTCATGCCAGCGGACAACCCAGAACAAACCGACATGACAAACATCGAAGCCAGTAAGCAAACGGGTCTGATGGAAAGCAGCCTGGGTAATCTTTTGCAAGAGGTCAGACCACCGCGAGAACAATCTCGCGGGCGTCATGCTGCCAACCTCAACCGTGGCGAAACCCCTGCCATCGCAATCCAAACGCAAGAATCCGCGCAAGTCGTTGCCGAGACGAAAGAGGGAGATTCGCACCCTTCATTCGCCTCCCAACAAGATCAAGGTTTCTCTGCCTTACAATCCGATGCAGCGGTCAATGGCACCCCTTCGGCTATCAACGCTACACCCTTTGAAGCAGTACTCGAAGGTGGCATGCACGGTTCCCTGACGACTCAGCAAACCAGCCAATTGCCGCAGGCAACTTCTGCCGAAGCAGGCAGCATCCGGCTGGCTTCTGGGGAGTTTCTCCGCGAAAGTCAGATCGTCGATCAGGTACTAGGACGCTTCTCGGTTGATCGTGCCGGGAACCAACGAATCATCATCAAAATGAATCCGGAAGAACTTGGCGAGGTCAAACTAGCTCTCACCATGGAAAAGAACCAACTACGGGCTCAGCTGCTGACTCAGAACCATCAAGTCCAGGAAATTCTGGAAAAGCACCTACCTAAGCTGCATGAAGCACTCAGTCAGCAAGGAGTTAAACTCGAAGATATCCAGGTCGACATCGATTCCAATCGTCATTCCGGTCAGGAGTCTTTTGCCAACCATCAACAACCCGAATCGTCCCGCAGGCATTTCAATGCCCCCGCTGGTGCCAGAGACAACGATCGAGTGCACCCAGCAACCGCATCCGCCCGTTCCGTTTCGACGGAAGGCCTTAGCCTGCGCATTTAACCAAGGAGGAGAATCAGCCATATGTCAACTATTGCCGACATAAGCGGCAGCTCCAATACCGGCCAACTCTCGGCCGTCACCGGCAGTACCAGTATGGGCAAGGAGGACTTCCTGACCTTGCTGGTAGCTCAGCTGCAAAATCAGGATCCAATGAACCCGTCCGACCCCACCGAGTTCACGGCACAACTGGCCCAATACAGTTCCCTTGAGCAACTGATGTCGGTCAATGAAAACATTCAAGGCTTGGCCAGTGCCTCTCAAAACCAACAGCAACTTTCTGCTCTGGGACTGATCGGCCGGGAAGTCACCGTCGACACGGCAGCCTTCCAACTGGGCGACAGCGATGTCACTCTGGGTTACCAGCTCGATGCCAAGGCCGACCGGCTCGAACTTCACGTTCAGGACAGCCACGGCAAGAGCCTGGCAGTTGTTAAACCGTCCGACATGACAGCCGGCAGCCACTTCATCACCTGGGACGGCACCGACAACAACGGTCGGCCCATTGCCCAGGGCGACTACACCTTGTCGATTCTGGCCCTCGACAGCAGTGAAGAGGGCATCAGCAACCAACCGCTGATCAAGGGAAAGGTCACCGGGGTCGATCTCGATGGATCACAAAGCACCCTGGTTACCAACTGCGGCAGTTATTCACTCAGCAATGTCAAAAGCATCAGGGAACTCTGATCATGAGTGATAAAATCACCCTGATCCCCCAACCGATTGTACCGCCATCCGCAAGGACCGGCGAAAAGGTCAGTCGGCAAAACAGACCGTCCGGGGCTTCCTTTGACGAGGTCTTCAGTAAAGAGTTGCGCGGCAGCGAAATCTGTTTTTCTCGTCACGCCCAGCAACGCATGGCCAGTCGCAACATCGATCTCTCGCCAGCGGAGCTTGTCCGGCTCAATGACGCCGTCGGCCAAGTTCGAGCCAAAGGGGGACGGGATTCCCTGGTAATACTCAACGACAATGCGCTGATCGTCAGCGTAAAAAACAACCAAGTGGTCACCGTGGTCGACAAAGACAGTCTCAAGGACAACGTGTTCACCAAAATTGACAGCGCAATCATCGCTTAACCGAACCGGTCCTCTCGTAGGAGGTTCGCGGACCACCGACTGACAGACGTGGTCCCATCATGGAGGATATATTATGGCTATCTCAAGTTCACTGTACAGTGGCATCAGCGGTCTGAATACTAACGGAAATGCCATGGCGGTCATCGGCAATAACATCGCCAACACCAACACCATCGGCTTCAAATCGAGCCGGGCAGTCTTCTCCGATTTACTTTCCGCCAGTGTCAACGGTTCCGGCGGCGCCTCACAGGTCGGCCGCGGTACCGGCCTGTCCAGCATCGACAATATCTTCGGCCAGGGCACCTTTGAAAGTACCGAGTCAAATACCGATATGGCCATCGAAGGCGAAGGCCTGTTCGTGCTGCGCGAAGCGGACAGCGCCACCAGTTTCTACTCCCGCGCCGGTGCTTTTCGCTTCGATGGTGACGGTTTCTTGGTCAACCCGGAAGGCTACCGGGTGCAGGGCAAGGATTTCGATGTCAGCGGCAACCTCACCGCCGGTGGCGCCAGCGATGTGCAGGTCGATTCCAACTCAGCGATCCCCGCCAACATGACCGCCAACATGACCCTGACGACCAACCTCGACTCCAACGCCAACCCAATCAGCCCTACCGATCGCTTCACCAGCGTCATCCTTCCGAGCGATCCCACCATAGCTATAGGCGATACGGTCCTCGTGAACATCACCGTAGCCCATGACGGAGGTGTTGACTACACCGATGCCGACCTCAGCGGCGACATCGACGGTGCATCCCTAAGCAACCTCATCCGGATCGACAACACCACTTACTCCGCCGAGTACACCGCCGAGGTTGCCGGCGACCAGAGCTCTCTTCAGGCCAACATTAACATTACAACCGACACCTTTTCTGCAGCCGTTCCGGACACCTACAACTACGCTTCGCCGGCCACTGTCTTCGATTCCCTCGGCAACACCCACATGCTGACCACCTATTTCAGCAAAGCGGGCGACAACAGCTGGAACTACAACGTGGTCGATGAAAGCAACCAGCTGGTTGCAAGCTCGGGCGCCACGCCCCTAGCCTTCGACACCAACGGCAGCCAGACCGATGGCGGCAGCATCACCATCAGCGGATTGAACTGGGGCGGGGGCACCACGGTACAGGATATTAAGCTCACCCTCGACACCACCCAGTACGCCAACGAATCGCAGGTCATTTCCAATGCGGTGGACGGCTATGGCCCCGGCGACCTGATGAAAATCAGCGTCGATGAAACGGGCACCGTGACCGCCAACTATTCTAACGGTGAACGGATCAAAGTATCCCAAATCGTACTGGCCAAGTTCAGCAATTTCAACGGTCTGGTTAAACAGGGCATGAACCTGTATTCCGCCACCGACGCCGCCGGTCCTCCGCGCACGGGCGTCCCGGGTCCCGAGCTGGGCAATCTGTTCACCAACGCCCTCGAGCAGTCGACCGTTGACCTGGCTGCCGAATTCGTCAAAATGATCACCACCCAGCGAGGTTTTCAGGCCAACTCCAAAGTCATCACCACCACCGATGAAATGCTCGGAGAACTGATTAACCTCAAGCGCTAAAAACGCTGTCAATTTTATGACCGAAACTCTGAACCGCCCCTGCTGATAGGGGCGGTTTTTTTGTTAATGTCAGCCTGTTGACGTAAAAAGAAGAACCAACCTCTTGATTTAGAACCAGTTTTGCCTCACCTTCCCGGCAAGCACACCGATTTTCCCGCAACTGGCACGCTCCTTGTAAATGCATACCCCCAAAAGCCATTGTATCCCTTTACAAACACCCAAGCTTGTTTTGAATGAGGTTTTTTATTCATGGATCTCTCGACTATAATCGGTATTGTTGCCGCCTTCGGCTTGATGTTGATGGCCATTCTTCAGGGTGGCAGCATCATGATGTTTGTCAACACTCCGTCACTGATCATCGTCTTCGGCGGCACCATCGGGGTTACCCTGGTTAACTACCCCTTCGACGATATTCTCGGCACCATCTCGATCGTCAAAAAAACCTTCAAGACTCAGAGCTCATCGAGCGCCAACCGCATTGAACAGCTCATCCGTTTCGCCGGCAAGGCCCGCAAAGAAGGAGTCCTATCCCTGCAGTCAGTGATCGCTGAGGTGGATGACCCATTTTTCATCAAGGGCTTGCAGATGGCCGTGGATGGCCAGGAACCGGACAATCTCAAAGAAATGCTCGATCGGGAAATTGAATATATCGAAGAACGCCATGGCAAAGGCGCGAGCATTCTGCTGGCAATCGGAGCGACCGCACCGGCCATGGGTATGATCGGCACCCTGATCGGTCTGGTGCAGATGCTGCAGACCATGAGTGACCCTTCCAGTATCGGGCCCGCTATGGCCGTCGCCCTGTTGACGACCTTCTACGGAGCGGTTATTGCCAATGTTCTGTGCATGCCCTTGGCGGGCAAACTGAAGAACCGCTCAGCCACCGAAATTCTGGACAAAACCCTGGTCGCCGAAGGCATGAAGTCAATACTTGAAGGCGAAAACCCGCGGGTCATTGAGCAAAAGCTGCATGCCTTCGTCGCGCCCAAAGAGCGCGAGTCGAATTTCAACAAGAAAGGCTAAATCGCTATGGCTCGCAAGAAAAAAAAGGACGAAGGGGGCGGAGGCGCTCCGGAATGGTTGGTCACCTACAGTGATCTGGTCACCCTGCTGCTAACGTTTTTCGTGTTGCTACTGTCCATGGCCAATATGGACAAAGTGAAATTCCACGATGCCCTCGGTTCGCTGAAAGGGGCCTTCGGTTTGGCCGGCAGTATCGGTAAAACCGACATAACCAAACCGAAAGTTATCAGCTTTGCGCCGATGGACGACGATTACATCAGCCGGCTTTATCAAAAGATCAACGTCGCTCTTACCCGGCTACGTATCGACAAGGACATTGAACTAGTCAAGGACCGTGGCGCAGTGGTGTTACGGGTTAAAGAATCGATTCTATTCGAGTCCGGATCAACGCTTCTCAAAGCAGAAGCTCATCCGATCTTGCAAAAGGTAGCCACCCTGGTCAAACCGTTGCCTTTAAACATGCGCATCGAGGGGCATACTGACGACCTACCCTCCGGTAATCCACAGCTGTCCAATTGGGACCTGTCGGTACAGAGAGCGGTCAGCACTCTTAAGTTTTTTGCCACTGAAAAACTTATTCCCCTGGAACGAATGGCGGCCGTCGGCTATGGCGCTCAACAACCTGTCGTTCCGAATACCAGCAGTAAGCAACGCCTCTTGAACCGCAGGGTTGAATTTGTACTGGAGAGCCTTGGCCACTACAAGCAGGAGCTTCCCTATTTGATCGATGCTAACGACCAATTACCTTTCTAAGCAGGAGTAATCGATACAATGGCTGACAAGGACACCAGCGCCGAAGCCGGTGCAGAACAAAAATCTTCGAAAAAAATGCTGATCATTATTATCGCCGCGGTAGTGATTCTACTCGGCGGCGGTGCAGCGGCTTTTTTCCTACTCAAAGGAGAAGACCCGGCAAGTACAACGGCCTCGCAACCGGCGGCGGCCATCACACCCATGGCTAAGGGCACCATCGGCCCGATGGTGGAGATCGAACCGTTCATCATCAATATTCTCGATAAAGACGGCACCCGTTATCTCAAGGCGGCCATTACCCTTGAGACAAACAACGATCCCGCCGTTGAAGAAATCACTCAGCGCATGCCACAGATGCGTGATTCCATCCTGTTGCTAGTGGGCAATAAGACCTTCGGTGAGCTGGCCGACCTGCAAGGCAAATTACAATTGCGCAGCGAACTTCGTGAACGCCTCAACAAAATTCTGACAGGTGGACGCGTTGAAAAAATTTACTTTACCGAATTTGTCGTCCAATAGAGGCCCCTGTGGAACGCATTCTATCCAAAGATGAAATTGCCGAACTGCTCTCGGCGGTACGCGCCGGAGACATTGTCGTTGAGGGCGAATTAAGCGCCGCCGGTGGTGGGTCGAAAGTCAATAGTCTCGACCTGGTTTTCAGCCATAGCAGCCGCAAGTGCAAATTCGAAAATTTCGATATTGTGCTCGACACCTTCGCTCGCAACTACAGCATCTCGCTGACAAATTGTCTGCAACATTCCATTTTGGTCCAACGAGAAGCGATCGAGGCTTACGAGTTCGAAGGTTTTCTGCAACGGCTTAGCGGACATGAGGCGATCGGCATTATAAGTCTCGAGCCTCTGCGTTGGGGGGGACTGCTGGTTTTCAGTGATGCCCTTTCTTTTTATCTGGTGGAGAAACTGCTGGGAGGTAATGCGGATGCTCAACAGATTCTGCCCAATCGACCTTTATCCGCTATCGAACGCTCCGTCTTAAGAAGATCCTTTGATGATGCCTGTCTCGATCTAACGAAAGCCTTTCTGCCCCTGGAAGAGCTCGACAGCTCGTTGGTCAAAATTGAAGGCAACCCGCGACTGGTCAATATCGTACCACCCGATACTCAGGTTATCGTCTGTCGTTTTACTGTCTCGATTGGTACGTTGTCCGGGAAAATCAGTCTGGCGATTCCTTTGCCCGCTCTAGAGCCACTACGGGAAAAGATGCGCGATCAGATGGGCCCCTTGAATAAACAAGCTGACCAGGGCTGGAAGCTGAAAATCGAGGACGCACTGACCGAAATGGAAACGGATATCGCGGCCCAGTTAGCACAAATAGCGTTGCCGGTTCGGGATATTCTCAACTTTCAGGTCGGTGACATCATCGATTTGGGACAAGACCCATCCGGTCCCCTGACGGTACTAGTTGAAGACAAGGCCAAGTTCATTGCCCGAGCCGGAGTCTTCAAGGGAAAAAAGGCCGTCCGCCTCACCGAGCGCATTAAATCTAAAACAAATTCTCAATCGAAGGACTAAAGGAATCTCACCATGCCGACCAACCAAGAGCCCAATCAAGCCCAGGCGAACCCGGCCAGCACCGAAAATAAGGAACTCGGATTTTTGCTGGATATTCCCTTACAGGTATCGGTGGAAATCGGCCGTTCGAAAATCCTGATCAAAGACTTATTGCAAATGCAGGAAGGCTCCATCATCGAACTGGACAAACTTTCCGGCGAACCTCTAGACCTGTATGTCAACTCACGGTTAATCGCCCGAGGCGAGGCAGTGCTGGTTAAGGACAAATATGGTATTCGCCTGACCGAGGTGGTCAGCCCGTCCGAACGTATCGAGAACCTGGGATAACCGACCATGCCGCTCTGTTTACTGCTGATACTATTACCCGCAACGGTCCATGCAGGGGCCGAGGCTCCCGATCCATTAATCGGCAATGGTTTACGTATGGTGGCCGGCCTGCTGTTGGTCCTCGGTCTGATGCTGTTGCTCTTTGCTCTGAGTAAACGGGGCCTGCGCTGGTTGCCTGGCAGCCGCGAAGGGCGCATCCATATTCGGGAAACCCGGCCACTAGGCGGCAAAAAAGCTCTTTGCCTAGTCGAAGTGCAAGGCCGCGAACTCCTCATTGGGGTCAGTAACGAGCGTATCGAACTTCTTTGCGAGCTCGATTCCCCGCCGGGCCAATCCTTTGAACAGACCCTGCAGAACCAGAACCGAGAAAGTCGTAAATGAAACGCCTCATCACCATCGCCATCACCGCCACCCTGCTGCTGCTGCCCCTGCTGGTTCAAGCCGAGGGTTTGCCGAGCATCACCGTCGGCATCGGTCAAGCGGCCGATCCCGGCGAGACCTCCACCGCCCTGCAGGTCTTGCTGGTACTGACCGTGCTTTCCATGGCGCCGGCTATCTTGCTGATGACCACGGCCTTCATCCGCATCGTGGTGGTGCTGTCTTTCGTTCGCCAAGCGATGGGTACTCAACAGATGCCACCGAATCAGATCATCATCGGTTTAGCGCTGTTTTTAACCTTTTTTGTCATGGCACCGGTTTTTACCCAGGTCAACGACAACGCCCTGCAACCGTATCTTGACAAACAGATCAGCCAGGAACAGGCCCTGACTGCAGCGGTCATCCCCATGCGTGAGTTCATGTTCAAACAGACCAAGGAAACAGAACTGGGATTGCTGATGGAGATCGCTGGTCAGCCGGCACCGGACAACATGGAAGACGTACCGACCATGACCCTGATTCCCGCCTTTATGCTGTCGGAACTCAAGCGGGCCTTTCAGATCGGCTTTATGGTCTATATCCCCTTTTTGGTCGTCGACATGGTGGTTGCCTCGGTCCTGATGTCCATGGGCATGATGATGCTGCCTCCGGTCATTATCTCCCTGCCCTTTAAATTATTGCTCTTTGTCCTGGTCGACGGCTGGAACTTGGTGGTTAGCTCTTTGGTCCAGAGCTTCTTCTGAGTGGGATCAACCGTAATCCCGTCCCATTAAAAGGAAACCTCCATGAGCCCTGAATTTGTCACCGGCCTCGGACGCCAGGCTATCGAAACAATTTTACTGGTCGCGGCCCCCATGCTGCTGGCCGGACTTATCGTCGGTCTGCTGGTCAGTATCTTTCAAGCAGCGACCCAGATCAACGAACAGACCATGACCTTTATTCCAAAGATCGTCGCGGTCTTCGTCACCCTGCTGATCTTCGCCCCCTGGATGATCAAGGTCCTAGTCGGTTTCACGACAAGCGTGCTGACCGGCATCGCCACCGTTGGAAGCTGAGGCCTATCGTGCCTTTTCCCGCCCTGTCCACCGAGACTTTCGGCCTATTTCTGGTCTGTGCCTCCCGAGTTGCCGCCTTGATGAGCAGCATACCGGTTTTCAGCAGCGCCCAGACCCCTATGCAGTTAAAGGCCGGCCTATCCTTGACCTTGTCCCTGCTGGTTTTTCCAATCGTCTCACCGTTGGTACCGAACCTACCCCAGACACCCATCGGCTTAGCGCTGCTCGTTAGCCAAGAAGCCCTGCTCGGTTTTATCCTCGGCTTTATGGGCCGATTAATTTTCACCGCCGTCGAATTCGGCGGCACCATCATCGGCTACCAGATGGGTTTTGCCGCCGCCAACGTCTTCGACCCGCAGAACCAACGTCAGATATCACTAATGTCCCAGTTTCAGAGCGTCTTCGCCATCCTGCTGTTTCTGGCCCTTGATGTCCATCATCTGTTCCTACGGGCGATCGTTCACTCTTATCGGCTGTTGCCACCGGGAGAGCTCGATCTTTCCGGAGGTGCGGTCCCATTTCTGCTGGACCTGACGGGCAACATGTTTACTCTCGCGGTCCGCTTCAGTGCCCCGGTTTTGGCTCTATTGCTGTTATCAGGCCTGGTGCTCGGAATTATGTCCAGAGTCTTTCCTCAGCTTAATGTCTTCATGCTGTCCTACCCGATCAACATAGGGCTCGCCCTGATTGTCATAGGTTTGACATTTCAGATGGTTGCCACCCTGCTTACACGGGAATTCAGCCTGCTCGGCGACCGCTTTGTACACATGTTCCAACTACTGGGGGGGACTTAAATGGCCGACGACTCCTCCGGCGAACGTACAGAACAGGCCACAGACAAACGTCGCACGGAGTTTCGCGGTAAAGGTCAGGTGGCCCAGAGCAAAGAGATACAAACTGCGGCGATGATGGCTACCACACTGCTGTTGTGGTTCTTCTATGCGCCCCTATTCTGGAACAAGCTTGCGGTGTCCCTGGCTGGAACCTGGAAAGTCTGCGCTTCTTTTGAGGTGACATCCAACTCCATCGTCAACCTTTTTACTCTGGTGCTGCAACAGGGCGGTCTATTGCTGGCGCCGCCCTTTTTACTCGTAATGGTTGTCGGGTTTTTCTCCAGCGTATTACAGATTGGCTGGCTGTTTACAGGCAAACCACTGCAACCCGATTTCTCCAAACTGAACCCCATTGCCGGTGCAGCCCGCTTTGTTTCCAAGAAATCACTGGTTGAAGTTGTCAAATCGCTGGCCAAAATACTGCTCATCGGGGCGGTAGCCTACAAGGTGGTCTTCGACGAATTCGATCAAGCCCTGCTGCTGATTGACATGGAAGTCGTCGACACGGTGCGTTTTCTCGGGCGGGTCGCTACCAACGTACTGATCAAGTCTTGCGGTGTCCTGATTCTATTGGGTCTGTTCGATTTTCTGTTCGTTCGCTGGGAAATGGAACAGAAAATGAAGATGACTAAACAGGAACAAAAAGAAGAGTTCAAGGAAGCGGAAGGTGATCCTTATATCAAAGGCCGCATCCGTGCCTTGCAACAGGAGATGTCCCGGCGGCGCATGATGGCTGAGGTGCCCAAGGCGAACGTAATCGTGACCAACCCGACCCATCTGTCAATCGCCCTGCTCTATGATCGCCAAACCATGGATGCCCCGCAAGTTGTGGCCAAGGGCGCCGATCATCTGGCCATGCGGATTCGTGAAATTGCCACCGAGAACCGCATACCGCTGGTAGAGAACATACCCATTGCCCGCGTGTTGTACAAGGTGGAGATCGGTCAACCGATCCCCGATGAGATGTTCAAGGCCGTGGCCGAGATACTGGCTTATGTTTACGGTCTGCCAGGTCAAAAATAATTTGTTTTCATCCGAAAACGGCTCTTTTCCCCAATCTCGGCGTCAATCCTCGCCCTTGCGTGTGCGGCGTAAACAGCTACGCCTCCGTGCAAGCGCTTGATTTCCTTGACCTTGGGAAAAATTGCTCGTTTCCCATATGAAAACTGCAC
>JABXKU010000187.1 GCA_013619105.1 Desulfuromonadales bacterium
GTTGCATTTTCAGTGGTCTCAATATCTGTACCCATCGGACTTGGAGGGGCCCTGCTGCTTACCCGGCTACAGTTTAAGGCCCGGAATTTTGTATACGGAGTTCTGGTTTCACCCATTCTGACACCGGGTATTATCCTGGGAATTTCAACATTTTTGTTCTGGGACAGTTATATGGATATTCCTGGCGGTTTATGGACAGCCATTCTCGGCCAAGCCACCTTTATTTCCTCTTATTGCATGCTTCTCATCATGTCCCGGGCCCAGCGCTTTGACCTGACCCAGGAAGAGGCGGCCTTTGACCTGGGAGCATCCCATCGCCAGGTATTCTGGAAAATAACACTGCCCTTTTTGAAACCCGCCTTGATCTCGTCCATGGCCCTGGCTTTTATGCAGTCTTTTGATAACTACAACACGACCTTGTTTGCCATTGGTGTTGAGCAAACATTGCCGATTTATATTGGCACAAAATTACGTAGCTTTATCAGCCCGGCCATGAACGCCTTGGCCGTGGTTTTTATCATCCTGACGGTCATCGGTGCGATTATCTACGAGTACAGACGGCGACGCGAAATAATCAAAGCCGGATTTAAGGATTAGTCTAAAAAGCCCGTTGATATTATAATATTGCCGAAGATGACGGTAAGCGCCTTTCATAAATGGGAAACGCTAACACTGGTTGCAAATTTGCTAAAGTGAAACCGGTCGTTGCTCGAATATGAGAACGCCGCGGAGCCCGTCGGTGTGATAAGTTGCACCGCTGAATATCTTTCGCGGAGTCGATGCCATGACGCGTCCCACGCCTTTGACAAAGCCCATTTTTGCGAGGTTCTGAGAATAGATAATATCCTGGATCAGGTCGTTTCGGGCCTCATCCACGAAAGGATCGATGTGTGAGTCTATACTGTCCTCAGTTGTACGTGCAAAGCGTCCGCCAAACGGCGTGCTCACTTGGCCGATCCAGACAGGTTTGCCACGAAAGCGGATTGTTGTCAGCCATACGCGTAAAACATGCGGTTGGGCTTGGATCCACTGCTCCCGCTTGCTACCGGAAAAATCCTGGGGTCGCTGAAAGACATACCGGGGGGCAACTGGTGTATGGTGGTAATTGCGTCGCACAAAGGCGGGTCCAAAGTCCTGAAGATTTCCAATTAGCACGATGTTGAGGGGTTCGTTCTGAAGACCTTCTTCACTCGACGTGCAACACGGCAGTTGCTCGAGCAGTTCGCGCAAACGCGCCTCATCTTCAACTTCAACCGATTCTGACGAAGTGATCATTTTTGACAATTGTTCATAATGGTCAGCCGAAACGTTGCGGATCGGAGTCGGAACAATAAGCGTGAAGGACTTGGTCCACTCCCGGCCGATGAGATCCACATTGACGAACTTATTGTTTACGTCCGAGTTCGTGAAGACAAAGCCCGAGGAAGTCGAGTGTGGATCGATAGGATTGCGAAATTCCAAACTCTCGATGTTCTCGTCGATCTGCTTATTGGAGTTTTTGGAGAACGACCTATGAAATCCGAAAGATACCTCGCGTGGAGAAAAATACTCGGGATCCAGACCCGTCAGCATGAAATGAATTTTTCGGTCCGTGTTGTTTTGGATCTCAAGCCACAGCGGCTGGATACCTTTTTTCTCAAGATCGATGCCTAAGATGTTCTTGCTTTCCTCTATGCTGGGTACCGTGGCAGATACTTGGATGCCGTCCTCGGCAATCGTTTTGGCACGCTTTCGCAAACCCGAATCGTCGAACAGCCTCCCTTTGCCGATCCGGACACGTTTCGGTCTCTCCCAGTAGTCGATGATATCCAGATCGCCGAGCGTATATGGTCTCGGCTCGAAGGACATCACCACACGCAGCCCGTCAGTGAAGTAAGGGTCACCGACAAGGTTAAACCGCGGTGCATCTCTGCTCGCCTCTCCGACCCCCTTAATGTAACCAAACCGGGCAAGCGCTTGGGAGTATGCCAGATCCTCAATCAAATACCGCCTCGCCTCGTCTACGTCGGGGTCGATCACGTGCGTCGATATGGTCGGGGACTTGAGAGTGAATTTGACACCAATGTCACGGCTAATCTGACCCAACCAAACAGGTTTGCCCCGAAAGCGCAGGGGCGTTAGCCACAGACGCAGATGATTACGTTCGTGGATGGTGCCACGGGCTTTTTGAGCAGCCAGGTCTTGGCGCCGGCCAAAGACATACAGAGGGCTAACAGGCGAGTAGCGGTATCGTGTACCTTGGAAAAAGGA
>JABXKU010000188.1 GCA_013619105.1 Desulfuromonadales bacterium
CATGAGGACCTGTTCGGCATCGATCGAATCCTGGAAAGGCTGCAGCGCAACACGGCACAGTTCGTCCACAGCTATCCGGCCAACAACGTTCTGTTATGGGGCGAAAGGGGTTGCGGCAAATCGTCTGCAATCAAGGGTCTGCTTAAGCCCTTTTTTCAAGAAGGATTGCGCCTTATCGAGGTGCAGAAGGAAGATCTTTTTCAACTGCCGCAAATAACCAGCCTGTTGCGAGAACAACCTTATCATTTCATCCTGTTTTGTGACGACCTCTCATTTGATGAACAGGAACCGGGCTACCGGGAACTCAAAGCCCTGCTGGATGGCGGCATCGAAGAGCCCGCCGACAACATCCTGCTCTACGCTACCAGCAATCGCCGCCACCTGCTTCCGGAGCGCTTGAGCGATAACTTAGACGGTCAAGAGATCCATCCCGAAGAGGCCCTGGCGGAAAAACTTTCCTTGGCCGACCGCTTCGGCATCAGCCTCGGGTTTTATCCCATGAGCCAGCAAGTCTATCTGCAGATCGTCGGCTACCTGGCTCGCCAGCGGCGCTTGATCATTAACGATGAAGAACTCAACAGGGCCGCCCTGGACTGGGCGATGGAACGGGGCAGTCGCTCAGGCCGAGTGGCCGGACAATTCATCGACGACCTCAGCGGCCAAATGGCCATGGCCGGCAAGATCGCTCCCCTCTCCGAATGAATACTGGAACGCTATTTGCTCTTCCCTTACCTGTTGTCTTTTTTTACCAACAGCGAAAGGGTATTTTAAAAGATGTACAGTCGCTATTTTTCCCCAGGACAAAAACTGCAAGTCCAAGCCCTGTGCGAGGACAACCTGCCGCCCCGCCGGGAATCGATGAATGCCCTATTTTGCAATTATGAACTGGGCTACATCGACGTCATTATCCCCCATACCTGGCCCCTCAAGGAAGGAGTACCTTTCCCGGCAGACCGCCCGCTAGAAATCATTTCGGAACGGTACGGTCTGTGGCTCAGGTCGACGGCCTCATTCCTCTGCCAGCCTTCCGACAAAGTGATTCGGCTGCGCATGAACAACGACCTCTGCATTTTCCGCCATCACCCCCAACTTCGAGTCGAGACCCGAATCGGCCTACGTTACAGTGCACAGCGGGGCAGCTTGCCAGCCTTTCATCGACAATGGCGGCAGCAGATCACTAAACTGACCACCACCGCTGCAGCCCTGACCGCCCCAACCTTTTCCCACGGCCGAGTCAACCTGAGCGCCAGCGGCATTCGCATGCCGATCCAGACAACCGTGCAAAAGAACGATCTCTGTCTTTTGATGCTGGCCTTGAACGAGGTGAGCGAACCGATCTGTACCCTGACCGAGGTCATCTGGACAGCGCCACGGGAGGAGGGCCAGGGAACCATCGCTGGCATGCAGTTTCTCAACATTCTGCAACAGGACCAGCAGCGCATCGAACAGTTCGTGAACCAGAACAAGCCAGGCAAGACTGAAACTCTTGCCTGACCTGCCAGCAGAAAAGACATTTTTTGCCAACCCGTTCGGTCATTTCCCCATACCGCGTAACTGCGGCCTCACCCGCAACCGCCATAGGGCAAAGCGTCCGACAGATGCGGCTAACCCCTCTGGCAGCGCCTCCTCTCCACAACGCCATGCCTCGCAACCCATTGATTTATAATAGCTTTGCTGTTCCATCCACAGGTTCGTGGAAAACCCTGTGGGGAACACCAGCATAGTGCAGCGACAGTCCCCATGCCGTGGGGCATCTTAGCCTTTTGCTCATTTTTTAGGCACCCATTGACAAACCGCGGTGGCAGAGGTAATCCCCCCTTCGCAGCGGAGCTCAAGGTGATAGATATTGCCACCCTCAGTGGCTGCACAGGCAAGATTGATGGCGTCGCAAAAACTCATAAGATGGCTAAGTAAAGATTTCGTCCTTCAAGGCCTGGTGTTTTTTCAGGGATTCCAGGCATACATCTAGTATGTCGAGGACCTGAAAAAACGCCGTAACGCCGTAGGGCGGACTTTTTGCGACGCCATCAAGATTGTGAGTCACAAGTTTACGGGGAAAAGCCCCGCAACCGGCCGGCCCGGCTTTACCCCTCCGTCCACCAGATGCTGCAGGAACTCATGGCGAGGCAGGGTGCGGGAACCGAAGGTAGCGAGATGGTCAGAGGGAAGCTGGCAGTCGATAAGGGCGAATCCTTGCTCTCGAAGACGCCGTACGAGGGTCACAAAGGCAACCTTGGAAGCGTTGGC
>JABXKU010000086.1 GCA_013619105.1 Desulfuromonadales bacterium
AGAAAGGACAGCTTGGCTGTCGCCGGACTTCTGTCGCGAAGATTATAAAATCGATTGTCCTATTTTGCGTTATTGGAGAGAGTTGCTTCGCCTTCAGCTCCTCTGCCATTGTGACAGCGTGCAGGCAGCCAACGGCAGAGAGTACCGCAGCGACGTTGCATATGCGTTATGGTTTTTCAAACCCAACAACCCCCTCGATCACTGCTGACAAAAGAAACGGACCAAGAGTTTTAGCAACCAACTGTCGAAAAAGGGGCCGCGCAAAGAAATTGCCGCCGCTGTGAGATGACTCAAGAGTTTCTAGCCTTCTCCTTACTTGCGTGACAGCATGCTCCACGCAGTGGCAGCCATTTTTTGCCTACTTTTTGTTGGCTTGGACAAAAAGTAGGGCGGCTGGCGGGCCGCGACCCGCCGGTGTTGACTTTCAATTAAGCCCGATAAAAGCTATAAAATCTTACTCCCCCAACTCCCGCTCAACCAGTGGCCGCCCCCGCTCCTGTCGCCAACGATTCGTCTCCTGCAAACTGTAGCGGCAACCGCAATATTCCTGATGATAAAACCCCTCGCGCCGGGAAATCTCAATCATCCGCTGCGAACCGCCCCCCTTACGCCAATTACAATCCCAGTAGCCAACTCCGGGATACTTGGCCGCGGCCTGCAGACCACAGCTATTGACCTGAGATAAATCCTTCCATCGAGAAATACCGAGTGTGGTGGCGATCAGCGGGATGCCGTTCTCGTCTGCATATCGAGCCGTCGCCTCCAGGCGCAAGGTGAAACAGGCGGTGCACCGCCGACCCCGCTCCGGTTCCAACTCCAGCCCCTTAACATCCAGAAGCCAGCGTTCCGGCAAATAGTCGCCATCTACAAAAGGAATACCGAGCTTTTCGGCAAAGAGCTTATTTTCCTCTTTGCGCAACAAATATTCTGAGCGGGGATGGATATTGGGATTGTAGAAAAAGAGCGTCACCTGTAACCCCGCTTCCAGCAGCTCTTCCATAATTCCGCCGGAACAGGGCGCACAGCAGGAATGGAGCAAGACCGAATGGGCACCATCCGGAGGCGCCAGCAACTTTGACCCTTTATTCCGTCCATTTTCTTTGTTCATCTGCACTCTTTCTCAATTCTGCGACACCACTCTTTATACGCCAATAGCGCTAAGTATACGCCCCACGCTTACTTCCACACAAGTCCGCAAAAACCCTTGAACAATGAAAACCACCAAATCCAAACAAGCGGGTTGTACCTATGGGGACACCCCTTCTTCAACTAAGCGCAGACTATTAATGTGAATTTTATTGTTGATTCTAAATGAAAACTATGAATTATTAACTACTGGCTTTCTTACGGTTTTGCAAGTCCGGCCCCCTGAGTCAGGGTTCACCTCATTGCGGGAAACAGCATGCATATAGGTTCTCTCACTATTTGGGATTTGGTCGATATTGGCGACCTCAAACCCCTCTTTGACGGTTTTTCTGAGACCACCGGTTTTACCGCCGGACTGGTGGAGCCAACCAACAACGAGGTGCTGCTCTTCAGTGGCTGGGGAAACCTCTGTCACAACTTTCACCGCGCCCATCCAAAGTCTTCCCTTGTCTGTCAAGACAGCAATCGCTCCCTGACCAGCAACCTGCAGACTGCCGGTGAAGTACGTATCCGCCAATGCCACCACGGCCTGATGGACGGATGCACGCCCATCATTGTTGAGGGCCGCCACCTGGCCAACATTTTTAGTGGTCAAGTATTGTTTGCCCCTCCCGACCTCAAACACTTTCGCCGCCAGGCAGAACTGTATAATTATGACACAGAAGCCTATCTGCAGGCCCTGGCCGACATCCCGATAACCAGTGAAGAGAAGTTCAGTGCGGCCCTGCGCTATTTAGCGTTGCTGGCCACAACAGTGAGCAAAACCGGTCTGGCCAATCTGCACAGCCATGCCCAACAGCGCAAAATCGAAAACCAGAAAGCACTGCTCAGCTGCCTGATCAATTCGATCCCCGATCTGATTTTTTATAAAGATCGAGAAGGCGCTTATCTCGGCTGCAACCGGGCCTTTGCCGACTTTGCCGGAAAATCAGAAGAGGAGATCGTCGGCCAGAGCGATTACGGCCTGTTTGATGATAAAACCGCCGGCTTTTTCCGGGAGCAAGACCGGGCCATGCTCGCCTCCGGTGAAGCCCGGCGCAATCAGGAATGGGGCATCTACCCGGATGGCCAAAAAGTACGCCTGGAAGCGCTAAAAGCTCCCTTCATAGGGCCCAACGGCCAGACCCTCGGCCTGGTCGGCATCAGCCGCGACATCACTCGTCTGAAGCAAGTCGAAGATCAACTGGCAGAAGAGCGGGAACTACTACTGGTAACCCTCCGTAGCCTTGGTGAAGGGGTTATCGCCACCGACAACAACGGCGGCGTGGTGCTGATCAACGAGGTTGCCGAGCAGTTGACCGGCTGGAGCCAGCAGGAAGCCATCGGCCGAACCGTAGCGGAAATCTTTCGTATTCTCAACGAACAGACCGGCCAGCCTTGCGCCACCTCGGTACAACGGGTGCTTGAAACCGGCGCCGTTGCCAGCCCTTCCAGCAACACCGTACTCATCTCCCGCGACGGTAGCAGACGGCAGATCACCAGCAGTGCATCGCCGATCCGCGCCACGACGGGCAGCAGCATCGGCACGGTGCTGATCTTTCAGGATGTTACCGAGCAACTACAGATGGAACAGACCCTGCGTCGAGTCGACAAGCTGGAATCGCTGGGCGTGCTGGCCGGCGGCGTAGCCCATGACTTCAACAACATATTGACAGCCATTGTCGGCAACATTTCCCTGGCCAGTCAGATACTCGATCCCGAACACCAGGTTCAGCATTTGCTGGCCACAGCAGAAAAGGCTTCGTGGCGAGCCAAGGATCTAACTCAGCAATTACTAACCTTTGCCCAAGGTGGCCATCCCATAAAAAAAACCACTTCTATCGCTACGATTATCCAGGACTCCTCCCAGTTCGCCCTCTATGGCAGTCCGGTGGCCTGTAACTTCCACATTACCGAAGATCTCTGGCTAGTCGATATCGATACCGGCCAAATTAGCCAGGTCATTCAAAATCTGGTATTAAATGCACGCCACGCCATGTCCGACGGGGGCTGTATCGATATTTCCTGCGATAACGTACCACCTGAAGAGGCGGGTTCTTATCTTCAACACCCCGGCAAACCGCATATTCGTATCACCGTCCGGGATAACGGCTCCGGCATTCCAGCCAAATATCTAGCCACTATTTTCGACCCCTATTTTTCCACCAAAAAGGAAGGTAGTGGCCTGGGTCTAACCATTGTCCACTCCATCATCAACAAACACGATGGCTATATCGAGGTTCAATCGCAAGTAGGTATAGGGACCACCTTCTCTATCTTTTTACCCATTGCGGCCCAGACGGCTATGCAAGTTGAACCACAGAAACCCAGGCTGCAACAGGGCAGCGGCACGGTCATGGTCATGGACGATGAAGAATGTCTGCGTGAGCTGACTCAACAAGTTCTTAATCATCTCGGGTATCAGGCAGTAACCGCCAAGGACGGTGCCGAAGCCGTGGAGCGTTATCGTGAATTTCAGCAGAACGGCGAGACCCTCGATGCGGTAATCATGGACCTGACGGTTCCCGGCGGCATGGGCGGCAAGGATGCCGTGCAGGCCATTCTGGAAATCGATCCTAAAGCCAAGGCGATTGCCTCCAGCGGCTATTCTGAAGACCCGATCATGAGCCACTTTCGGGAATACGGCTTTTCCGGCGCCATCAGCAAGCCCTTTCGCATGGAGACCCTGGCTCAGCTTCTGGCTGAGGTTATTGCCGAACCACCGGCAGCGACAAACAGTGGTTAGAAGCGAGAAACACCGGCAACAGGAACGGGATGCTAGTTAAATCACAACTAAAAAAGCCCTCCGGCTGAGCGCCGGAGGGCTTTGGTCCTTCTAGACGAGCTATGTAGCAGGGCTTACATCATGCCGCCCATGCCACCCATGCCGCCCATGCCGCCGGGCATACCACCAGGCATGCCGCCCATGGCATCATCAGCCTTGGGCGTTTCAGCGATGCAGGCTTCGGTGGTCAGCATCAGGCCGGCTACCGAAGAAGCGTTCTGCAGAGCGCTACGAACCACCTTGGTCGGGTCGATAATACCGGCCTCGATCATGTCGCAATACTCTTCGTTTGTCGCGTTGAAACCGTAGGAGCCTGTCTTACTAGACACTTCGTTGACAACGATGGAACCTTCCATACCGGCATTTTCTGAGATCTGGCGCAGAGGCTCTTCGAGAGCGCGACGCACGATGTCTACACCGAATTTCTGCTCGCCTGCCAGCTCCAAGTCTTTCAGAGCCGCGATGCAGCGAATCAGGGCCACACCGCCTCCAGGCACGATACCTTCTTCAACAGCAGCGCGGGTCGCGTGCAGAGCGTCTTCGACGCGGGCCTTCTTCTCTTTCATTTCGGTTTCGGTGGCAGCGCCAACCTTAACCACGGCGACACCGCCGACCAGCTTGGCAAGACGCTCCTGGAGCTTTTCCTTGTCGTAGTCGCTGGTGGACTCTTCGATCTGGGCGCGAATCTGAGCCACGCGACCGTTGATGTCGGCTTCAACGCCGGCACCGTCGATGATGGTGGTGTTTTCCTTGTCGATAACGATACGCTTGGCGTGACCGAGCTGCTCAAGGGTAGCCGCTTCAAGCTTCAAGCCGACTTCCTCAGCGATCACGGTACCACCAGTCAGAATAGCGATGTCTTCGAGCATGGCCTTGCGACGGTCACCGAAGCCAGGAGCCTTGACTGCGGAGACGTTGAGGGTACCGCGCAGCTTGTTGACTACCAGGGTAGCCAGAGCTTCGCCTTCGATGTCTTCGGCGATGATCAGCAGAGGACGACCCTGCTTGGCCACTGCTTCGAGAACACCGACCATGTCGCGCATGTTGCTGATCTTTTTGTCGTGGATCAGGATCAGAGCATCTTCCATAACCGCTTCCATACGATCGGGATCGGTTACGAAGTAAGGGGAGAGGTAGCCGCGGTCGAACTGCATGCCTTCCACAGTTTCCAGCGAGGTTTCCATAGCCTTGGCTTCCTCGACGGTGATGACCCCTTCCTTGCCGACCTTTTCCATGGCTTCAGCGATGATGGTGCCGATAGTGATGTCGCTGTTGGCGGAAATAGTGCCAACCTGAGCGATTTCCTTGTGATCCTTGATCGGCTTAGACAACGCTTGCAGGTTTGCCACAGCAACTTCAACAGCTTTTTCGATGCCGCGTTTAATTTCCATCGGGTTGTGACCGGCAGAAACCAGCTTGACGCCTTCGCGATAAATCGCCTGAGCCAGCACGGTGGCGGTGGTGGTGCCGTCGCCGGCTACGTCGGAAGTCTTGGAGGCGACTTCCTTGACCAACTGGGCGCCCATGTTTTCGAACTTATCTTCCAGTTCGATTTCTTTGGCGACGGTTACGCCATCCTTGGTGATCAGGGGAGCGCCGAAAGATTTATCGATGACGACGTTACGGCCTTTAGGACCGAGGGTCACCTTAACGGCGTTGGCCAATTGATTAACACCGGAGAGAATGTGACTGCGGGCGTCTTGCCCGAATTTGATTTCTTTAGCGGACATATCTTTGTATCCTCCTTTGGATCAATATAGATGAGTGAGACCGTTTTATTCGAGCACGCCGAGAATATCTTCTTCGCGCATGATCTGGTATTCGATACCGTCGATCTTGACCTCGCTGCCGGCATACTTGCCGAACAGAATCCGGTCGCCGACCTTCACATCCATAGGCAGCAGAGTGCCGTCTTCGGTCACTTTGCCCTTACCAACCGCTTTGATAATGCCCTGTTGGGGCTTTTCCTTGGCGGAATCAGGGATGATGATGCCTCCAGCGGTGGTAGTTTCCTCTTCTACTCTTTCGACGATGATACGATCCCGCAACGGTCTGATGTTCATGTCAAACTCCTTTCACTGATTCAATAATGTCACTAAAAGTGGCGGCGGGACTTACCCGCGCACGTGTACGAGCCAAAATAAAAAAAGCTCAGTTACCAACCAAGCCTCTGCCTGCAACGCACGTTAGCACTCAAATGACGGGAGTGCTAACAACAGAGCTAAATATAAGCAGCAGACTTTTATTGTCAAGGGTTTTCTCCGGATTTCTTTGTCGATCTTTCAACTTTAAAAGGCACGGAGATTATCTTGACAGCCCGCAAAGGGATATGATACTTACCCGTTTAACAAACACAATTGGACGGTCTTCTGCAACTGGCGCTAAGGTGGGTTACCACCGGGGAGCAGATCTACAGACCACGACAGCCGTACGCCTGGGCACCTATAGTATAAATATATAGGGACCAGGCGTTTTTCTATTTAAAAAGAAGGAGCAGCTTGCCATGAGCAAAAAACTCTATATCCCCGGACCAGTTCAAATCAGCCAGGACGTCATGGAAGCCATGACCGCCCCCATGATCGGCCACCGCATGAAAGAATATGCGGAACTACATGCAGAGGTCACTACCGGCCTCAAACAGTTGCTCAACGCCCCCGGACCGGTGTTCCTCTCCACCTCTAGCGCCTTCGGCGTTATGGAAGCTGCCGTACGCAACCTGGTACAGAAGCGCTGCGCCTGTTTTGCCAACGGTGCCTTCAGCAGCAAATGGCACAATGTCGCCGAACGCTGTGGCTTGCAGGCCGACCTGTTCAGCGCCGACTGGGGTCAGCCGGTCACCGCAGCAATGGTGGACGAGGCTCTAGCCACGGGTAAATACGACGCCATGACCTTGGTGCACAATGAGACCAGCACCGGCGTCATGTCGCCTCTGGAAGAGATTGCCGAGGTGATGCGCAAATACCCCGAGGTCTCCTTCATCGTCGACAGCGTTTCTTCCATGACAGCCGTACCCATCGATGTTACTGCTCTAGGCATCGACGTCTGCCTGGCTGGCGTACAGAAGGCCTTCGGCCTGCCCCCGGGCCTGGCGGTCTTCGCCGTCAGCCCCAAGGCTCTGGATAAGGCCCGCACCACCCCCAACCGCGGCTACTATTTTGACTTCATCGAGTTCGAAAAGAACGACCTGAAGAACAACACCCCCAGCACCCCCTGCATCAGCCTGATCTTTGCTTTGCGTCATCAGCTGCAGAAGATGTTCGCCGAGGGCCTGGAAAATCGCTATGCCCGCCATCGTCGCATGGCCCAAGCTACCCGTGACTGGATCATTGCTCAAGGTTTCGGCCTGTTCGCCGCCGACACCTGCGCCTCTATGACCCTGACCGCCGGCACCAACGATGGCCGCACCGATCTCGAGGAGCTGAAAAAGCTGGCCGGAGAGCGAGGCTACGCCATCGACAACGGCTACGGCAAGATCAAGAACCAGACCTTCCGTATCCCCCACATGGCCGATGCCACCATGGCTACCATGGAAGAATTTTTCAGTGTGCTGGAAGAGCTGCTGCCTCAGGTCCGCACAGCCTGAGCAACAAGCGCCAGCCTTTTACCACCCAAGCAAGACCAAAAAAGCTCCCGTATGGGGGCTTTTTTGGTTTGACCTTTTAGATTTCACTCTATAAGCAATAGATAATTAACAAAAAAGACCACCCCTCCAACAAGCGTAGGGAATAGCCCTCCACTTGACATCCCCTGTACGGTCTGTGATTCTTTACTAAGAACAATTATCCTTGAACTGTCAGTCGATCGAAGGGTGAAACCATGAAAAGCTCTCAACAGCGGCTGGATGATATTATTGCTAAGCTTCGCCTGAACAAGTTCCGTATCACTCCGCAACGACTGGCCATTCTCAAGGTCTTTCTTAACAGTACTGAGCATCCGAGTGTCGAGCGGGTTTACAAGCAAGTCAGAGCGGATTTTCCCACTACCAGCCTAGCAACGGTATACAAGACAGTTCACCTGCTCAAGGAAATTGGCGAGATCCTTGAAATCGGATTTGCCGATGGCCGCAACCGCTATGATGGCCTCAAACCCTACCCCCACCCCCACCTGATTTGCATGAAATGCAAAGCAATCATTGATCCTAAACTCAGCAACCTGGACCATCTCACCTCTGAAGTAGAGCAGGCTTCGGGCTACCAAATCTTATCCCACCAACTCGAATTCTTCGGCATCTGCCCTGCCTGTCAAAAAAAATAATCCACCATCTTCCACTTCGTTATGGATAACTATTATTATATAATATTGACAGTTGAATAGCGTATGGTAAGTATAAAGTGGTGCTAAAGAAACATTAACCCCGTCTGGCAGTTACTCCCTTGAAACCAAACAGCCCCAGCCCAAGGAGACAACTTATGGCAAAGAAAAAAAACAACCACTCGAAAAAATTGACCACTAACGCCGGCGCTCCCGTTGTCGACAACAACAACATTATGACTGCCGGCCCCCGAGGACCGGTGCTATTGCAAGATGTTTGGTTTTTAGAGAAGCTTGCCAGCTTTGACCGTGAGGTGATTCCCGAGCGGCGCATGCACGCCAAGGGGTCTGGAGCCTTCGGCACCTTTACCGTGACCCACGACATCAGCAAGTACACCAAGGCCAAGATTTTCTCCGAGGTCGGTAAAAAGACCGAAATGTTTGTCCGGTTCTCCACCGTGGCCGGCGAGCGCGGTGCTGCCGACGCTGAGCGCGACATTCGCGGTTTTGCTATGAAGTTCTACACCGAGGAGGGAAACTGGGACTTGGTCGGCAACAACACGCCGGTATTCTTCCTCAAGGATCCCCTCAAGTTCCCCGACCTAAACCACGTGGTCAAGCGCGACCCTCGCACCAATCTGCGCAGTGCCAAAAACAACTGGGACTTCTGGACCCTGCTTCCAGAATCGCTGCATCAGGTCACCATCACCATGAGCGAACGGGGCATTCCTCTCTCTTACCGGCACATGAACGGCTACGGTAGCCACACCTTCAGCCTGATCAATGCTAAAAACCAGCGAACCTGGGTAAAGTTTCATTTCAAAACTCAACAGGGCATCAAGTGCTTGACGGACACCAAAGCCGAAGCAATCGTGGCCAAAGATCGCGAAAGCAATCAGCGCGACCTTTATGAGAGCATTGAAAAGGGCGACTTTCCCCGATGGAAGATGCAGATTCAAATCATGACTGATGAGCAAGCTGCTGCCTCCCCCTTCAATCCCTTCGATCTGAGTAAGGTCTGGCCCCACAGCGATTATCCAATGATCGACGTCGGCGAGTTCGAGCTCAACCGCAACCCAGACAACTACTTCGCCGACGTCGAGCAGGCCGCCTTCAACCCCACGAACATCGTTCCCGGCATCGGATTCTCTCCAGACAAAATGCTCCAGGGCCGCCTGTTCTCTTACGGGGATGCTCAGCGTTACCGGCTCGGCGTCAACCATCACTTAATTCCTGTCAACAAACCCCGCTGCCCCTTCCACAGCTACCACCGGGATGGCCAGATGCGTGTTGACGGCAACCATGGCAGCACCCTTGGTTACGAGCCCAACAGCTATGGAGAATGGCAGGAACAACCGGATTGTGCCGAACCACCCCTTGAACTTTCAGGAGCGGCCGACCACTGGAATCATCGGGAAGATGACGATGACTACTACAGCCAGCCCGGAAACCTGTTCCGTATGATGAACAAAGCCCAACAGAAGGCGCTGTTTGGAAACACCGGCCGCGCCATGGGAGATGCGCCGCGGAAAATTAAAATTCGCCATATTGGCAACTGCCTGAAGGCCGATCCAGCCTATGGTGAAGGCGTCGCCAAAGCCATGGATATTCCGCTCAGCGAAGTTCCGAAGTAGCTTTAGTACAGTAACTATTTTCATTTAAAAAGGGCGCCCTATGGGGGCGCCCTTTTTAAATAT
>JABXKU010000189.1 GCA_013619105.1 Desulfuromonadales bacterium
ACTTAAGGGCATTTCCGCCAGTTGTTGTCTCCGGGTTCCCGAATACAACGCCTATTTTCATGCGGATCTGGTTGATGAAAATAACCGAGGTCAGGGTCTTGCTAATTATTGCAGCCAGCTTTCTTAAGGCCTGCGACATGAGCCGGGCCTGAAGCCCCATGTGATGATCTCCCATTTCTCCTTCGATTTCCGCTCTGGGAACAAGGGCTGCGACTGAGTCGATAACGATGATGTCTATTGCACCGCTCCTTACCAGCATATCCGTAATTTCGAGCGCCTGCTCCCCTGTATCGGGCTGGGCAACCAGAAGCTCGTTACAATTCACACCAAGTTTGCCGGCATACGCGATGTCAAGAGCATGTTCAGCGTCTATAACGGCTGCAATCCCCCCCTGTTTATGAGCCTCAGCAACGGCGTGAAGCGCAAGGGTTGTTTTGCCGGACGATTCCGGCCCAAAAATTTCACAGACTCTGCCCCTGGGAAGTCCCCCTGTGCCCAGCGCTTTGTCGAGTGCAAGGGAGCCGGTCGGTATTACAGGCACATCGAGAACAGCCTGGCTGCCCAGCTTCATGATAGAACCTTTGCCGAACTGGCGTTCGATCTGAACCATGGCGGATTCTAGCGCCTTTTGCTTGTCAGCAGGAATATTCATGATATTCTCCTGGGCTGCCAATATAACATCCGGATATGATGATGGCAATACATGCTGGGTTTATGTCGGATGGCCATGAGAGTGCCGGAAGATCTCGTTTCGAGGCAGCGCATTCTTGCGGGGTGCAATTTAGAGTTTTACCGTCTGTGGTATAATGCCAGATCTGATCAATCTTTTGGACAAGCTTGCTGAATGGCTTCCTTTAGAAGGCGGGTCAGTGCCTGGTCATCGTATGTTATGCTTCTGGCGATCTTTTTCATCCGCACCGAAAGACGCCGATAGCCCCAGCTACAACGGCGCCTGGTCTCCTCCCAGCCTTCGCGTTGATAGTACAGGGGCATATTGACCTCAAAAAAGGATATACTGTCCGCATTCTTGAGCAGATCGGAACGGGGATCGCCGCCCACCTCATGAAGTGTTACCAAGCGGCAGGCCTCGTCCGCAACAGACTTGGACACACCGCACCTGTCCAGGATCGCTCTCAGAATCGCTGCTCCGTTGCGTGCATGAGCCGCCTTGAATGCATTATATTCATTAAAATCTTCCCGGCGCACTTTGCGTGCCTCAACAGCCCTTTCGATATCATGGGCGAGCGCCGCGATCTGCAACGCCGGATCGGCTTTAGGCTCAAGTCTAAACAGCCACTTGAGGGTGTTTTCGGCATGAGGCGGGTCTTCCGGCACCCGGGAGCCTGCAATAATCTCTCTGATTTTGTGTTTGGCGCAGTCGATGCTATCCATGATCCCGGCAGATGATCAGGCGGCGTATGGTTGCAATGTTCATCACAGCGGCAATCACAACCAGGGTCAAATACGCCTGGTTGAATACGGCACCGAGGAATATCAGAAAGACGCGGATATCGCGGCCCATACGCCATCCCCGGCCGCGACTGATCCGGTCGCGCATGAGACTGTCGTGCTTATCGGCCGTATAGCTCAACATAAAGGAGCCGATGATCGCTAAAAATCCGAACAACAGGATCAGGCCATCCGTCTTGCCTGCATATGCATGCCACATGAGACCGAAAAGCAAGAAGGCGTCGGCATAACGATCCAGTACCGCATCAAACCATCCGCCGTAAGGACTGCTTTGATATTTGAGCCTGGCCACTTCGCCGTCGCAGCCGTCTACGATCGAGGCGAACTGTGCCATAATACCGCCCAGCAAAAGGGCCAAATAACCATCACATGCAAACAGGCCGGCGGCCAGCACGGAGCATAGGAATGAGAACAGGGATATTTGATTGGGCGTGATGCGGTGGTTCACCAGTCGACGGGAAATCCTCACCGATAAGGGCCGATTGATATAGCGCGACACCGGACCATCGTTGGGTTTGTCCTGCAGACTGGTTAATATGGCCTTCTCGGCACGACTGAAGGTTTCCGGGTCATCTACATCAATCCAGAAGTGACCGTTAATTTCCACCGCTTTGGCCTTGCCTGCGACAGCTAACATCTGCACCGCTGCAGACAGAGTGGTATCGCCGTCTTGCTTTGCGCTGTGCTCCAACGTGCTGAAAATTGCAGGAGTGCACTTAAAAATACCGGTGTCAAAGCCAT
>JABXKU010000021.1 GCA_013619105.1 Desulfuromonadales bacterium
GGGTTGCGCCCCCGCCCGACGCCCGACTCTTTTTACGCGCCAAAAAAGAGTAGGCAGAAAAAGGCGCCCCAACTCCTTGCCCTGCGGGTTCCCTACGCTACGCAGACGTTTTGCGGGCGGAAAAAAACTCGCTGCGCTCGGACAGTTTTCCGCCTGTTTCGCAAAACGTCCACTTCGCTCCGGCTGCGTCACAGGGGAGGGAAGGGCGAAAGCCCTAACGATGGAAGGTTTTCGCTTGAAGGTTTTAACCCCCGGAGAGAGGGACTCCGCCGCAGGCGGGCCAACGGGGGGCGACCTTCTTTTGGTTACTTATTCTTGGTCGTCAAGAAAAGTAACGCGCCTGGCCGGGCAAGACCGGCCGATCCTAAGATTTAAACGGAAAGTATTTTTAAAGTCTCTGTACAACTTTTAAGATCACGGGGTTACGGCCCCGCGCGACCCTAATAATTGAGCAAAGGAGAAAAACCTCTATGAAACATATATCTATCCTCGCTGTCCTGTTGTTAACACTCCTCGCCACCAGTGCCCTGGCCAACGGTAACGATGAACTGCTGGACACAGTTGTTAAAGGTCTGGAGTATCAATTTCGGCCCAATGCGGCACCTGGCACCTCCATCGAAGATCTGCAGGCTGATTTTCTGCAACAGGCCTATCTCGGCTCCCTCGATCGGGTTGAAGAAGGCCAGGGCCGGTTGGCTGTTCGTTTCGATCATCGTGGTCAACAATTGCAGCCGCGCTTTCGCTGGGAATACCTGTTGCCGAGTGTACAGCAAATCATTTCTGATGGCCGTACCGTGTGGGTCTATTTGCCGGAGAACCAGCAGGTCATAGAGTCGCCGCTGCCCGATGAAAGTAATGAGGGTGTTGAAGACCCACTGGCTTTTTTGACCGGTCTTGGGCAGATGTCGAAGCGCTTTACCGTAGCCTGGGCCAGCCCGTCACTCGATAGCGAAGGGAATTATCGGCTGCTGCTTACCCCCCGTAAGCCATCGGCTATTATTCAACGGCTCGAATTGGTCATCGATCGGGTGGTGGCGGCCTATGCAAGCCCCGCTCAGCGCCCGGTCTACCCGGTGCGAATCGCCACGGTGTTTGGTCCTAATGAAAGCCGCACCACCATTACCTTTCGTAATGTCCGTATTAATCAGGGGCTAAAGGACAGCTTTTTCGATTTCAAGGTGCCGGAAGGAATCGAGGTTTTACGGCCGGACCAGCAGTCGTTTGGGTTTTGATTTTCTGAAATCCGCGATTGTTTTTACTCTTCGGTTTTAAGCGAAGCTGCGCTGGCAGGGCGATTGTTTAGGCTTTTCATGAGTGTGAAGCTGTGCTATAAGTCCTTGATTCACTGAGGGATATTCACTGTTAGTAAGCGCCAACAGAGAAGGGATCCAAAATGCCAAGTTTCGATATTGTATCCAAGGTTGATATGCAGGAACTCGACAACGCTGTTAATCAGGCCTTAAAAGAGATCGGCCAGCGTTACGACTTCAAAGGCACCCATAACGAGATCGACCGGCAAGAAGAAGCCATTGTGCTGTTGGGAGCCGATGACTACAAGCTGCAGGCGGTGGTCGACGTTCTCAAGGGTAAGCTGGTGAAGCGCGGTATTTCGCCCAAATGTCTCGATTATGGTACCAAGGAGCCGGCTTCCGGCGGCGCGGTCCGCCAGCGGGTGGCCATCGTCCAGGGAATCTCCAAGGAGAAGGGCAAGGAAGTCGTCAAGCGGATCAAGGAATCCAAGCTCAAAGTCCAGGCGCAGATCATGGATGACCAGGTGCGGGTATCGGGCAAGAAGCTCGATGACCTGCAGGAGGTCATGCAGTTGCTCAAGGGCCAGGATCTGGGGATTGAGCTGCAATACGTCAATATGCGTTCTTAGGTCGAATGGTTTTTACGACCCTTTGCAAGAGAGAAAGTGATTGTTTTGAGTAGACAGAAAGTGAGCATGGTCAGCCTCGGCTGCGCCAAGAATCTGGTGGATGCCGAGGTTATGCTGGGTCATCTTCCCGCCGAGCGTTTTGAAATCGTTACCGACGAGTCACAGGCCGAGATTATCATCGTCAACACCTGCGCCTTTATCTCGGACGCTAAAGAAGAATCGGTGGAGACCATTCTCGAGGTGGCCGATCACAAGTTGAACGGCAACTGCCGCCTGCTGGTGGTGACCGGCTGCTTGCCGCAGCGCTATGCCGAGGAGCTGGTGGCAGATTTGCCTGAGGTCGATATCTTTATCGGCACCGGCGAGCTTCCCCGTCTGGTGGAATTGATCGATGCCCATCAGCCCCAGGGCGGGCCCCTGCAGGCGATTGACATCCCCCAGTATCTCTACGATCACACCACGCCGCGGGTTAAATCCTCACCTTTCTACTCGACCTACGTCAAGATTGCCGAGGGCTGCGATAATCACTGTTCCTATTGCATTATTCCTCAATTGCGCGGTCCGTTACGGTCGCGCAGCATCGAATCGGTGGTGACTGAGGTCACAGGCTTGGTGGCCGATGGAGCGAAGGAGGTCAACCTGATCGCTCAGGACCTGACCGCTTTTGGTCTTGACCACAACGACGGTTCCACCCTGGCTGGTTTGCTACGGGAACTGGTTAAAATCGAAGGTTTGCACTGGTTGCGCCTGCTCTATGCCTATCCAGAAGGTGTCAGCGACGAACTCGTCGAGTTGATGGCCGCCGAAGAGAAAATCTGCAATTACCTCGATGTACCTTTTCAGCACATCAATGATACCGTTCTCGGTCTGATGAACCGGCGTATTGATCAACAGGCTATTCGCGGTTTGGTCGAGCGTCTGCGTTTGGCGATTCCAGACCTTACTTTGCGCACCTCCTTTATCGTCGGCTTCCCCGGTGAGACCGAGTCACAGTTTGCCGAGCTGTTGGCCTTTGTCAAAGAGGGGCACTTCGATCGCGTGGGGGTGTTTCGCTATTCTCGCGAAGAGGGAACCCCGGCGGCCACATTACCTGATCAGGTCGCTGAACGAACCAAAAAGAGCCGTATGGACAAGTTGATGAAGGCCCAACAACGGGTCTCTTTCCGCCGCAACCGAGCGCTGATCGATCGCATCGAACCGGTGCTGGTGGAAGGTTACAGCGAGGAGACCGAGCTGCTGCTTAGTGGTCGCAGTGTTCGCCAGGCGCCCGATATCGACGGTCAGGTGTATATCACCGATGGTCAGGCGGAGATCGGCGATATTGTGCCGCTGCGCATTACCGACTCTTCCGATTACGATCTGATCGGCGAGATTGTCGATCCGTCCGAGCCGCTGTCTGACCAATAGAGTTTCTGCCCGGCCGGATTTCTTTGAAAGGTTGCGCCCTTGTCCCGCCTGCGTCTGATCCTGCCCTATTTCGCACCTTACCGCTCTGTGTTGCTGGTCGGGCTGGTTTGGCTGCTGCTGACCGATTGCTTGGGGCTGCTCTTGCCCTGGATGCTTAAGGTCGGGGTGGACGCCGCGCAACAGGGCGCACCCCAGAAATTGCTGCTGGCCGCGGCGGTACTGGTGGTCGCAGCGCTGCTGCGTTTCGGCACCCGGCTATTGTCGCGGTTTGCCTTTTTGCGTAGCGCCTGCCGCATGGAACTCGACCTGCGGCGGGATCTGTTGTCCAGCCTGTTGTGCCGGGAAGGTCCTTTTTTCGATCGGCACCGTACCGGCGATCTTCTGTCCCGCTGCACCAACGATCTGTCCAATATCCGCACCATGGCCGGCTTCGGCCTGCTGATCCTGATCAACACCGTTCTCGTCTACCTGCTGACCCTCGCACTGCTCTTTTCTCTGTCTCCATCCTTAACCCTGCTCGCCCTGATTCCCTATCCGCTGCTGTTGGTGCTGGTTAAGTATCTCAGTGGCCGCCTGTTAACCGCTTCCTCTGCGGTACAGAAGGGCCTGGGGCGTATCAGCGAAGCCCTTGAAGAAGGGATTTCCGGTCAGGCGGTCATCCGTAGTTACAGCCTGCATGGCGTCCGTTGCGATCATTTCGAGCAGCTTAATGGAGAGTATCTGTCCAGTTCTCTCAAACTAGCCAGGTTGCGGGCTCTGATTGGGCCGGTCATGGCCCTGATTGCCCCGATCAGTACCTTGCTGATTCTCTATGTCGGCGGTGCCCGGGTCGTGACTAAGGAGCTGTCTCTTGGCGAGTTGATCGCCTTTAACGCCTATCTCATGCAACTGGCCATGCCGACCTTGATGCTCGGTTGGGTGCTCAGTCTCGGACAGCGGGCTATGGCCAGCCTCGAGAGGTTGCGCAGTCTGCTGACACCTCTTCCCTCGGCTGACAGGCTTCCGTTGGTAGCTGTTGCTGCTGCGCCAAGGGTGGAGATTCAGCGGCTGAATTTTTCTTATACTGATCAACCGGTGTTGCAGGATTTTACTCTGTCCCTGGCCGCCGGCAGTTTAGTCGGCATCAGCGGTGCCACCGGTTCCGGTAAAAGTACCCTGTTGCAACTGCTGGCCGGTTTCTATCCGTCACAGCCCGGCGAAATCAGCATAGACGGGCAGGATCTGACAACTCTCGATGTGGTGGAACATCGTAAACGTTTGGCAATGGTGCCTCAGGAGGGCCGGTTGTTTTCCGGTTCTCTGCAAGACAACCTGCTCTATGGAGAGCCTACCGGTGATGAAAAACTGCTGCAGCAGGTGGCCGACGCGGTGTGCCTGAGTGACGAGGTTTCCGCTTTTGAAGAGGGTTTTGCCACCCGGGTCGGCGAAGGGGGCAAGGCATTGTCCGGTGGTCAACGGCAGCGGGTAGCTCTAGGCCGGGCTCTAGCCAGGGATGGCAGTCTGTGGTTGCTTGATGACCCCTTCAGCCATCTCGATGCGTCCACCGCCCGTCAGGTGTGGCAGGCCATGCAGCCTTTGTTGCAAGACAAAACGGTATTCCTGGTTTCGGCCCGTGTGTCATTGCTGGAGATGGCCGATGATATCGTCATTCTCGATCAGGGACGGGTTGTCGAGCAGGGTTCTCATGCAGAGCTGCTGGCACTGGAAGGCCGCTATGCGCGATTGCTGGAGCAGGAGCGATTGAAGCAGGAACTGGAGGGGCTAGCATGAAGCGGGGCATGTTCGATATGGACGAGGTGACCGGCCGTTCCCTCGACTGGTCTTTGTTTCAGCGCTTTCTCCGCCTGCTGCTGCCTTACCGGCGTAGCGCGACAGGAGCTATGGTGTTGTTGCCCTTGGCCACTGCCGCCCGCCTGGTGCAGCCTTATCTGATCAAAGTGGCTATCGATGATTATATCGTGGCGGGACAACTGGCCGGCCTGGAATGGATCGTGGCCCTGTTTCTGCTCACGGTGTGCGGCGAGAGTTTGCTCGGCTTCGTCCAGGCTTATCTGGCCCAGGGGGTCGGTCAGCGGGTCATGGCGGATCTGCGCAGACTAGGCTTTGCCCGGATGCTAAGACTGCCGGTGAGCTACTTCGATCGTCATCCCTCCGGGCGGCTGGTGACCCGCCTGAGTAGTGATGTAGAGAACGTCGGAGAGCTTTTCGGCTCGGGGGTGGCCGCCTCCTTCGGTGAACTGTTTGCTCTGGTATTTATTGTTGGAGTCATGTGGTGGCTCAATCCGGACCTGACCCTGGTGGCGTTTACCCTGATCCCCGTGCTGCTATTGATCCTGTGGCTGTTTCGCAGCAGTATGCGCGGCGCCATGCGCCAGGTGCGATCCAGGGTAGCGGGTCTTAACGGTTATCTCGCCGAACGCCTGGCCGGTATTCACGAGGTCCAACTGTTCGGCCAGGAGCAGCGCACTCTGGAGGAATTCGGTACTCTGCAAGAAGACTATCGGCAGAGTTCCTTTCGTGCCATTCACTGGGACGCTTTTCTGTTTAGCGCCCTGGAAACCCTCAGCGCTCTGGCCATCGCGGGCATTCTCTGGCGAGGAGGTAGCGGTGTGCTCGCTGGTACCGCGACCTTTGGCACCCTGGTGGCCTTTATCGAGTATGTGCAACGGTTTTTTTCTCCCTTACGTAAACTATCGGCCCAATACTCCTTGCTACAGTCGAGTAACGCCTCATTGGAACGGTTGTTCCAATTGTTTGATGAACCGCCTGAAGCAGCCGGGAACCCACTTCCTTCGGGGGGCGAAGGAGACTTGCGGCTGGAGAACGTTTCGTTCAGTTACGATGGTCGGACCCCGGTGTTGAAGAATGTCGATCTGAACATCGAACCGGGCCAGACCGTTGCCCTGGTCGGCGATACCGGTAGTGGCAAGACCACCATTGGGCGTATGCTGCTGCGCTTTTATCAGCCGACTTCCGGACGCATTCTGCTCGATGGCGTCGATCTTGCGAGCCTCGATCCGGCGCTGGTGCGTCAGCGCATCGGCTGGGTAGCCCAGGACCCCTTTCTTTTTGCAGGTACTGTGCGCAACAATCTCGACCCTCAGCAGTTGTACAACGATAGGGAATTACTGGATCTCATCGAGCGCAGTGGCTGTCTGTTGGCGGTTAAACGGTTGGGCGGGTTGAAGGGGCGTATTGATGAGCGGGGGAAAAATCTTTCCTCCGGGGAGCGACAACTGCTCTGCCTGGTGCGGGCGTTGGTGCTAGAGCCGGCTATCATCGTCTTCGATGAAGCGACCAGCCGCCTCGATGCCGGCACCGAGGCCCAGGTCAAGGCCGAGATGGATCGGGCCCGCAAGGGGCGCAGCGCCCTGATTATCGCTCATCGGCTGCGTTCGGTGAGCGCTGCCGACAGGATCCATGTGCTGCACCATGGCTCCATTCGCGAAAGCGGTAGCCACGCTGAACTGCTGGCGTCCAATGGTCTTTACGCCCGTCTCTGGCGGCTACAGGATCTGGCCAATGGCAGTGAAGAGTTATAGGCGGCGCCTGCGTGATTCGATTGAATGGCTATTCAGGCTGCTGATAGGCGATGTAAGCCTAAGGGGTAAATGCTGGGTCCTTTTGGAAGGGTGCTTCGAGGGCGGTTGGTGATTCTAGGATCACCTCGATTTCGGGCAACAGGAAAGGGTAGCGGGCGTTGGCCACATGTTCGACCAGAGTATTAGCAAAGGACAGACGATAGTCGCCTTCTTTAGGTTGGTAGGTCAGCAGGGTCGAATGCAAAAGGCGCTGGCCAGGAAGGTCGATAGCCAGGTCATCTAATTGCTGAGGGAACCGGCCTTGCTGCAGGCGATAGCTGCCTAGGGCCTGGCGAACCTCTTCGCCCCGAGCCAGACAGTCATCAAAGGCTCGACCGGCGATCGTCTGGCCGGCAAACCAGGCACCGATAAACAGCAGTGTCGCGGCCAGCAGGGTGGTGCGCAGATGGAAACTGTCGTGACGAGGAGCCAGGGCCGCCGTGGCCAGGGGTAGACCAATAAGGGCCAGCAACACCCAGCTTGAGATCAAAGGAAGGAAGCCTTCCCCGAGCCAGAAGCCGGCCAAGCCGGTGCCTGCAAGGAGGAATGCGGAAGCGAATTTACGGTACGGGGTTGAAAGCATGGCGTTACGGCTTCCTGATGGCTTGCGGGAAGCGAAGAACCATCGGACGGCCCAGGAAAGGCAGGCTGAGGCTTCCTCTCCGCAAGTTTAGGTTAGCTCGGGGCCTGGATCTTGGCCTGGTTCATGTTGGGCTGTGGGTCGTTGTCGTGGGAGATATGTTCCCAAATCGCTAACAGGTCGGGCAGGCTCAAGGATAGAAACTGCAGCCCCATGCCGGAGGGCATGCCAGGGTTGATCGGCTGCTGCTCCGCATTGATCCAGGCGACGAAGGCCTTGCAGATGACCGGCTGACTGACATTGGGCAGACTGAATTCAAGAAACAGCTCTTGGTCCGGCGCATAGGGCTCGTCCGTTTCGATGAACACGCCACCGGAGCTGAGATTGACGGAAAAGGCGTGGAACAGGTTTTTTGTATCAACCCCGTAACGGACGATGAGACGCGTCGGAACGCGGGGAAAGGAACGATAGGCCAGGCCGAGAATGCGGCGCGAGGTGGCCAGCAGCAGATGGTTGTTGAGGGGTTTGAAGATCACGTCAGTACATTTGACCTTCAGGCAGCGGGCCAGATCTTCTCTGTGCTGACCGTCGATGATCAAAATGACCGGCGTGGCCTGCAGGGTCAAGTCTTGGCGAATCATTTCGCAGCAGGCATCTCCGGCCAAGCTGGCGCTGTAAAGGTCAAGAAACACCAAGTCCGGACGCTCTTTTTCGATCAGGTCCCAGGCGTGTTGGCCGTCGCGGGCGATCAGAATATCAAATCCTTCTCGACTGGCAAAATCATCATCAAGGTCGAGTGAAGGGATGATCTCCGCAGAGATAAGGATTTTGGGGTTGCCAGCCATGAAGTGTCTCCTAGGAGCCGTAATTTTATCTGGGGGAAACCATGTATTGATTATGAACGCGGGTAATTATAACCGCTTATGGACTGAAGGCAAAGTCTTTTGCTGAACAATTAGCTTGTTGTGTAGTCAGAAGTTACACTAGAAGAACAATGGCCCGCGGTTTTGCACCGTGGGCCATTGTTGTATTCCAGATACTGCCGAACAAAAGAGTATTTGCCCCGCTTCTTTAGAGACAGGGAGATCAAAGTCCCTTTTAAAGCATTTCGTACCAGCAGGCATCATAAAAAAAGACCTCCCGTAAAAGGGAGGTCTTTTTTACAATAAGGACTTTTTTTCAGCCGTGAACGTGGTGCTCAACGTCGCCGCCGGTGAGGAAGCTGCTAGGCGGTTTGCCAGCGCTGTAGTCTTTCCAGAAGGGGGACATCTCGCGAATGCGCTCGATGATCGGCGGCATCACCTTGATGACGTGATCGATATCCGCATCGTTGTTATAGATGCTGAGGCTGAAGCGGATCGAGCCGTGGGCGGCGGTGAAGGGCACGCCCATGGCCCGCAGCACGTGGGAGGGCTGCAGCGAACCGCTGGTGCAGGCCGAACCGGAGGAGGCGCAGATGCCTTCTTCGTTGAGCAGCATCAGAATCGACTCGCCTTCGATATATTCAAAGCTTATGTTGCTGGTGTTGGGTAGACGATTAAGAGGATCGCCGTTAATCAGCGTATTGGGAATAGTGCTGCGAAGTTCCGACTCAAGACGGTCGCGCAAGGCACGGACCCTGGTGTTTTCCTCTTCCATGTGCTCGGTAACGAACTCGGCTGCTCGGCCCAGGCCAACAATATAGGGCACGTTCTCAGTGCCGCCACGTCGCCCGCCTTCCTGATGGCCACCGATCATAAAGGGTGAAAACCTGGTGCCTTTGCGAATATACAGGGCGCCGATCCCCTTGGGCGCGTGCAGTTTGTGACCGGACAGAGAGAGCAGATCGATGGGGCTTCGACTCATGTCCATAGGGATCTTACCCACTGCCTGCACCGCGTCGGTGTGAAAGGGAATGCCCCGTTCCTTGGCGATAGCGGCGATCTCGTCGATGGGAAAAAGCACCCCGGTCTCGTTGTTGGCGGCCATGATACTGACCAGGGCCGTGTCTTCTTTGAGGGCGGCTCTCAGTTCATCGAGATTGAGCTTGCCGCTGCCGTCGACCCCCAGCTCGGTGACCCGATAACCGCGAGCCTGCAGATGATGGCCGACGTTGAGCACCGCGGGGTGCTCGACCCGGCAGATGACAATATGCTTTTTCTCCGGATAGGAGTAGAGGGTGCCCATGATCGCGGCGTTGTTGCTTTCAGTGCCGCAACTAGTGAAAATGATTTCGGCAGGGTGGGCGCCGATCAGAGCCGCGACCTGCTCCCGGGCCCGGGCGAGATGTTTGCCCACCTGCCCGCCAAAGCTGTGCATGCTCGAAGCGTTGCCGTAGAGATCGCTAAAAAAGGGCAGCATGGCTTCAACCACTTCGGGTGCGGTGCGGGTGGTGGCGTTGTTGTCGAGATAGATGGTTTTCATCCTTTTACCTCCTCCACCACCAGGTCGGGGCTGACGAATTCGCGCAACTTTACCTCAACGAAGTTTTTCAGGGTGAATTGGGATTGAGGGCAGGAGGAGCAGCTGCCGCGCAAGGCCACATAGATGGTATTGCCGTCGATGTCGACCAGCTCCAGGTCGCCGCCGTCGGAGCGGATCGGCGGCAGGATCTCCCGCTCCAGGGTCTCCTGGATTAGGCGGATCTTTTGTAGGTTGGTCAGTTTCTGTCCATCCGGCACTGCTTTTTCTGCTGGTTCCACCGGTTTTTTGCCCCACAGTTTTGCAAGAGTTTCCTCAATCTTGGGATGACAGGCCTGGCAACCGCCGCCAGCCTTGGTAAAATCGGTAATCTGCTCAAGACTGGTCAGATTGTTTTCCGTGGCGACCCGTTCGATCTCTTTGTCGGTGACGCCGAAGCATTTGCAGACGATCTCGAAATTCTCTTTGACGGTTGCTTCGCCCCGATAGTTAGCGATGGCCGCTTCCAGGGCTTCTTTGCCCATGACTGAGCAGTGCATCTTCTCATCTGGCAGGCCACCGAGAAATTCCGCTAGATCCTGATTGGAGATTTTTTCCGCTTCTTCCAGGGTCATGCCCTTGGCGATTTCGGTCAGAGCCGAGGACGAAGCGATAGCGCTGGCACAACCAAAGGTCTGAAATTTGATGTCCGCAATCCGTTTGTTTTCGTCGAGTTTAAAAGTCAGCCGCAGGGCATCGCCGCAGGCTAGTGAGCCGATCTCGCCGATGGCGTCGGGATTTTCAATTTCGCCGACGTTGCGTGGGTTCAGAAAGTGGTCTTTGACTTTATCGGTATAATCCCACATTGAATGATCTCCTGTCGGTCAGGTGAACCGGATGCAGCAGTTTGGCTTCATGCGGTACCACAGTTGTTTATGCTGTTTTGTTCTAATGTATATAGCTGAAAGCCGTTTGTCAAAAGCTGAGTAAATTAGTTCGGATTAGAGACTGGCGATAAAAGGTTAAACACCCATTGTTTGTGCTGAGAGTATCGCGGACCAGCAGGCAGTTCTATTCATCAGGTTGCACGCCAGTTTACAGTATGACCGATGTAAGGGGTTTTGGGACTTTTAGGAGGTATTAAATGTTGTCGGCCGGCATTTACTATCCCAAAATGGAGTAGATGCCGACATGTCAGGCAATGTTCAGGATGTCCATCGGGGTTGCGTTGTAGCGCAAAGACCGTTAATAATCGGAGGTCAATTTTATGAGGTATCCAAGGTGGTATTATGCAGCAACTGATAAATACCCTGAGCCGCTGGGTCTGGGGTCCGGTCACCATTGCGCTGCTGGTTGGCAGCGGCATCTTTATCACCCTGCTGGTCGGCGTAATTCAAATCCGCCGCTTCGGTTATGCCTGGAAACTGATTTCCGGAAAAATTGATAACCCGGACGACCAGGGTGAGATTACCCATTTTCAGGCCTTGAGCGCCGCTCTGTCGGCGACCATCGGCACCGGTAATATCGCCGGGGTCGGTACCGCAGTGGCCCTTGGCGGTCCTGGAGCGATATTCTGGATGTGGGTTACGGCCGTCTTCGGCATGGCTCTAAAGTATGCCGAATGCCTGCTGTCCCTGCACTTTCGCACCATTCATGAAGACGGCTCGGTGAGCGCCGGGCCGATGTATTATCTGGAGAAGGGGCTCGGTCAGAAATGGCTGGGCATGCTGTTCGCCTTCTTCGCCATGATCGCCTCCTTCGGCATCGGCAACATGGCCCAGGCCAATTCGGTAGCCGAGCCTCTGCAGAGCTATTTCGGGGTGCCCAAGGTGGTGACCGGTCTGGTCATCGCGGCGCTGGTCTTTGCCGTCATCGTCGGCGGCATCAAGCGTATCGGTCAGGTCGCCAGCAAGCTGGTTCCCTGCATGGCTATCTTTTACGTGATTGGGGCCTTGCTGGTGATCGGTCGCCATTACACGCTATTGCCCGACGCCTTTGCCCTGATCTTTCGTAGCGCCTTCAGCGGTAGTGCCGCGACCGGGGGACTTGCCGGAGCGACGGTGGCTCAGGCGATCCGTTTTGGTGTTGCAAGGGGGGTGTTTTCCAACGAGGCGGGTCTCGGCAGTGCCCCCATTGCTCACGGTGCTGCCCAGACCGAGGAGCCGGTGCGCGAAGGGCTGGTGGCCATGCTCGGTCCTTTCATCGATACCATCACCATTTGCACCATGACCGCCCTGGTGATTATCCTCACCGGCGCCTATCGAAGTGGCCTGAGTGGCGCGGACCTTACCGCCCGCGCTTTTAACCTCGGCCTGCCGGGCAAAGGCGGCTATATAGTCGCCATAGGCATCGCCTTTTTTGCCTTTTCCACCGCCATCAGCTGGTCCTATTACGGTGATCGTTCGGTAGAATACCTGTTCGGGCCCAAGTTGATTCTGCCTTACCGGGTGCTGTTCTGCCTGCTGCTGCCGGTGGGAGCAACGATTGAGCTTGAGCTGGTGTGGACGATCTCCGATATCTTCAATGCCCTCATGGCTTGGCCCAACCTGGTTGGCCTACTTTTCCTCAGCCCTCTGGTGTGGCGCAAGACCCGAGAATATTTTAGTGACCCGGAGCGTGTTTATCCTCGGGGCTAATGGGTAGCTATTGAAGGTTTTATTGTTAGCGTGTAACATGGATGGGCGCACGAGTTGTGCGGTTATATGGCAGGCAAAATCTGTGAGGAATTCATGAATCTTTATTTTCGATTGCTTTGGATGATCTTGAGGCTCTGGTTCCGGCCGGGGTCGGTATCGCTGACTGAGCCCTTTCGACGTTCTTTTCGCGTATTGCCCACTGACTGCGATTTTAATCTACATTTGACCAATAGCCGTTATTTTGCCTTGATCGATGTGGCACGGGTCGAACAGCTGGCCCGGTTGAAATTAATCGCTCCGCTGCTGAAAAAACGGTGGCTGCCGTTTCTGAATGCTAGTGAGATCACCTTTATACGGCCGCTGCCCCCTTTGAAAACGTTCGACATCGTTACCCGCATCGTGACCTGGGATGAAAAATATCTCTACCTTGAACAACGCTTTGAGACTCCCGGTACCCTGCATGCCGTTTCACTGGGGCGCGCCGCCTTTGTGCATGGCCGGGAGTTGGTGCCGCCGGCCCAGGTTGCAATATTGGCCGGACATTCGGGGGAAGCGCCAGACAGTCCTGCCGTCATCGATGGTTGGCACGTTCTACTGAAAGAGAAGAAAGTGCACTTTGCAGCAGAATCCTGAAAGCAAATGACTTACATATCTTTTAATTACAGGGGGAAATCAGTGAAACAGACAGACGATCCAGGTAGTTGGAATCCTTACCTAGCCGGTGCTCTGACCGGCCTGGTGGCCGTTGCCTCGGTGTTTTTTACCGGCCAATTTCTGGGCGCATCGACCTCCTTTGTGCGTAGCGCCGGAATGCTGGAGCGGCTGGTCAATTCCGAGCGAGTGGCCCAAAACAGTTATCTCAGCAAATATCTTCAGCCCGGCGTGTCGGGTATCGACTGGCAGTGGATGTTTGTGATCGGTATTCTGCTCGGCGCCTTGATTGCCGCCGCCACTTCCGGGTCCTTTCGCCTGCAGGCGGTGCCCGATATGTGGCAGCGGCGTTTCGGTAGTAAAACCGCTTTCAGCCGTGCTCTTACCGCCTTTATCGGCGGTGCCATATTGTTGTTCGGTGCCCGGTTGGCCGGCGGCTGCCCTAGCGGCCACGGATTGAGCGGAGTTATGCAGCTGGCGGTGAGCGGTTTGGTGGCTCTGGTTTGTTTCTTTGCCGGCGGCATGCTGGTCGCACGTCTGCTCTATGGAAAGGGGGACGAATAATGAACCTGCTGATTTGGGGACTGGCGACCGGAATCGCCTTCGGCTTTCTGCTGCAAAAAGGTCGGGTGTTGCGCTACGATAAGCAACTCGGCGCTCTGCGGCTGATCGATATGACCATCGTAAAGTTCATGTTTTCTACGGTGCTGGTCGGCATGGTCGGAATCTATCTGCTGCACGATATGGGCCTGATTTCCCTCAAGCTCAAGGCCACGATTCTTGGCGGCAATATCATCGGTGGTCTGATCTTCGGCGTAGGCTGGGGCCTGGTCGGTTACTGTCCTGGTACCTCTATGGGCGCAATCGGCGAGGGACGGGTCGATGCCTTCTGGGGCATTCTCGGTATGCTTTTCGGTGCCGCCGTTTATGCTGAGGTCTATCCCCAACTGAAGACGAGCGTGTTGACTTGGGGCAACTTTGGCAAAATCACCTTGCCGCAGTTGTTGGGGGTCAATCATTGGCTTCTTGTTGCGGCAATGATCGTCCTGGCGTTGGGCATGTTCTTCTGGTTCGAGAAGAAAGGCTTGTAGGCAGTAAGACGATTGAACAGAAAGAAATGAAAAGGGGCAGCCGGTTATGATCGGCTGCCCCTTTTTGTTATCCAGGAGCTCATTGTAAACCTCGGTATCTGGCCATCACTTGCCGCTGTTTCGTACCTTCTCGCCCAAGGCATCGGTGAGGCGTGTTAGTGCCGGGGAATGATCGTCAGGATCGAGATGCACTTCGAGAATCACCGGCGTATCGGTGTGGGCCAGGGCGGCATGAAGGGCTTGCTCGAAATCCGTTTCGGTAAAGACCTCAAACCCCTGGCCAGAGCCGATCAGCTCAGGCAGTCGGCTGAAGCGCCAGGCGGGTATATCGTTGAAGGGGCCGTCAGTCATGGGCCGCTCGGTACCGTAGCCGCCGTTGTTGAGCACCACTACGATGGGCGACAGGCCGAAGCGAGCCGCAGTAGAGATTTCCATGCCGGTCATCTGGAAGGCGCCATCGCCCACTAACACCAAGGGACGCAGGTCGGGGCGGGCCAGCTGGGCGCCGATAGCGCCGGGGACTGCAAAACCCATGGAGGTGTAATAGGCTGGGGAGAGAAAAGCCGACGGATGGCGCATGGTCAGGTCTGTGGCGGCGAACATCGCATCACCGGGATCGGCCAGCAGCACGATATGGTCATCGATAAAGGTTTCCAGATATTCGAAAAGGCGGCGGACGGTGATGGGGCTATCCTGCGCTTCAAAGGGCTGTGGCGCCGCAGGTATCTTTTTGTCGGTTGTGGTTCGCTGTGGCAGATCCTGGTCATGCAAGCCGGCCAAAAAATCGGCCAGCAGCACCTCGGGGTACTGATGGAAAGCGATGGAGCTTCCTTCGCTAGAGGAGGAGATGGTCAAGGCCTGGTCGAGTTTGGCGGTAAAAATGCCGAGGTTGACGTCGGTCAAGAAAGCCCCGAGCATCAATAGGCAGTCGCTCTGTTCTACTGCCTGACGGGCCTGCTCCTGGCCCACGGCTCCCTCGTAGACGCCGAGAAATAGAGGGTGGCCTTCGCACAGGGCTGATTTGCTCAAGGGGGTGGTGGCGAAGGGGATACCGGTGGCTTCGAGAAACTGCAGCAGAGACTGTTGCAGGCCGAAGCGTTGAATCTCGATGCCTGCGATCAGTACCGGTCGCCGGGCGCTGGCAATACGCTGGGTGGTCTCGTCAAGGGCCTCCCGCAGGGCGTCGGGGTCGCTGACTGGTGCCGAGGGTTGTGAATTGCCTCGGCAGCTGCAGAGTGTTTCGGTCAGGTCGCGGGGCAGTTCAATATATACGGGTCGTTTGTGGCGCAGCGCAGCCGCCAGGACTCGGTCGATCTCGCAGCAGCAGTTATCGACGTCGATCAGATCGGTAGCGGCTACGGTGAGATGGCGAAAGATGTTGAGCTGGGTGTCGAAATCGCGCACTTTATGGTGCAGCAGCGGGTTGCGATGGCGCTCGTTGAGCCCCGGTGCCCCGCTAATGATCACCAAGGGTGATTTCTCGGCAAAGGCTTGGGCGGTGCTGTTGGCGATTTTCAGACCACCGACGCAATAGGTGACACAGACCACACCGAGACCCCGCAATCGGGCATAGGCGTCGGCAGCGAAGCCCGCCCCCTGTTCGTCGCAGGTGTTGATGAGCTGCAGGGGACTCTCTTCCAGCTGACGGTAGAAATCGAGAATATAATCGCCAGGTACGCCGAAAACATGCCCGACGCCAAGGTCTATGAGGCGGCGAATGAGATAGCCGCTGACGGTAGTTTGACCTTCCATGACACCTCCTACCCGGCGTCCGACAGGTTTTTGCGCCGGGATGGTTCCGCTGGTCTATGGGCGAAGCCAGGGTAGCTCCTGTTGTTCTTAGAATAGCAAGTTTTGCCCCTCGATGTAAAAGCCGCGAAACTTAACAAGGATGGGGTAGGTTGATCGTCAGAGAAGAAACTAAGGCTGAGAACTGGAAAGGGCGCGGTTCGAAGCGCGCACAATAAGGACATGGCGCGTATTAAGCGGTCAATCAAAGGGGGAACTATCACTGGGCCGGACCGGTTGGCCACCGGCAAGAACCGACCCAGTGAAGGTTTAGAGACTAGTTTTTTAGCGGCCGGGCAGTCGAGTCGAGGTCTGTTTTTCCAGCCGCTCTTTTTCCTCGGCATATTCGATGCTGTAGCGAGCCCAGGGCCGGACTTTAAGGCGAGGGTAGCCAATAGTTTCTTCGGTGCCTTCGCAGAGCCCGTATCCCTTCGTGTCAAATTTGGCCAGGGTCCGGTCGACTTCTCGTAACAGTTTGGCTTCCTTGTCCAGAACCCGCAGCTGAACGGCTTGCAGCTGATTGATGGCAGCCTGGTCCAGTTCCTCAAGGTTGTCGTCCGGATTAAATTCCTTATCGCGTGAGCGCATAATGGCGATGGACTTGATCAGTTCCTGGCGTTTAGCTTCCAGCATCTGTTGCAATTCCTGCCATTGCTCCTCGTTCAAACCGTTGATATCTTTTGTTTTTGTTACCATCTTCATCACCTCCGAGTCTAAACTTGATATGGTCAGCAGATTGAGCATTAAATGTAGCATATTCGGCGGAAATTTCCGAAAAAATGTTACAATTCGCTAGCGCGATCGAGGTCCGGACTGCGGGGGTGTGGTTCGAGTTTAGCGGGTCAGTCCTCAGATTTTAGCTCGGGCGGTAGTTTGCTACCCAATTCGATCAAGGCTCGGGCGATCTGGCCGGGTTGATCGGGGGTGGGGTCGAGCACAATAATGCGTTGCTGATCTCTTTGCGACAGGCCGAAAAGATAGGTTTTGTCGTAATAATCGAGAATGGCGTGAGCTGCATAGGCGGTGTCGCCGTTGGTGATGGCCTGCAGAATGGCGGCGGTCTGCTCGCCGCCGAGTCGCTTACTGATATTGGTGACTGCTGCGGCCAGTTTTTCCGGCGCTTCGCTACCGTAATCGACGCACAGCCGGTTAACTCGCTGTTCCCGCGGCACGTCGATGCGCACCGCCGGGGCTTGGCGCATCTGTTGATAAAAGGCTTCGTTGACCACCGCCCGTCCGATTCGGCGACTTTCGTCTTCGACCCAAATTGGTCTGTCGGCATCCAAGGTTTGTAATTGGGCACTGATGTCGTTTTCGAACTGCTCCGTGGTTGGTTGCGCCAGGCCATCGATGGCGCCGAAGGCCGAACCACGATGACCAGCAAGCCCTTCCAGATCAAGCACCTGCTCGCCCCATCGACGCATCATGTGCAACAGTTCCGTTTTTCCGCTTCCGGTCATGCCACCCAGAATCAGCAGCGGCCAGGGGGTGGCAAGGGTGCTCTGGACCTGCCGGCGATAAGCCTTGTAGCCACCCTGCAGAAGCGACACCCGATAGCCAGCGGTGTCCAAAAGCCAGGCCAGGGAAGAGCTGCGCATGCCGCCCCGCCAGCAATGAATCAGAATCTGTCGACTGTCGGTGGTTTCTTTGACCCGGGCGATGTATTCGGTCAGGCGTGGTCCAACCATCTCCAGCCCCCGCAGTACAGCGGTCTCTTTTCCCTGGTCTTTGTACAGGATACCAATCTCATGCCGTTCTTCATCGCTGAACAGCGGCAGATTATGGGCGCCGGGGATATGGCCCTTGGCAAATTCACTGGGGGTACGGGCGTCGAATACGGGGCTGCTTGCAGCACGCTGCAGAAAGGCTTCGGGGGTCAGTGGTCGCTGGTTCATGGTTATATCGGTCCCTGAGCGTCGGGTTTCAACTCATTCTGCAATTCCTGAAGTTCTGCTCCGCTAAAGGCATAGCACTCCTTGCAGAATTCGCAGGTGACGCTGGTCCGTTCGTCTTGTTCGATCATCTCTTGAAGTTCCTCTCGGCCGAGGGATTTAAGCATGGAAAGGACTTGCGGGCGGCTGCAGGTGCAGCGAAATTCCAGAGGAGTCGTTTCCGTAGTGCCGAGGGGAATGCCTTCAAATAGTAGCTCTAAAATCTGTTCGGGGCCCTGTCCTTCGCGGAGCAGGGTGGTCAGGGGGGGCAGCGCCACTAGCCGCTCTTCGAGTAGAGCGATGAGGGCTTCATCGCCCTCGGGCATGGCTTGCACCAGCAGGCCTCCGGCCGCGGCGACCTGGCCCTCTTGTTCAAGATAGACGCCGAGAGCTACGGTGGACGGTATTTGCTCGGAAGTAGTCAGATAGTAGGCCAGGTCCTCGGCGATTTCACTGGTGTAGAGCTGGACCATTCCACGGTAGGGCTCCTTAAGACCGAGATCCTTCACTACATGCAGAAAGCCGGCTCGGCCGATAGCGGCTGGCACGTCAAAACCGTCGCTAGTGGGAGCGATGCCCGATAGCGGCACCTTGACTGAGCCCCGTAACTGGCCGTAGGCATCGGTCTCGGCATGAAGTTTCTGCAGCGGGCCGTTGCCCTCTATCATCAGCGCCAGTCGCTGATTGCCTTTGAGCAGGCTGCCCATCACTGCTGCGCCGCTGACCAACCGACCCAGAGCGACGGTGGCTGTGGGGTCGGTGGCCTGGCGCTGACAGATGGCTTCGACCAGGTCGGTGGTGACGGCAATGGCGGCACGCAGTGTACCGTCTTTAGTGGCGACGCGCAGCAGATGGTCCTTCATGGAGACTCCTTATGGTCGGGCTGATCGGTTTCGATCAAGTGTGACTTGTTCTACGATTAAAATACGGTTATGATCTTGGGCGGTGCCGGTCTTTTGTCAGAGCCCAAGTTGGGCCGTATGCTACCCGAAGGGGCCGCTCCTGACAAGGACCTATCTGACTGATTGTGCTTCATTATCTTTATTCTAGGGAGTAAATCATGAAAATAATTCTGCCGGTAGCCGGAAAAGGCACCCGCCTGCGGCCGCATACTCATACCAAAGCTAAATCATTGGTCCATGTGGCGGGGAAAACCGTGCTCGAACATATTGTTGAGCGGGTGCTGACCATCGATGCCGAAGAACTGATCTTTATCATCGACGACAATGGCAGCCAGATCGAACGGTTCATGGAACAGAATTTCCCTGACCTTAACTGCAGCTATATTGTGCAGAAAGAGCGGCTCGGACCAGCCCATGCTGTGGCTCTCGCATCGCCCCGTATCGTTGCTGGTGACGAAGTTCTGGTGGTGTTTAACGATACCATTTTCGTTACCGATCTGGGTAAAATCCCTGAACTGTGCGCCGATTGCGATGGCCTGATTTATTCCAAGGAAGTCGAAGACTATCAGCGTTTCGGAGTCAATGTGGTCTCAAATGGCTATATCGTGGATATGGTCGAGAAGCCGGATACGCCGGTTTCCCGTTTGGCTCAGGTAGGTCTCTATTACCTTAAGGACGGCCGGGGTTTCATGGCCTATCTGGAACAGACTATCGCGGCTGGCGATACGGTCAAGGGGGAGTTTTATCTGCCGGCGGTCTTCATGCGCATGATTCGCGGCGGTATCAAGTTCTGCGCGCCGGAGATCAATGCCTGGCTCGATTGCGGCAAGCCAGAGACCCTGCTGGAGACCAACCGCTATTTGCTGACCGGTAATCAGGTTGGCTGCGCGGGCACGGTTGAAAATACAGTTATCATCGAGCCGGTCTCCATCGCTGCCGGAGCTACGGTTCGCGGCTCCATTATCGGTCCCAACGTATCGGTTGCCACCGGCTGTCTCATTGAGGCCAGTATCGTCGAGGATTCGATCATTAATGCCGACTGCCGGGTGCAGAGCATGGCCCTGACCGAAAGCATTCTCGGCGATGCGGTGCAGCTGATCGGCAGTCCTCGGCGGATGAATATCGGTGATCATTCCCTGATTGAGATGCAATAACCGCCGCCAGGAGGCTGTTGGACTACCCATGAGCCTGCTGCATATTCGGCTGTATGGCCCATATTTCAGCTCCTTTTCGGCCCATAGCTACAGCTATGAACCTTCAAATGAGCTAAAATCTGTTCTCAACCTTCCAGATTTTCGCTTCGGCCAGAATAGTCCGACAGGCTCCTAATGGGATCTTTGAAGGTCCTCGAAAGTGATGCGCTACAATGACTTTTATGAAGATTTTGCCCTATGTGTTGCCCCCGATTCTGGGTGCGATAATCGGCTACGTAACCAACTACATCGCTATCCGTATGCTGTTTCGGCCCCTTAATCCGTGGCACGTCTGTGGCCTGCGGGTACCGTTGACGCCGGGGATCATTCCCTCCAAGCGGGGGGAGTTGGCCAAGTCTATGGGGGGTGTGGTCGGTTCCCATCTGCTGACCTCAAAAGATGTCGGCTTGGCCCTGGAGAAGGAAGGTTTTCGCCGTGAGCTGCAACAGGCGGTGAACGATAAACTTGGTAACTTTCTTGACCGGGAACTGGGGCCTTTGGCTTCGCTGGTGCCGAAAAAGTTTCAGGGGCGTTTTCGCGAGCTGGTCGAAATGTTGCGCTGGAAAGGTCTCAAAGCCCTCTTTGACTATCTGCAGAGCAGCGAGTTCGAGGAAGGCCTGCGGGGTTATCTGCAGCGCAAGGGCGACGAGTTTCTAGAAAGGGACCCTGCCAGCTTTCTAGCCGGACCCAAACGCATGATGCTGATGAGCCATGTGGAGCGCAAGCTGGCCGGTGTGCTGAAGGCAGAAGGAACTGCAAAGGCCATCGAGCGGATTATCGACGAGCAACTAGAAAAGATTCTCACTTCAAAACAGCCCCTCAAAGAGATGCTTCCAGAGGCCTTGGTCGAGGGTTTGCTGGGGGCCATTGAGCGGGAAATCCCTGTTTTGCTCGACCATTTCGGAGGGCTGCTCTACGATCCTGAGTTTCGGACCCGGTTGGTGGAGCGGGCCAAAGAAGCCTTGGTCAAGTTTATCGACGGTCTCGGCCCAATGAAGAATCTGGTGTCTGGATTTATCGATTTGGAGAAGATCGGTGAAAAGATTCCCGGCTTCCTCGATCAGGCCGGCGACGAGATTTCCCGCTGGTTGCGGGAAGAAAGCACTCAGCAGCAGGTCGCCGAAATGCTGCGTGCTCGTGTGGAGGGTCTGCTCGAGCGGCCGGTGAGTTCTTTTGTCGAGCCTCTGCCTTACGAAAAGGTGGCCGGTGCCAAGCGTTTTGTGCGGGATCAGGCAGTGGCCTGGGTGCAGAGCCCGGCTGCGGCCAAGGCATTGCGCGGTCTTTTGGATAAGGGATTCGACGCCATTAAGGACCGATCTTTCAACGAGATGCTCAATTCTGCTATGCCCGCCGGTATCGTACCCCGTATGCGCGAGCAGCTGGCCAAACGTCTGCTGGCAGCCTTGACTAGTTCTGCCGCAAGGGATGCCGTTGACAAGGTTCTGGCTGAAAAGACTGAGCAGTGGGTTTTCCAGCAACCGCTAGGCTGTCTTTCGGCGCGTCTTTCGGCCGATGTGCGTGGTGAGCTGCAGGAGGGGGTGTTTTTGCACCTTGCTGAACTGTTGAAAAAAGAGGTGCCGCAGTTGGTCGACACCCTTAATATTCGCAAAGTGGTGGAAGAAAAGGTAAATACTCTCGATGTGCTGACTGTCGAGCGCTTGCTTCTCGATATTATGGAAGACCATTTCAAGTACATCAATCTGTTCGGTGCCCTGCTGGGTGCCTTGATAGGTCTGGCCAATCTGGTGGTTCTTGGCTTGGTTTGAGGTTTTGTGCGGCCAAGTATAACGGAGTAATGCCAAGAGCTGTCCAGACACAAGGACAGCTCTTGGCGTTTTTAGCACGGGTGATGAGCGGACTGCAAAGAGGACGATGAGCCGTTATGCTGTAAGAGCTGCATTTGGCCTTTGGGCTGTTTTGTTCTTGCCGAATTTGAAGGACCTGCAACAAAAGGAAAGAGGGACTGATGATTAAAAAACTGGTCGTGCTCGGGGTGATCCTGCTGCTGGCCGCTGTGGGCTATGGAATTTGGCATTCCCGCCATAGTCAGCCGGCCGTGCGCATTCTGCAGACGGTCGTGGTGGAACGAGGCCCCGTAAGACAGGTTTTGGAGCAGACCGGTATCGTCAAGCCGCAGGTGGGTGCCATTGTTAAGATCGGTGCCCGGGCTACCGGGGTTATCGAACGGATGTTAGTCAAGGTGGGTGACCGGGTGGCTGTCGGACAGCTGGTGGCTCAAATTGACAATCGGGAAATCCGTTCGCAGCTGGCCGAGGCTCGCGCCCGTTATCAGGCCCGGAAGGCGGAACTATCCCGTATCGAACAGATCTACCCCTTGCGTATTCAAGAAGCCGAAGCACAGCTGGCCTTGGCCGAAACCGCCACGGAATATCTGGTCAGCAACTATCGGCGCCTGGCTCGTCTGGCTGAAGAGGGCATTATCTCCCAGGACGAGCTGGACAATGTTCGCCAGAAGTCCGAAGTGGAACAGCGGCTGGTGGCGGCACGTCGGGCGGCCTTGGAGCGGGAACGCCGCGAGTTTGTCGAAGAGCGGCACAAGGCGGACCTCGCCATGCAGGAGGCGGAGGCGCAACGGTCAGCGGTGAAGATTCGTCTCTCCTACACGGAGATTGTCAGCCCTTTGGCCGGGACAGTCAGCCAGGTTACTGCCCAGGAGGGGGAAACCATCGTCTCTGGTCTGCAGGTCGCCAATCTGATTACGGTGCTCGATACCAGTCGTCTGGAGATGTGGATCTATGTCGATGAAACGGATGTCGGCCAAGTAAAGATCGGTCAGTCCCTAGAGTTTCGCGTCGATGCCTGGCCGGAACAAATTTTTAAGGGCACGGTCGCCGCTGTCTATCCTGAGCCGGATGTGCGGGAGAATATTGTGTATTACCGAGCCCTGGTCGCGGTGAGCGTCGAGCAGGCCAAATTATTAAGGCCGGAAATGACCACCCAGGTACAGATCGTGGTGGCCGAAAAAGCGGACACTTTGCGTTTGCCTAATGCCGCTCTCAAATGGGTCGATGGGCGGCAGTTGGTGTTTGTTCAGCAGGCGGACGGTTCGGTGCGGCAGGTCGTGCCGGAGCTGGGTCTGGTTGGAGTGAGCCACAGCGAAGTGACTGGTGGGCTGCAGGTCGGCGAAATGGTTGCCACGCAACTGGTTCTCGGCCAGGGGTCAGCGACCAACCAATCTGCCGTTAAGGGTCCTGGCAGCAATCGTTCGGGTGGGCGGGGAGGCGGCCGATGAACGGCAGCGAACCGATCATTGATCTGGAGCAGATCGATAAGACCTATCTGCAAGGGGATTTGACCATCGAGGTCCTAAAGGGCATCGATCTGAGCGTAGCTCCCGGCGAATTTATCGCCCTGCAAGGGGCCTCCGGATCCGGCAAGTCGACCCTGATGCATATACTCGGTCTGCTTGATCGGCCAAGCAGTGGTCGTTATCTGTTTCAAGGACAGAATGTCGCCCAATTGGCCGACGATCGGCTCAGTGAATTGCGCAATCGCCAGTTTGGTTTTATTTTTCAGAGTTTCTACCTGGTCCCCTATGTTACCGCCCTGGAAAACGTCATGCTGCCGGGGCTTTACAGCGCCACGCCGACGCGCCAATTGCGCCAGCGAGCCCAGCAACTGCTCGATCAGGTGGGGCTGGCTGATCGTATGAACTTTCGGCCCAGTCAACTCTCCGGTGGCCAACAGCAACGGGTCGCCATGGCCCGGGCTCTGATTAATGATCCTCCTCTGCTGTTGGCCGACGAACCGACAGGTCAGCTCGATTCCACCACCAGTGCCGGGATTATGGAGTTGCTGGTGGAAATGCATCGTCAGGGACGCACGGTGATTCTGGTCACCCATGAGGCCGAGGTTTCCGCTGCCGCTGAAAGGATCATTGTGCTCCATGATGGGCGTATCGCGAATCCTTGATATCAACCGCCAGTTGTGGCGGATTGTCGGCATGGCACTGCAGGCCCTGTGGGCCTACAAGTTGCGCAGCCTGTTTGTGGTCGCCGGGGTCGCCTTGGGGATCGCGTCACTGACCGTGATTGTAGCGGCAGTCGACGGGGCAGAACGCAAGGCCAATGAGATTGTGCGCTGGTTCGGCCCCGATGCGGTGCTGGTCTTCGGTGGTAATATGGAGAGCCGGGCCGTCGGCCAGCGCAGCCTGACCCTCTCCTACGCCGATGCGGATGCCCTGCGCCGCTCTCTGCCGGCCGCCTATCTGGTTGTGCCGATGCGGGGCAAATCCAATCAGTCGTTGCGTTTCGAGAACCGGGTGGTGCAGGTGCCGCTGGTGATCGGGACAGCCGAAGGCTATGCCGAAGCCTGGAACTGGCCGCTGGTCGAAGGTCGGGATCTGAGCGCCGAGGATCTAGCTCGCGGGGCCAAGGTGGGCTTGATTGGCGATAATACGGCTCGGGAACTGTTTGGGGCCCGCTCCCCGGTGGGCCATACCGTTCTGATCAATAAGGTGCCGGTGCAGATCGTCGGTCGTCTGAGTTATCGCGGGGTGGTCAGCGGCAGCGGTTCCATCGACGACCGAATCATCATTCCGATCACCACCCTGACTCAACGTTTTAACCTGAACCGTAAGTATTTTAGGGCTTTGCGGGTCAAGTTCCATGCTCCCGAGCTGATGACCGAGCACATTGCCAATCTGCGCAGTCTCCTGCGTCATTTGCATCATCTTGAACCGGGGGAGTTGGATGATTTCACCATTCTAAGCTCGGAAGAGATTCTGAAGTTTCTCTCCATGTTCAAGGGGGGACTGATTCTGTTTCTCGGTGTCACGGCGCTGGTGGCGATGACCGTCGGCGGTTTCGTGTTGGCCAATCTGTTTTACTTAAGCATCAACGAACGGCGCATGGAGATCGGTTTGAAAAAGGCTCTAGGCGCTCGTAACTGGGCGATTCTTTGCCAGGTACTGATCGAGGCGGTCTGTTTGACTCTAATCGGTGCGCTACTTGGTATGGGGCTCGGCATGGCCTTGGGTCAGCTGTTGGCGCGGCTTGGCCTATTGCAGATTCTTTTTTCTTGGAAAGTGTTCGGCATGGCCGTGACCGCCGCTTTGACCATTGGTGTGCTGTTCGGTCTTAAACCCGCCCGACAGGCTGCTGCATTGAATCCCATCGAAGTGCTAAAGAGTGCCGGTTGAACGCCGACAAGAAGGACCCTAAACGATGTTTTTCAGCCTCAAGATAGCCCTCTCTTCCCTGCATGCCCATCGATTACGTAGCATTTTGGCCATAGTTGGGGTTTTTCTAGGCGCCCTGGCTTTGACCGGAGTGCAGCATGTTTCGCGCTCTATGCTGCTTAAGGCTGAGCAAGAGACGGCCAAGCTCGGCACTAATCTTTTTATGGTTCGCAGCGGCCAGCTGTCCTTTCGGCCCTCGGGCAATAGCCGGGTGCGGTCATTGGCCAGAAATTTTACTCGACAGGATGCTCAGGCACTGCTGGCCGGAGTTCCGGCTGCCCGTGCCGGCGCCCCCTTCGTGCAGGCTACTAGTCCGATCCGGGCTGGCGATTTACAGATCAACTGTCAGCTAGTTGCTACCCTGGCTAAATATTCCGCAGTGCGCAACGTGCAGGCCGATTTGGGGCGCTTCCTCTCCGCCGCTGATGAAGCTGGGCGGGCCAAGGTATGTGTGCTGGGGGCCAGTATCGCCCGGCGTCTCTTTGGTGATGGCCGGGCAGCTGTTGGTCAGCAGGTTATGTTGCATCGGGCCCGGATGAGGGTAATCGGCGTGATGGAGCCGAAGGGAGCCGATATCGCCGGCACCGATCAGGACGAACAGGTCTTCGTACCTTTGGGTACCTACATGCGCCGACTAGCCAATCAAGATTGGATCACTGGCGTCTATCTACAGCTGGGGGATCCGCAGGCGATTGAGGATGCACGGCAAGCGGCGGCTACGATTCTGCGGCGCCGGCACAACATTGATGTGGGTGAGGACGATGATTTTACCCTTCTCGCCGCCCAAGATACCATGCAGGTACAGCGCGACGCCCTGGCCTTAGTGCAGACCCTCGGCCTGCTCAGCTCTAGTATTTCCTTTGCCGTTGGCGGTTTGGGGATTTTGTCGATCATGGTGCTGCTGGTGCGTACACGAAGGCTGGAAATCGGGGTGCGGCGGGCCGTGGGGGCCAAGCGGCGAGATATTGTGCGCCAGTTCATGTTCGAGGCGGGACTGATGTCAGGAATCGGTGGCGGTCTGGGGGTGCTTAGCTCTTTGCTGCTGGTGCTGGTGGTCTGTCAGATCGGTGAGATGCCTCTGGCTTACGATCCCTTGCTGATCGCTAGCAGCCTGCTCGGTTCTTTGCTGCTTGGCCTGGCGGCCGGAGCTTATCCGGCCTGGCAGGCGGCTCATGTGGAGATATTGCAGGTACTGCGTAGCGAATAAAGGTGGTGCTATTTATTGCTCATCCCGGCTAGCAATGCTGACAGAATAATCATTGCTTTGCTATGGCCGGTTAATAACGACCCGGTACGTCTCCCAATGTCTGAAAAGTCCTTGATGACCTGATAATCAATTTAGGACAAAATATAAGACGGCTCAACTTGTGGGAAACAGGTTGGGCCGTTTGATATTCTGATAATTGTGCTTTGCGATACGGGGAGGGGGGGCAACAATCGATCGTGTACGAGGTTGATGTTTTTCGGGGTAATCACCCCTTTACCATTTCTACTCTTTGCTTCCGATTGATGGTAAGGATCAGGCTGAGAAGACCGGCGAATATTAAGCTGTAGCCGAGCAGCTCAAGGCTCTCTTCCACGATCATTTTAACACTGCGCATATAATGCTCGCCCATGATACCGACCCAGATTTCCTTTTGGCCCAATAGTCGGGAAAAGGTCATTAGGATCAACAAACCGACGGTGGCAATACTCGATGCCGAGTAGAGACGGATTTCCTGCAATTGGGCCCAGAATGGCCGACGATGTTGAAGTAACCAGCTGCCGGTAGGGATTAATATTATTGCCACTACCAACTGCCAAGCGCCTCGGAACCACTCATCCTTGAACCAATTGTTTTGCTCACGGATCAACATGACCAGTGCCAATGTCCCGAACGCAGTAAAAAAAATGCGAAACGATTTTTGATGGTAGACAGACCATGCAGAAAGAGAAATCATCAGGCCAAGAAGAATATTCTGACTGTTTTCGATGAGGGTACTCTCGCTGTTGATGTATTGAAAGGCGGTAGCTTGCAGGTAAACGACTTCGCCAGCAAAGACACACATACACACGACAATGATGATATTTATCATCAGCAGCAACCCTCTGTAAAACGAAAACTATTCACGCCAGTAGCGCTTGATGACGATAACTTATCTGTCTGATGTGGAGAAAACAATGGCAGGGGGACTCGCTGTGCGATTGATCGGTGTCCACGCGGTTGTGACTTTTTCCACGTTTGGCATTACGTGAGCGTCTGATTAGCTCCTTATGAGACTGGGGAACTTAGACTAAGATTAATCCTCCGTCAAGATATTATTTTGATCGTCCGGGCAGGGCAACAATGTTGTTGTCTGGGCCCCCGGGTTATGTGGCTTGAATTCCACCATAACTCTTGACACGTTCTCTACTATCGATAAAGTATCTGAGAAATGGCTCCCAACCTTTTGAGCGCCAGAAGAGGGCAAGATCAGGCCATTTCTCATAATCCCTGACATATTGGAAAAGCCCCCGGTTATATGACCGGGGGCTTTTCCTATCTAATTGAATGCTGTAACCCGGAACAGACCGAAGATCTCTCGAATGGTTTCCCAGGTGGTTTTTTTGTCTCTCAGAGTGCTTTAAAGGCCTTGTGGGCCGCGGCGATGGTGCGATCTAGATCTTCCTGGCTGTGGGCGGCGCTCATGAAACCGGCCTCGAACTGGGACGGAGCCAGGTTGATGCCCTGCTCCAGCATCAGGCGGAAGAAACGGCCGAAGGTGTCGGTGTCACTTTGTGCAGCATCGGCGAAGGAGTTGACCGGGCCAGGATGAAAGTAGGTACAAAACATGGCCCCGACCCGTTGTAGGCAGGTGGGTTGAGAGCACTGCTTGGCGGCTTCGCTCAGGCCGGCCTCAAGGTAGGCGCTCTTGACTTCCAGCTTCTGGTAGAAGCCAGGCTCTTGCAAGAGCTTCAAGGTGGCGATTCCGGCACTCATGGCCAGGGGATTACCGGACAGGGTGCCGGCTTGGTAAACGGGTCCTTCCGGCGACAGCTGCTGCATGATCTCGCGTTTGCCGCCGAAGGCACCGACGGGCAGTCCGCCGCCGAGAATCTTGCCGAGACAGACCAAGTCCCCGCGTATGCCGAAGCGTTCTTGGGCACCGCCATAGGCGAGGCGGAAGCCGGTCATCACCTCGTCCATGATCAGCACGATCCCTTCTGCATCGCAGAGACTTCTCAGCCCTTCCAAAAATCCCTTTTGTGGCGCCACGCAACCCATGTTCCCAGCCACCGGTTCAAGAATGATGGCTGCCAGGTCGCCGCGGTGGGTGTCAGCTAGAGCCTGCACCTGCTCAAGATCGTTGTATGCGGCGGTCAGAGTGTGGCGGGCAAAGTCGGCAGGAACCCCCGGCGAGGTGGGAACGCCAAAGGTGGCCGCACCGCTGCCGGCTTTGACCAGCAGGCTATCGGCATGGCCGTGATAGCAGCCTTCGAATTTAAGGATCTTGTCGCGGCCGGTGTAGCCCCGGGCTAGGCGGATGGCGCTCATGGTGGCTTCGGTGCCGGAGGAGACCATGCGCACCTGCTCCATGTTGGGGTAGGCTTGACGAACCATCATAGCCAGTGCCACTTCCAGAGCCGTGGGAGCGCCGAAGGAGGAGCCGAGAACCGCAGCTCGGCACACCGCCTCGACTACTTTAGGATGGCTATGGCCGAGGATCATCGGTCCCCAGGAACCGACATAGTCGATATAGGCGTTGCCGTCGACGTCGTATAGGGTGCTACCGGAGGCTCGATCGATAAACAGCGGCTCGCCGCCGACGGATTTAAAGGCTCGTACCGGGCTATTGACGCCGCCGGGGATAACGGTTTGGGCTTCAGTAAAGAGCGCGGTAGATTTCGAGTGGTTCAAAGCGGTTCTCTCCTAATGGGCGTAGGGCTATCTGTGGCCCCTGAAAATAGAGTCCCATGTATTCATCGTTAACGGTTGAGGTGTCGATGGCGGTTGTCGCTAGTTGTGCAGGTCGTACTTTTTGATTTTGCGATGCAAGGTATTGCGGGCGATACCAAGGACCCGGGCGGTTTCGGTAATGTTCCAGCGGTGCTGGACCAGAGTCTTTTTGATGGAGGCAGCTTCCGAATCCTTGAGGCATTCGCTACCGGCAGAAGAGACGCCTTTTTTGCGCATCACCGAACAGAGACTCTCTTCCAAGCCGCGCAGGGAATGCAGTAGCTGGGTCAGTTCGCCGCCTGAGAGCTGTTCCAGCACCTCGGGCTTGCCATAGTGCTCCCAAAATTGGTCCAACGGAGGTTCATTGCTGGGGGCCTGCGGTAGGGCTGTGCCTCGGGCGGGCACCACCATCGGCCGTGGTCGGTTAACGGCCAGCTTGCCGGCAAAGTGCTGGGGTAGAATTTTTGGTCCGTCACACAGGGCGACGGCTTGGCGCAAGGTGTTGGACAATTCGCGGATATTGCCGGGCCAGTCGTAGGCGCAGAGCATCTGCTTGATATCTGCCGAAAGGCTCAGCTGGGGGTCGAGCTGGCGCACAAAGTGTTCGGCCAGCATGGAGATATCCTCCTGTCGGGCGCGCAGCGGTGGAATTTCCAGCTTGACCACATTGAGTCGGTAAAAGAGGTCTTCGCGAAAGTCTCGGCCAAGCATGGCCTGTTCGAGATCGACGTTGGAGGCGGAAATGATCCGCACGTCGCTATGGACCATCTTTTCCCCGCCCACGCGCATGAATTCACCCGTTTCCAGCACCCGCAGCAGCTTGACCTGGATAGCCAGGCTGGCTTCGCCGACTTCGTCAAGGAACAGGGTGCCGTTGTTGGCCAGTTCGAAAATTCCTCGGCGCATGCTGCCGGCGCCGGTAAAGGAGCCCCGTTCGTGGCCGAACAGTTCGCTTTCGAGCAGGTTGTCGGAAAGGGCCCCGCAGTTGATGGGGATGAACATCTGCTCGGCGCGGTGGGAAGTGGCATGAATGAAGCGGGCCAGTACCTCTTTGCCGGTGCCTGTTTCGCCTTGAATCAGGATGCTGATGTCTTTTTTCGCCAAGCGATAGGCAAGGGACGCCAGTTGCCGCATATCCGGCGTATTGCCCACCAAAAACCCCTGAGCCTTAGCGAACTGACTCCACTCCTCCTCGTCCTTTTGTTTAACCTGGGAAGCGGAGGTGGCCGCCTCCTGAATCAACCATTCAATCTGCTTGATATCGTCAAAGGGCTTTTCTACATATTGATAGGCGCCCATCTGCATCGCCTTGACCGCCGTCTGGATGGTGCTGAATCCGGTCATTATGATGACCTCGCAATTGGGTTGTTTGCGTTTTATGTGCTTCAGCAAAGTCAAGCCATCCGTATCCGGAAGCTTCAGGTCGACCATGGCCACCTGAAAAGGCGAACCTTCTAGGGCGCGCAGCGCTTCGCTCTCGCTGACCGCAGTAACCGTGCGACAACCTTTTCTATCGAGCAGGCGGCGGAAAAAATTACAGACGGATTCTTCATCGTCGATAATCAGCACGTTGATCGGATTTACAGCCATGCTTCTCCTCTTGGTTTTCAGTCAGGTAGATGTTTAGGTGGTTGCGGAGGGCAGCCCGGCAGCCGCAGGGAAAAGCAGCTTCCGTGGCCCGCAGTACTTTCCACTTCCAAGGTGCCGCCATGGGCCTGGGCGATGCCAAAACTGACCGAAAGGCCAAGTCCGGTGCCTTTGGTCGCTTCTTTGCTGGTGTAAAACGGGGTAAAGATATTTTCCAGTTTGTCTTTAACGATGCCGGTGCCGTTGTCTCTCACTGATACGGTCACCCAGTCCTGGCCAGCGCTCCGTTGCAGATAGGAATCTAGGTGGATGATTTTTTCTCCGCTATTGTCGGCCAGGGCGTCTCGGGCGTTGATCAGCAGATTGGTAACTACCTGCTGGATCTGTACTCCGTTGGCCATGATTCGTGGTAGATCCTCGGCCAACTTCTGGACGATGGTAATCTGAGTCGGATCTATGAGGTAATTAACCAGGCTAAGGGCCCGTTCGATCTCGCGGTTGAGGTTGCTCGGTTCCATGGGAACCTGTTCCTGGCGGGAAAAGGTCAGTAGGTTCTGAATGATGCGCTTGCAACGAAGGCCGCAGTCGGCGATCTCTTTGAGGGAGTCGCCGTGCTCCGGGTTGCCCGCCAGTTCGGCATACAGAAGTTGGGCGGTGCCGATGACCACGGTCATGGGGCTATTCAGTTCGTGGGCCACTCCAGCGGCCATCTCGCCGATAGCCGCCAGTCGTGCCGAGTGCATCAGCTTGGCCTCCATCTGGGCTTTTTCGGTGATGTCTTTGATGATGATGGTCATCGCCACCAGTTTTTGCTCTTTGTCCAGTACTGGATAAAAAGAGAGGTCGAGCTGGCGGCCGGTTCGGGTCTCCAGGTGGCGATAGACGGGCCGGGTGTCCAGGGCTAGCGCCTGCATCGGACAATTTGGGCAAGGGCTGTTGCGACCGTAAAGGGTGGCAAAGCATTTTTGCCCCGGCTTTGGCGGCTTGCCGTCGGGAAAAAGTTCCGCCAGAGGTTGGTGGTTGTTAAGCTGAATGTTGTACTCCGTATCGATCAGTAGAATCGGATCGGTGACGGCGTTGAAGGTTGCTTCCCAGCCTTGCCGGGCACGGGAAACCTCCTCATAGAGCTGGGCATTCTGAATGCTGATGGCCAACTGCTCTGCCAGATGCTGAACGAAGCTGAGTTCTTCCTGAGCATAAGCCGATGGCTGAGAACTGCCGAGCAGCAGCAGGCCTTGGGTGGCCGACTTATAATGCAGGGGGGCCACCACCAGGGAATGGAGACGTTCGGCCAGATGCGGATAACCGGCAAAAAAAGGATCATCTTTAGGCAGTTCGCCTAGAATCAGGGCCTCGTTAAGGTTCAGAGGTTTCCAGAGAACCGAACTGCGCGGAAGCGGTGGCGCTTGCTGTAAATGAAATGGGGGCAGCGCCTTGATTACCAGCTCATCGTTCTGCAGCATTGCCAGGCCGAGCAACTCGCAGGGCAGAGCTTCTGGCAACAGCTGATGGGCTTCGTTGAACATGTCCTCCACAGACATTTCAAGATGCAGGGCCCGGGTCAGGCGGTGAAGGATTTCGAGACGGACATTCTGCCGGCGAATCTTTTCTTGACGCTTTTTGAGCTCGGCGTAATAGCTTAATTTAGACGCATTTACACCGGTCAGGTCGGCAATTAGTTTCTTTTTTTTGTCCGGTTCTCGGTTCACTGCTGGGACCTCTGACAGGGGGCAGAAAAAGACCATTCAAGAATTTAAGGCGGCAACGGATCGAGTGTTAAAGGGCTTTGCGGAAAAGCTCGGCGATATCTTCCGGAGTGGCCATGCGCGGATTAGTGGCAATGCACTCATCTTGCATGACGTTATCTGTCAGGCGTTGAAGCTGGTCTTCAGACAGTCCCAGATCGGTCAAGGATTGTTTCAAGCCAATATCAGCTACGAGTTTTTTTACTGCCTCGATAGCCTGCTCGGCCGCGGGCAGCGGCTCCTTCGCGCCAACCTCCCCTATCGCCTGGGCGATCTGTCGAAATCGCTGCCGGCAGTCTGGTAAATTAAACTGCATGACATGGGGTAGCAGGATAGCGTTGGCCTCGCCGTGGTGAGTATCAATCAAGCCACCGACCTGATGAGTCATGGCGTGACCGGCACCGAGTATGGCATTGGAAAAGGCAATTCCGGCGTTGAGGCTGGCCAAGGCCATATTGGTATTGACCTGCAGATTGCACCGGTCGGCCACCGCCTGGCGCAGATTGCCAAATACCAGCCGGATAGCATTTAGGGCATGCAGGTCAGTCAGAGGGGTGGCGGCCAGGGAGACATAGGCTTCGATCGCGTGGGCTAACGTGTCGATGCCGGTGGTGGCAGCCAAACGCGGAGTCACGCTAGTCAGAAGGTTCGGGTCGATAAGGGCAATGTCTGGAATAAGCGATCGGGAGACGAAGGACATCTTCAACCGACGCTCGGTATGGACAATGCGGGCGAACTGGGTGACTTCGGTGCCGGTGCCGGCGGTGGTGGGGACGATGATAACCGGAGGTAGAGGTTGGTGAATCTTGTTGATGCCTTCATAGTCGGTTAAGTGTCCGCCGTTGGTGGACAGCATGGCAATCACCTTGGCTGTGTCGGCGCAACTGCCTCCACCCACTCCGACAACGGCGTCGCAATTGGTCATTTGGTAGCGTTCCAGGGCCACTTCAACTTCTGTGTCCTTGGGGTTGGAGCTTAGGGCAGAAAAAATTTCGAATTCAATCCCTGCGGCGCCAAGATATTCCGCCGCTTGATCGATCCAGCCAGTTTCCAGCAAGCCCTTGTCGGTCACCATCAAGACTCTGGAGGCACCGCTCCCTGCGGCGCTTTCACCGAGATGCTGCAGGGCACCGGGACCGAAAATGACTTCCGGAATGACAAATTTGCTGATGTTCATGGCTTTACCGCCGAAAGGAAGTTTCTATCCGCACTCTTACAAAGGTGTAGGGGCAAAGCTCTTATAAAAAGGCCTTGCATAGATCATTAGAGTACTATGAGTGAAACCTGGCAGTCAATGAGGTTTGATGCGGTATACCGCATAGTTCGCTCGATGGTGACGGAATGTGCAGGTTTTAGTGTTCGAGCATATCTGCGTCGCTGCTTAGCAGGTGGATATGGACCTGATCGCCAGCTTGAAAGTGGTCTCGGTCCTCAGGCAGCAGCGCCAGGGCATCGGCCCGTACCATGGTTTTGAGGATGCCGGTATTCTGGTCGCCGGAGCAGCTGGCTAGATATTTCCCATCGCGCACCTCAATGCTGACCCTCTGAAAATTGAGAACGCCGAGGCGCTTTTTGGTCAGATCCGTTAGTAAGGTGGCCTCAATCAAAGGCTTAATCACTCGCCTATGGCCCATCATCTTCAGTATGGCGGGTCTCACCAGTTCTTCGAAGGTGACCAGGGTTGATACCGGGTTGCCAGGTAGGCAGAAAATGGGTGTTTTGCCAAGGCAGGCAAAAGTGGTTGGTCGGCCCGGTTTGATGCCGACGCGGTGGAAGAGGGTTTCGGCGCCGAGTTCATCGAGTACGGTGCGAACAAAATCTCGGTCGCCGGTCGATACGCCGGCGGAGGTGATCAGTGCATCGGCCTTGAGTCCTTCGAGCATCTTTTCCCGGGTCGCTTCGCGGGTGTCGCGGGCAATGCCAAGAATGGTCGGTTCGGCGCCGATTTCCCGCAGGGCCGTAGCCAGGGCCAGGGTGTTGCTGTTAATGATCCTGTCATCTCCCAGCGGTTCTCCGGGCTCGACTAATTCGTCGCCGGTGGCGAGAATAGCCACCCTGGAGGGACGAAAAACAGAGACAAAGATCTTGCCATAGGACGCAAGCATGCCAATTTCCGCAGGCCGTAGAATCGTGCCGGCAGGAACGACGCACTCGCCAGTTTGAACGTCTTCTCCCTTGTGGCGAATGTGTGCTCCAGCCTTGATTGGTTTGGGAAAATGAACACCGCCATTGGTCTCTTCAGTGTCTTCAACGGGTACAATGGCATCGGCGCCAGCCGGGACTGGGGCTCCGGTCATGATCTTGACGGCGGTTCCGGCCTTCAAAGGGGAGCCGAGGGAGCCGCCGGCTGGAATAAAGCCGGTTACCGGCAGGGTAGTAGGCTGTTGGCAGTCGGCAGAACAAACAGCATAGCCGTCCATGGCAGAATTGGTCCAACGGGGCATGTCCCAGGGCGCCATAATATCTTCGGCAAGGACCCGACCGCCGGCATCGAGGATGGACGCGCGCTCGAGGCCCATCAAGGGAACCTGGTTCAGGATGGTGGCACGGGCTTCTTCAAAGCTGGGCATGGGATATTCCTTCTGAATTAATATCTATGGCAATGTCTTCGATAGTCTGAAGCGAGGTGCCATATAATAGCTTGTTTTGCTAGAGGCTTCAGGCCTCCAAGAGGTTTCCAGCTGGATCTAGTTTGCGCATTGAGAAACAAAGCGTCTGGGCAGATAAAATTGCTGATGGAGCTAAATTGTTAGGCTCGTCCCTTGCGGGATGGCGCTGTTGAGCTAAAATGTGCGCTGTGTTGGTTGTCAGGCTTAACTTCGTATGTGTATAGAATAAAACAACGTTTAATCTTTTTTTTGTTTTCAGCCCTAGGGGGAGGGCGGGTCCAAACAAAAAAAGGTTCCCGCCTTTTGTGGAAAGAAACCCAGTCAGCCGGAAACAATAAAGTCTGCGGCGAGGAAGAGCGCTCCTTTCCAATTCGGGAGGCCGCACCGTTTCCAGCGGGACCCGTAGGCCTTCGACCTTAGAATGGATATCTTTAGGTCGGTTGGCTCGGAGACAATTCAGGTTGTTGGTGGCCAATCCCAGCATACACATTTGTGGCAAGCTCGGATTAACTCAATGCGTCCACTCTCAGCTGTTTAGCCGCTGGAGATGATAGAAATTACACCAACAAGTGGTCTTTTTCAACAAAAAAGACCGCTTGGAGACCCTTGTGACTGATGCTTAAGGCAGGGTGGCGGCCCGGATGGCACATAGTGTAACCTGGTCAATCGGTCCATAACGGAACATAAAGGTCCGGATTGGCGTGAGGGGTTGGTGCTTTTACGTTTTGGGGTCACTGGGGTGGCCTTTTG
>JABXKU010000190.1 GCA_013619105.1 Desulfuromonadales bacterium
AAGGGATTGTGCTGGCGCCCCATGGATGGGGTGGTGATGCCAACGCCAATCTGCTGACCGACGTCGCCTGCCGGGAACCCATCATGGGATACCCGGATCAGAAATCGCTTCAGTGCAGGATTCGAAAAGCCTAGACAGATATTATCGATTTTAACTAGGAGTGCTGTTCATGGAAGCTGCGAAATTATTTACCCTCAAAGGGAAAACAGCTTTGGTGACCGGGGCCGCGCAGGGGCTGGGGAGAGAGATCGCCCTGGCGCTTGCTAAAAACGGTGCTGCCCTGGTTCTGTCTGATATCGATAATCCGGAAGATACGGCAAAGGCGGTTGAGGAAACCGGTGCCCGATGGATGGCCGTCCAGGCGGATATAACCGATGAGGACCAGGTAAAGACCATGGCCGAAAAGGCTGCATCGGAATTCGGCAAGGTGGACATACTCATAAATAATGCCGGCGTTTCACAGTTGAGCTACACCGCTACGGAAGATCTATCCAAAACGGAATGGGATACCATCATTGGGATCAATCTGACCGGCACCTTCCTTTGCTGCAAAAACTTTGGCAAAGAAATGATTACGGGCGGCGGCGGGAGCATTGTCAACATTGCGAGCACTGCAGGTATAACGGGAGTACCGCGGGCACCGGCGTACTCGGCTTCCAAAGCGGGTGTTATCCTGCTGACAAAAAGCCTCGCGCTTGAATGGGCCAAATACCATATCCGGGTCAATGCTGTCGCGCCGCACTACCTCGAAACTCCTTTGACGGAGGAACTCAGGGCTTCTGAAAAAATCTATGCGGGCCTGGTAAAACAGATCCCCATGCGGAGATTCGGAAAGCCGTCCGAAATGATCGGCGCTGTCCTGTACCTCGCTTCTCAGGCTTCTGCATATACAACGGGTACAGTTATTGCTGCCGATGGCGGTTATCTGGCCCAATAGAATCAAACCTGGATCTGACCAATTTCCGCCTGGTTTTCGAAGAAATTTCCGATGCTGAACCGAAATGGGTGACCGATAATGCATTCAAAGCAGAAGGTTAAAGCGGATCCGTTTAATCACTCATTTTAGGCCTCATAAGGGGTATCAATATGGAAAAAGTACGCTATGAAAAGCGAAACAGGATTGGCTACGTCACACTAAACCGTCCGGAAGTTCTCAATGCTCTCGATGATAAGATCAACAAAGAATTATGGTCGGTCTGGAATGATTTCGACAAAGACGACTCACTGGATGTTGCCATCTTAACAGGCGCGGGGAAAGCCTTCTGCTCCGGCGCCGACCTGAAGACTTTCATTCCAAAATGGGAAAAAGCAAATATGCTCGACATTCGAAGGAACGTTCCTTCCGGTATCGGCGGTGGGATTACAAGGGGACAACATCGAATATTTAAGCCAATTATCGCTGCAGTCAATGGCCATGCCATCGGTGGCGGTTTTGAACTGGCTTTAGCCTGTGATATTCGTATTGCTTCTGAAAAAGCAAAATTTGGCGTGTTTGAAGTCCGATATGGCCTTCATCAAGGTGACGGTGGGATCGTCAGATTGGTCGCTATTGCGGGGCTTGCCACCGCTTTGGAACTCTCGCTCACGGGACGGGAGGTCACTGCAGAAGAGGCATATCGGTTACAGTTGGTCAACAGAATTGTTCCCCATGAAAATCTTATGGCGACGGCTGAGCAATACGCAACAATGATAATAGGAAACAGCCAACAGGCGATCAGATCCGCCAAGGAAACGATTCTCGACGTGGTCGGCCGCACCCTGGCTGATGCACTAAAGCTTGAGACGATCAATGCATATTCAAGCTTGGGCGATTTTAGCGAGGCGCGGGAGCGTCTTGCTCAATTCTACGCCAGGGGAAAAAATGCCGAAAAGGCCTGATAAGGCAAATTCACTCGGACTGCAAATCCCGCTGCTCCCCGCCTGCCGTCGTTGATTTTCCGCGTAAAGAATGCAGATACTTCCAACAAATCGGTAGATATCAGTTCTGAAAAAACCTGCGATATTCGATTTTTATCACAGGTTGATAGGGTGAATCCACTTGGTTGGACTCACCCTTTCTTTTTAGCTGTACAGGGTTTCAATCCATTTTAGAGCCTCTGAGTCGCTAATATTTCCGAGATAAATCTGTGTGGTTGAAAGGTTCGCATGTCTGAGAATGATCTTGCTGATAATTTCAATAGGAACACCTG
>JABXKU010000087.1 GCA_013619105.1 Desulfuromonadales bacterium
CCCACGATCCTTTATAGAATCGTGGGGCTTTTTCGTATTAACTGGTACCGAATCGAATGAAAACGAATCGTGTAACACATATAATTGGTGGAGGCGGCGTCCATCGAATTTAGCATCAAGAGCACTGCAAAATAAGGCTATATCAAATTCATTTTTTATCAGATACCGTCAAAAATACCGCCACAATATTTCGCTGCCTTTCCAAAATTTTGGCCCGCAAATCGCCATTCCATAATCCACAAAAACCTGCCCCACACTCTCACCATTTTTTAAGACCTGTTTTTTTTGTCCCTACATACGAAGTCATATGATACCCACCCTGATTTGGTACCGTGTCTGGACATCTTTATAATACGCTTCATATTTATGGGCTGCCCATTTCGGGTGATAGAGAGCTGCCCCTGCATTTTGGCAAGCCTGGGTATCTGCATGAACGTTAGTGTCCTGAGTACTTCTGATTGAGGGGTCATGCTCGGTGTGGGGCCAACCGCATCGGCTGTCCCGTGAGCAGGAGCGGTGATGTACTAAGCCGCCGCAATGCCTTATCCAGATTGGGCCGCTAACGGTCCATAATATCGGGTATTGGGTTTCGATTTGCCCCTAATATGGCAGGTACCCTTGGATAGATTAAAGTCAGTGGGGTAAACTGGCGGCGTCATTTGATGATCAAAAAACCAAGACTTGTGTTGATGAGACAACTATGTTTATTTTGAGTAGTTAATGTTTGTGTGTGCTGCGGAAAGTTCGAGGACAGAAACAGGTGAATCCGTTGACAGGGGTTAGGGGATCGCTGGGGATTTGGTAAACCCGTCTATGGGGGTCAGAGTTGTATTTTTGACAAAGCAAGAGGAGCCTGTCCCCGCTTCCAATAAAGCGGACGCAAAAAGCCGCGCCGCTGATTTAAGCGTTGTGCATGGACACATGGGTATTCACACATCCTCACCGAGTTCCCCGGAAAAAGTGTCCAAACAGGAACATGTTTAAAGGAAGCATATGTCCCGATTGACTGATTTGATTTCAAAAGCAAAAGCCATAGACCCCCAGCTTGGCATGGACATGGAGCGAGAGTTCCGCGCAATGTCATCGAGGCTGTCATTCGGGTTGAATTTCGAGCGCCATAAACCGGAAGTGGTGGAATTGCCCAAGCGTTCGGTACGCCGGGGAGACAAAGTTCGGGTGCTGCCACCACGCAGCTCGACCACCAAGGGTGACCAGCGGTTCTGGCAGGTGAAGACTATCCGCAAGAGCAAGAATGAGGCCGATCTGGAGTTGCTGGCCACTGAGAAAGCGGAAGCCCAAACCGTGACGCTGGATGATTTGGTCGTCGTCGCGGAGTTCGGAGACATCATCTATCCGGGGCTCATTCCCACGGGGAAAGTCTCGCGCAGTGAGGACAAGCCGTGGCACACCGTCATCAATGGCGAGAACTACCATGCCCTGAAAGCCCTGACCTGGACGCACCGGGGCAAGGTAGACGCCATCTACATCGATCCGCCCTACAACACGGGCGCGAAGGACTGGAAATACAACAACGATTATGTCGAGAGCGAGGACCTGTATAGGCACAGCAAATGGCTGGCGATGATGGAAAGGCGTTTACTCGTCGCGAAGGAGTTGCTGAATCCAGCAGACTCAGTGCTGATTGTCACTATTGACGAGAAGGAATATTTGCGGTTGGGATTGTTGCTGGAGCAGGTTTTTCCAGAGGCAACCATTCAGATGGTCTCTACCCAGATAAACCCTAAAGGCGTTTCACGAGGAGGAAGTTTCAGAAGGTCGGACGAATACCTTTTCTTCTTGATGTTTGGGGCTGCTCGTCCGGCTCGTATGCCACTGTCCAAGGAGTGGTCAACGACTACCCAGATTAAAGACAAAGAATCTGACGATATAAAAGATGCAGTAGTTTTACCGGCCTGGACTTCAATGATGCGCCGAGGCTCAGAAGCACGCCGGATCGATCGTGAATCAATGTTTTATCCTATCTACGCCGATCCGGATTCGAAAAAAATCGTTGAGGTTGGCACCGCTCTTCCAAGAGGTGTAAGAGAAGCGCCTCCGATAGATGGGCTGGTACCGATTCTCCCTTTAAGAAGCAACGGGTCGGAGGGGAGATGGCAACTTGGACGCGATGAGCTAATTGCACGAATGGAGCAAGGGCGCATTAGGCTTGGCCGCCGGACGGCATACGGATTCGTCGTTAATTACTTGCCTGATGGTGCTTATGTATCAGTCATGTCAGACAAATTTAGCATCAAAGGTTACGCAGATGACGGATCACTGATTGCTGTTGGAGAGGCTGGTGAATCTTCCCGCATCGCACCGACGCAGTGGAAAATTGCTGCCCACAACGCTTCTGAAAATGGATCCGGCCTGATCTCGCTTTTCGTCCCCGGCAGGAAGTTCCCATATCCGAAATCTCTTTACGCAGTAGCAGATGCTTTAAGATTCTTCGTAACGAAAAAACCAGAAGCCACGATTCTCGATTTCTTCGCTGGTTCAGGCACAACCGCCCATGCCGTTATGCGGCTTAACAAACAGGATGGCGGCAAGCGCCAGTGCATAAGCGTAACCAATAACGAAGTTAGCGCAGATGAGCAGAAGGTTCTTCGAGGACAAGGTTTGCGCCCCGGTGATGCTGAATGGGAGAAGCTCGGTATCTGCGATTACATAACCAAGGCCCGTGTGAAAGCCGCGATCACTGGCAAGACCCCAGATGGCAAACCGATTAAAGGAGACTACAAGTTCACCGATGAGTTCTCCATGGCCGACGGCTTTGAAGAAAACGCCGAGTTTTTCACCCTGACCTACGAGACACCACTCGCTGTCAGTTATCAGACTGCATTCACCCGCATCGCTCCGCTTCTGTGGTTGCGTGCCGGTAGCGTGGGTCGCCGCATCGATAAACTGCCCTCGGACGGTTGGGATGTGGCGGATGCCTACGGCCTGCTTGTGGATCTGGACAAGACCATTGATTTCCTCAAGGCCGTGCGCAAAGCCAAGGCCCTGCGTATCGCCTACATTGTCACGGACGACGAGCGACGCTTCCAAGCACTGGCGTGCCGCCTGACCGAAGAGGTGCAAGCGATCCGGCTCTATGAATCCCACCTGACCAATTTCGCATTCGCTAACGGAGGTGATGCATGAAGTTCATGCTGAAAGACTACCAGAACGAAGCCGTTTTCGACGTGCTCGATAATTTGAGAAAGGCCCGCAAGCGCTGGCGCGAGGATGCCGACCGCCACGCGTTTTCCCTGACTGCAGCCACCGGCGCGGGTAAGACAGTGATGGCCGCCGCTGTCTTTGAGGCGCTGTTTCATGGCGATGATGGCTTCAACTTCGACCGCGATTCTGGTGCCGTGGTGATCTGGTTCAGCGACGACCCTTCGCTCAACGAACAGACGCGCTTCCGCCTTATGGAATCTTCCGATCGCTTGCGGCCTACAGACTTGGTGGTGGTGCAAAACACCTTCAACCGCGCTAAATTCGATGCAGGGAAGATTTACTTTCTCAACACACAGAAGCTGAGCAAGAAGAGCCTACTGGTGCGTGGATTCGATGGTGACGAGGAGGGTACCTCCCCGGGAATGCGGCCTGACCTTCGGAGCCATACGATTTGGGACACCATCCGAAACACCATCGAAGACCCGGAGCTATCGCTCTATTTCGTGCTGGACGAGGCGCACCGGGGCATGGGCACGCAGAACCGCGAAAAATCAACCATCGTCAAACGCCTCATCAATGGCGACAAAGGCGTGCCGGGCATTCCCGTGGTGTGGGGAATTTCCGCCACGGTGGACCGATTCAACAAAGCGATGGAAGTCGCAACGGGCCGCACCACGCTACCGCCAGTTACCGTCGATGCCATGAGGGTGCAGGAATCTGGATTGCTGAAAGACACCATCGTCTTGGATATTCCCGATGAGGCGACGGGAAATTTCGACACAGTGCTGGTGCGCCGAGCCACTGACAAGCTGAGCGAATCAACAAAGGAATGGGCCAGCTATGCCGAGCAACAGGGCGGCGATAAATCCGTTCTCCCCCTGATGGTGTTGCAGGTGCCAAATAAACCCAAACCCAAAGATATCGGGCGAGCACTGGAGACGATCTTTCAGCGCTGGCCGGAATTGACAGAAACCTCTGTGGCTCATGTGTTCGGTGAGCACACGACCCATACTTTCGGGAAATACTCTGTCCCCTATATTCAGCCTCAGCGGGTGCAAGACGATACTTGGGTGCGCGTCTTGATTGCCAAAGACGCCATCAGCACCGGGTGGGACTGTCCGCGCGCGGAAGTGATGATTTCTTTTCGTCCGGCAAGCGATCAGACTTACATCGCACAGTTGCTGGGCCGGATGGTGCGCACCCCGTTGGCGCGGCGCATCCCCGGCAACGACCGACTCAACTCCGTAGACTGTTTGTTGCCGAAGTTCGATAAAGAGACGGTGGATAGCGTTGTTAAGGCGTTGCGTGAAGGTGGCGGAGATACCCCGCCAACAGGCCGCATCCTTGTCAACCCGAAGGAGATGAAGCCGAACCCGGCAGCGGCGGAAACGGTTTGGGAGAAATTCGTTTCCCTCCCTTCGCAGACTCGACCCCAGCGCGGCTCAAAACCGGCTATTCGCTTGACCGCACTGGCGCATGAGCTGGCTTCCGACGGTCTACTGTCTGGTGCGGGCGGCAAGGCACACGCAGCGATGCACAAGGTGCTGGACGAGTTCATTGACAAGCGATCCGAGTCGTTCGAAAAGAAGCGCAAATCTGTGATGACGGTGGAGGGACGCACAATCATCGCTGACATGCGGAAGGGTGACACGAGCGATACCAAATTTCAAGCCGAAGCCGATGACGCGGTCGTTTGCGATGCCTATCGTCGCACGGCGCGAATCATCAGCCCGGACATTGCCCGCACCTATACCATGGAACGGGCAAAACGCCATCCTGAGGCAGAAAACGACCTGGATGAAGCTTTGATTGAATCGCGTGAGGAAGTGGCCGCTTTGCACTTGATGGAGAACCTACAGGTTCTGTTTGATACCGAGGCCAAGAAGCTGGCCGACAAATGGTTTTCTGACTACCGCGACCGTTTTAAGGAACTGCCTCACGACCGGCAAGATGCTTATCGTCAGATTGTAGCGATCAGCACGGATCCCCAAGATGTGGATTTGGCGCGTCCAATGTCTCGCTTCGAGCCGACGAGGGTACGTGAGCAGGTTGGCGTGGAAGTGGAGATTTCGACTTATGCGCAGCATTTGCTCTGTGACGACCAAGACCTATTTCCCGCAGAGCTTAGAACTTGGGAGAAGGCGGTTCTGAAGGCCGAGCAGCAACGGGACGGTTTCAAGTTTTGGTATCGTAACCCGGACCGCCCCAGCCAGGATTCACTGGGTATTGCCTATAAGGGTGACGACGACACGAAGATCGTCAGACCGGATTTTATTTTTCTCGCCGAGGACGATGGCGAGATAGTTGCGGATATCATCGATCCTCATAGTTTTCACTTGGCCGACGCTTTGCCGAAGTTGCAAGGCGTGGCTGGTTACGCCGAAACCCATTCTCAGGTTTACCGCCGAATTGAAGCTGTTGCGGAAACAGGTGGTAAGCTGCGCGTTCTCGATCTGACCCGTGCCGATGTTCGCCAAGCGGTGATGGTGGCAAAGAGCGCCGAATCTCTATACGTGAGCGCGTTGGCAGGTGATTATGTATAGCACGAGGTCACTCTCACCGGCATCCCACTGAATGCCACCATTGAAGTAGCCTGAGCCGGAGAAGAGGGCAAGGGAGCCACAAGAAAGTACCAAAAGAGCTGTTTTTGACACTTTCGGCCTTGACCGGGGCCATCACCTTCGCAAATCGTCGAGGGCGGCTACAGGTGGCCTTATCGATGGAGGCTTTATGGACACCACACACTACCCCGCCGCCAATAGTTCCAAGGCTTGTAGCAGCTCATCCCTCAGGATATCAGCCACCACCTTTTCGTCCGTTTCTGCCGCCAGGACTGCCGAAACCCTATCGACGACCGACAATATACTGTCTCTCGTTAATCTTGCCATGGTGAACGCCTCTTTTTGAATGTCAGAGACCTTGACGAGCTTATTTGAGTTCTTTTCGTATTCAAGCTTTTTGAGTGCTGCCGCATACCGCTCTTTTATTGTCTGGGCTTCCGACAGGGTTGCATTCGATAGGCCCGCAGCGCTTATGATCGTGGCCTTTTTTTCTGGCTCGCTTTTCGCTTGGGTGGCTTGTGGTTCACTTACAAGCCCGATCGGTTTCGCCTTTGGGCTCCTTCTGCTGACGTGCGAGATATTATTTTCTATGTCAATCAAGGCTTTTTCGGGGTCAATGAGCTTTCGTTTGCCCTTCGTCTTTAATGAGCTTTTGGTGATTTTCCCCTGTTTGATGAGCCTGCGGATATATTGCGATGTCATGCCGACTTGCGCCGCGAACGGTACCACTCCGATATATGGACTTTCTGGCATAGCCTACCCCTCAAATGAGCCTTCGTTTAAGTGTTTGAAACTGTTGAAGAATCGAGCTTTGTCTACCCGTGTAGGTAAAAAATACCCAGGGAGGACCCATTTTTTTCTGAGTCCGTTTTACCGGACAAATTTTGCACTTATCGAAATCGGCGCTATGGATACAGGCTGGAGCCTTCTATGTTTAAAAAACCATCACCCCTGACCTGGGCCACCCCCGGCATGTCACCAGAGCAACCATCCACGTAATATTCAATCCCCATCAAATATTCGTAGACGGCCATGGCCGACCCCTCCCGAATGTGTTGCGAACGCGCGAGGTGTGTTAACCGATACGCACCCGATTCTCTCCGGCCATCGGATGAGCTTGGGTTGCTCCGTGTTCGGTGTCCAACAAAACATCACCCCGTTCGCCTTTTTCAACTCCATTTTCCATCCCTTTTTTTTGTTCTTTTTCTTTTAAGAATATAGGGGAGGAAGGTGCCCCCCTTGGGCACAACCTCTCCCCCTTTAGGGGGTAAATGCCTGGCTAATGGGTTAATGCAATAAATTCAAATGATTGCGCATAGGACAGATGTCCGTGGTCAATGCTCCGTTTGGTCAATGCTATGGCAAATGATATCAGCCTGTTACTATTTGACAGGGGTATCCTGTCAAATGCTTGGTCAATGGGTCAATGCTCACTGGACAGCCAAGCCCTGTCCACCGGCTGTCCACCTGTACACCGCTATATTTTAAACCTTGAGCCGGTCGAGATTAATACGTGTTTTGTCTGCCCGCCGACACCCTGTTTCTCAACCTTAATCAGGCCAGCTCTGATCGTGTATTCGATAAGATTTGCCATAGCCCCACGGCCACCCCCCTCGCATACTGACTGTCGGATCACCTTGCAATCTGGAGATCTTAAAAGTTCATTTTTACAATATTGTGTAGACGATACCTCAAGCTCTAAGGCAAGCCCGTTTGCCGCCTCCTGCATCTCGGTGTCTCTGATAGCCTGGGGGATAAAATTATCGTCGAAGCGGAGGAAAAACGGATCGAATTTCACCCCGTTCGAAGCCTTATGATGGTACGCCCCAATGCTCCGAACGCCCTTGTGTTCCTCTTCTTTGAGCTGAATACGCGACCGCGCCCAGTCGTGAATGGCCGTGGCCCCCCTGAAATCGCCGTTCTTGTTGTCGTGGTGAACGACGATAGGCGTCACTTCGGCCTCGGCGCATAGCTTCGTCAGGAGGTCCAACGCGGCCCTCATAGCCTTGTTGTCGTTCTCATCGGAGTCATGGTAGCTAATAAGCGGGTCAATTATCAGGCATTCGATTTGGACCCCATGGTCGATTTTGATTTGTTTGATCAGCGCCTTGAGCCAAATTCTGAACTCAGGGTCTTCGATGGACTCGCCAGACACGCAAATATCGTCGCCCACACAGTACGAAAAAACGTTCGATAATCCACGTTTAACGGTCGGCCCACTTCGAGACATGCGCCTGGTGCGAACGCTCATCGCCGTTAGCGTGTTCTCAGCTTGGATGATCAGAGATGCCCGTGGTTTGGGCACGTCGAATTGATCCAAAACGCATGTCGATCCGTCGGGGCTTGCACCGCCCATGGCCGCCGCCAAATATGTAGTAAACAGACTCTTGCCAACGCCTCCCGCCGAATGTATTAAAACGTTGTCGCCCGCGTTAAATAGCCCTTTGATGATAGGGTCAAACTCGCATTCCATGGCGCTGAAATCTTCGAAAGAAACGGTCTTGGTGGCCCGTTTATATTTTGAGATGTTACCGAATAATGCGCTGACGGTACTAAGCCCTTCCAACGCCGCGAGGTCGTTGAAATCGGTGGGTTTGGTCGTCGTGTCTTTGAACTCAGGAACGATCACACGGGCACCGATGGCCTGGGCCGCTGAGGTGGCGTAGGCAATGCCTGGGTTTGTCGCTTGACCATCTGGCCTGGTTTTCCACTTGTCGTTGTCGGCTGCGACGATGATGGAGGCGGTGGGCCGCTGCTGTCTCAACGTCTTGCACACAGCGGCGAGGTTGCCCGAGTTATAGGCGACTAACACCGTGGCACCCGTGGCCTCATGGATCGAAGCCCCTGTTGCGTAACCCTCACACACTACATAAATATCGTTGCCAATGAGGGTATAGGCGAGGCCCTTGACCCTCCCGCCGCCGAAAAACCATTTTGACCCATCCGGGTAGATCCTCTGAACGCTCCAAATCTCGCCATTAAAATCGACCATTGGCACCAGGAGAACATCACCCGACACCCGGAGGCCATGAGGTTGGATGCCTTTTTTGGTCAGGTAAGGGTGGCCGATTGTCGGGGTGGCATTGCGCCATAGCGCCTGGGCCTCGGCCCGCGACTCAATGTGCATTTTTAACTTAGCCGCCTTGCGCCCTGCCTCCGCCTCGGCCATATCCTGCTGGTACTGGACCGCCTGGTCAGGGGTAAGTTGACAGGCGTCAACCGATGTCCATTTAACGGACGGTATCCCGGCCCAATCGCCAAACCATCCGAACCCGTGTCGGCCCACTTGCTGAAACGTGTACCATGCCGATTTTTTGGACTGCCCATCGAAACGTTCGAGGGAGCCGAGCTCTATGAACGGAGGCACTAGGCCGTACTCTGCCATGGCAGCGGCAAATGACCCGGTGTGGTCAGTAGTCGTGACCGCAGCCGGTGGACTTTGGCTGATTGCTCCCTGAGATGGTGCGTCGTTAAAATCGAGCCGATGGGCTTCATCCTGTGATAATGCATCGTTGAAATCGAGCATACTTTCCTCGGCTTGTATTGTAGTCGTCTCTCGGCGCGTCTCGGAGCCATTCCCCGCCAATAGCGCCAGCTGATTGTTCACTGCATTGACCATTGAGAGTATCAAGGGTTTTTTTTGAACATTCTATTGCATGTTGTTCTTCGCCCAAGGACAGTGGCATTTTTTTTTGCGGCATCATCATACCTTCTGCCCATTATCACGGGTCTCGACACGTGCTGCCAACCAGTCATCAATTTCGCTTTCAATCCAGCCGACAGACCTTGCCCCGAGCTGTATTGACTTTGGGAATATCCCTTCCTTCATTCCATCATAAATAGTTGATCTTGAGAGCCCAGTTCGAGCTTCCACTTGTTTACGTCGAAGCACAGTGATTACAGCTGTCTCTTATACACATCTC
>JABXKU010000191.1 GCA_013619105.1 Desulfuromonadales bacterium
CCTGAATTCACTGCTTGGTACAAAACATGAAAATCATGATGCGTAACTTGTCTCGGGACACGACAGAAGCAGAATTACTGACCTTGTTTGAAGCGTATGGGAATGTGCAGTACTGCAAACTGGTTATGGATAAAGTGACAGGAAAATCCAAGGGCTTTGGGTTCGTTGAAATGCCGCACGCCGGCGAGGCCAGGGCCGCTATAAAAGGACTTAATTACCGGGATATCGACGGCAACAGGATTCGTGTGAAAAAGGCAGAAAAGCGCGAAGATAAGGCCAATGGAAGCGATTCAGAGACGCCAGTCTCCTGATAAATAGCAATGCGTGACGCCCAGCCAAAAAACCCCCTGCATGGCGTGACACTGGAGATGATTCTTACGCACCTGGTTGAACGCTTTGGCTGGGAAGCGCTGGGGCGTACCATCAACATCAATTGTTTTAACCATGAGCCTGGCATTAAATCCAGCCTGAAGTTTCTACGGAAAACTCCCTGGGCCAGGGAGAAGGTGGAAAGCCTGTACTTGCGCAGCCTGGAACCAAAAGAGTGAGACATCTGTGACCCCCTGGACATTGCTCGACAGTGCACAGGTACCCGGTAACGGCGGAGAGTTAAACCTGTACCAGCGCAACAATGAATTCTCGATCAAACTCGCGGGGCGTGGCGAGCTCATGAACAGTCGTGTTCATGGTTCAGAAGATGCGCTGGCGGAGCACACCTGCGCCCGGCTGGTGGATTGCGTAAAACCCCGACTGCTTATCGGAGGTCTGGGCATGGGGTTTACCCTGGCTGCGGCACTCCGACATCTCGGCAACCAGGCGCAGGTCGTCGTGGCAGAGTTAGTACCAGCCGTGGTGGCGTGGAACAGGGGGCCGCTAGGGGATCGTGCCGGTCACCCGCTACGGGATTCACGGGTCACAGTAAGCGAGATGGATGTCGCCCGAATGTTCATGAATGGAGAGCAAACTTATGATGCCATCTTGCTCGATGTGGATAACGGCCCTGAGGGACTCACCCGTAAGGAGAACGACTGGCTGTATAGCATTAACGGGTTAAGCGAGGCATTCGCGGCACTGCGCCCCGGGGGTGTGTTGGCAGTCTGGTCGGCTGGTCCAGACAGGAACTTTTTGCAACGGTTGCGAAAGGTGGGGTTTGAGGTGGATGAGATGTGTGTCCGGGCGCATGGGTCGAAAGGTGCAAGGCACACTATCTGGTTTGCCAGTCGCAGCGTTTAGTAAGGGGTCACGAAGGCGCGGAGGTAAAAAAAGGTACTCGCAAGACAATTCAGCATGTTTCGATGGAATTCGGCCAGGAAAGCCTGACTGAATACAGGTTTGATTCCGGTGTTGCGAAACATCCAGCGCTACGGCGCATCGTGGCAAGAAAGCTCAGATGCTACTGGTCGCTCGAACAAATCGCCGGTTGGTTGAAAAGAGAAAACCCGACAGACGATCACTATTAACGTGTCACATGCGATCATCTATTGAGTCCATCACCCAGTGGGGGATGTCCGCTGTGTTGGGCGGCTTGCTCGACCATGGGTCTGCCTGTTCCGCGAGCGCACGAACCGCGCCGAAGTAGGACCGCGTCAAAGCGGTTTGCATCGATTGGTCCATCATCACACCAACAGTTGTGGCTGCGACGTTACCGAGAACCCTGCGTAAAGCCTTGGGAGGATGCTGAAACCTGCCGTTAGAAATCAGGTACAAGTTGCCGGGCCCATACAGAGGCGGCGCGGCTTGCTCCGACCCGGCCATACCAATAACGACTACATTCGAACGGGCGGCCCCGTCGACGAAGAGATGACCATCGATTTCCACCGGTGGAAAAACGATAGGGAACGACGCAGAGGCGAGCAATACCTTGCGATAAAGGTCGAGCTCACCGTGCTTCGCAAGGAGTGACAGATTCCAAACCCAGGTCTGGCCATAATCAACGTTGGTAGTGCCGACCATTATCAGTCGATTGTCATCGAAGGCGGCAGCTACTCGCTGCAAGGTCTCGGCGGTGATGTATTTGGCGATGAGCGCTTGCAGCGGCGAGGTATCTCTAAGGGAATCGCTAGACAGGATGTCAAATAGCGACCTGCTCTCGTAAATATCCTTGTCGGTGACCTCCGTGTACATCTGTTCGAGTATCGCGTCGTCGGCAGGAGTGCCCAGTAG
>JABXKU010000088.1 GCA_013619105.1 Desulfuromonadales bacterium
GATAGATATTGACATAATAGTATGGCTATGGGGATAAATCAAGTAATATGCGGTGTTTTTTGATCTTTATTAGAGTGGATATATCATCGTTATACTCCAGTTTGCAAGCTGACGGCGGGGTTCGGTGAGGATGGGGAGTGGTAGATGCCATTTCTCCGTAGCGTTGCTGTTCTGAGGGACATAAGTTTCAAGAAATTTAGAGCCTTTCTGAGCCGAAAGGGATACGACTCCTTGCTCTATACGGATGCAAGGTTGAGCGCATCGCTCCAGTCGCCTTTGAGATGGCTCGAAAGCGCAGTGGTCGTCTGGTGAGTGTCGACAAGGCAGCCATGCCGTTGGTGAAATGCCTGAAACAGTTCAATGTCATCCTCTGTGATAATATGTTCGGCGATATTATCTCAGACAAGACACCGATGCTCATCGGGTCCCTCGGTATCCTGCCTAAGACCTGTATAGATTGAGTTCTGGTGAAAAAAATACTCGGGAACGGTAAGAGCCTTCAGGTCGCTATGACTTGGAGGTATTTGTTGTTTCGGAGTGCTTTTCTACCCCCCCCCTGGAAAACTTGATACCCCTAATCTGACTTGACAGAATTTGCAGGGCCGCTAAAATCCCTAGTCTGATGGCGCAGGGGCGTCCATCGACAATTAAGGCTTTAATTGCGAGGAGAACGCAACATGGCACTTCATCCACTAGCAGGTCATCCGGCACCGAAATCGATCCTTCCCAATATCCCCAGGCTTATCAGCGATTACTATACCCGGCACCCAAATCTCAGCGACACAACAAATTTGGTGTCTTTCGGCACTTCGGGCCACCGGGGTTCCTCGGCAAAAGGCTCCTTTAACGAGGCTCATATCCTCGCCATCGGGATACCCACGCCCTTTCGGAAGCGGCCCACGCCACCACCCTGGAAGTATTAGCAGCCAATGGTGTCGAGGTGCGCATCGCCAAGGATTTTGAATATACCCCTACGCCGGTCATCTCCCACGCCATCCTCACTCACAATCGGGGCAGGAACAAGCAGCTTGCCGACGGGATAGTCATTACCCCTTCCCACAACCCGCCGGATAACGGCGGTATCAAATACAACCCGACCAACGGCGGCCCGGCCGACACCGCTATCACCTCGACCATCGCCGACCAGGCCAATTGCTATCTGCACCAAGACCTGAAGGGGGTCAAGCGCCTCTCCTATGAGCGAGCCCTTGCCGCCCCTGCAACGGTGCCTTACGACTACATCACCCCGTATGTCGATGACCTCAGCAATGTCGTTGATATGCAAGCGATCAAAAATGCTGGTCTGCATATGGCCGCCGATGCGTTGGGAGGCTCCGGTCTCGGGTTCTGGAAGCCCATCGCGGAAAAGTACGGCCTCGATATCGAACTGATCAACGGCTACCCCGACCCCACCTTCAGTTTTATGTGTGTCGATAAGGACGGCAAGGTCCGCATGGACTGCTCCTCCACCCATGCCATGGCAGGGTTAATCAAGCTCAAGGACCAATATGACATTGCCTTTGCCAGCGACCCCGACTTCGACCGTCATGGCATCGTCACTCCATCGGCCGGGCTGATGAATCCCAACCACTATCTGGCCGTGGCCATCAATTACCTTTTCAGCCACCGCTCTGGATGGGGCAAGGACGCCGCGGTGGGCAAGACCCTGGTCTCCTCTTCGATGATCGATCGCGTAGCAGCCGACTTGGGACGCACCCTTTTGGAGGTCCCGGTCGGATTTAAATGGTTCGTCGACGGTCTGGCGGACGGCTCTTACGGCTTCGGCGGCGAAGAAAGCGCCGGCGCCTCCTTTCTGCGCAAAGACGGCAGTGTCTGGTCTACCGACAAGGATGGATTCATACTTTCCCTGCTGGCGGCCGAGATCACCGCAGTGACCGGTCGCGATCCGGCCCAGCACTACCAGGATCTGGTGGCAAAATTCGGCGCTCCTATCTACTCCCGGATCGACGCCGAAGCGACCCCCGCACAGAAGGCTGTGCTCGGTAAACTTTCACCCGAGCAGATCAGCGCTGAGTCCTTGGCCGGAGAACCGATCACCGCCAAGCTGACCAACGCCCCCGGTAACGGCGCCGGAATCGGCGGCCTTAAAGTCACCACCGAAAATGGTTGGTTCGCTGCCCGCCCTTCGGGGACCGAGGATATTTACAAAATTTATGCCGAGTCCTTCAAGGGCGAGGAGCACCTAAAGCAGATTCAGGGTCAGGCCAAAGCGATCGTCAGCGAGGCCTTCAAAGCTGCAGGAGTTTAGCCGGGGGCTTCAACGGGAATAACATAGATTGCTCCCTTCGGCTCATGGCGCCGACCCACATACAACGAGCTGGCTTTGATGTTTTGGTAGCAGTGCCGGTCCGTCAGGAGGAGGCGTCCTCACTGTGTTGATTTTCGGCCTTATCTTGCTCTCCTTTGCTACCATTTCGTCTTGAAATCTGCTATGTTCTGCAGCGTTGTCCTGCTTTTGATCGCGACTAAAAGGTTGGCGGTGCTCAAGATGCTATGACCGGGCAAGTTCTGGCCCGATGATTTTGTTGAGAAGGATATGACACACATGTACTGGGAACCGGAGATTGAACAGCTTCCGCTGGCGCGTTTGCAGCAGCTGCAGCTCGAACGTCTGCATAAGACCATCGAGTGTGCCGGTCGCTCGCCCTTTTACCAGCAGCAGTTCGCTTCCGGTGGTGTTGCGGTCGAGCAATTACGGCACATTGACGATATTCGTAGCCTGCCATTTACCACCAAGGACGATCTGCGCAGCCATTTCCCCTACGGTTTTCTGGCCGATCCCAAAGATGGTCCGGTGCGCTTGCACTGTTCGAGTGGCACAACCGGTAATCCGACAGTGATTTTTCACAACCAGCATGACTTGGCTTCTTGGGCCAATCTGGTGGCCCGTTCCCTCTATTGTGCTGGCGTGCGGCCGACGGATGTGTTTCAGAATATCTGCGGCTACGGCTTATTTACTGGCGGTCTGGGTTTTCAGTACGGTGCCGAGCATCTTGGTGCATTGGTTATTCCCGCGGCCGCCGGCAATAGCCGCCGACAGATTAAATTGATGCAGGATTTTGCTACCACCGCGGTCCACACCATCCCTAGTTACTTGCTGCGTCTGCACAGTGTCTTTACGGAACTCGGCATCGATCCTCGCCGGGACACCGACCTGCGCCTATTTGTTATCGGAGCCGAGCCTCATAGTGAGGGACAGCGGCGCCGCATCGAGGAACTGTTCGGCGTCAGCGCCTACAATTCTTACGGTCTGTCGGAGATGAACGGTCCGGGGGTAGCCTTTGAGTGTCAGCAGCAAAACGGTCTGCATATCTGGGAGGATTGTTTCGTGGTCGAAATCATCGATCAGGAAACCCTCGAGCCGCTTCCCGATGGTGAATTTGGTGAACTGGTGCTGACTACCCTCGATCGCCAAGCTATGCCTTTACTGCGCTATCGAACCCGCGACCTGACCCGCATTCTGCCCGAACCCTGTCCCTGTGGCCGTACTCATCGCCGTCTTGACCGCATCACCGGGCGCAGCGACGATATGCTCATCCTCAAGGGTTGCAACATCTTCCCCATGCAGATTGAAAAGGTTCTGATGCGTTTTGCCGAGGTTGGCAGCGATTATTTGATTGTTGTAGAGAACCGCAACGGCAGCGATGAGATGCAGATTCAAGTCGAGGTGCAGAAAGAATGGTTCACCGGCAACATGGAGGCGTTGGAGAATCTTTCCCGCAAGATCAGCCATGAAGTTCGCGACGAAATTCTCGTAACCCCTGCCATTTGCCTGGTAGAGCCGGGCAGTCTGCCCAAGAGTGAGGGTAAGGCAGTACGGGTTCAGGATCTGCGCAAGCCACAGGAGTCTGTATGATCGCCCATCAGGTATCGGTGTTTCTGGAAAATAAGCCGGGCCGGCTAGAGAAGATTACCGCAGTTCTCAAAGAGCAACAGCTCAACATCCGCGCCATGACCCTATCGACCAGTACCGCTGGCTGGGGGATTCTCAATCTGTTAGCCGACCAACCGGAAAGGGCCTGCCAAGTTCTAACGGCGGCAGGGCATCCGGCGGCACTGCGAGAGATCGTGGTGGTGAAGATGACCGACGCGCCAGGGACCCTTCACGATATGCTGCTGCTTTTGGCCAAGGCCGGCCTTAATGTGCAGAACGCTTATGGCACGGTACTCGGCGACCAGCGTAGTGCTATACTGGTCATCGATGTCGAAGATGCCGAATCAGTTCAGCAGATTTTCAGTGAGGCCGGGGTGGAAACCTTGAGTACCGAACAAGTCTACCGAATCTGATTGAAGCTCTGGTGACCGCTTCTGGAAGCATTTCCTTGTTGTCACCGGTCGGCACCATATAAAATTGAAATTGTTTCATCTGCCGGCGTTTGCCGGCGTCTTTGTTCCCCTTCAGCAAGTGAAAGACTGCCCCTCCATGAAAAAATCACACCAAGCTTCCGCCATGGGAGCCCTGACATGGCTGCGTCATCGCAGTCCGGCCCTCCTCAGCCGCCTCGGCATTACAGAAAACACCTTCATGGTCATGCTGGCTCTGGCTATCGGCATCCTAGCTGGACTCGGTAATTACGTTTTCCGCCAGACCATCGAGCTGATCCATTGGGCGGTCATCGAGCAGGGCAAGGTATTTTTCGCCATCTCCTTTGATGAGTGGAGCGCGGCCCGTTTCTGGTCGCTGCTGTTCCCCGTTGTTGGTGGCTTGTTGATGATCCCTTTTGGCATCTTTTTCGCCAAAGACCTCAAGTTCGGCTTCCCTGATTTTCTCGAGCGCGCCAATCTGCGCGGTGCTAACTTCCCTGGCCGTACCATACTGACCCGCGGCTTGGCCAGCGCCATCACTCTCGGCACTGGGGGCTCAGCAGGCCAAGAGGGACCCATCGCCCAGATCGGTGGCGCCATTGGCAGTCAGGCCGGGCAGATGTTCAAGATGAGTGGTGAGCGGCTCAAGGTGCTGGTCGCCTGCGGCGTGGCCGGTGGCATTGCCGCCACCTTTAATGCGCCCATCGCCGGGGTCTTCTTTGCCCACGAAATCGTTCTGCTGGCCGCCTTTGAACTGAGCAGCTTTACCGCTATCGTTATCAGTAGCGGTATCGCTACCGTGGTTTCCCGGGCCTTGCTTGGCGATGTGCCGGCGCTGCAGGCGCCGTCCTATTCGGTGGCCCATCCCTGGGAGCTGATCTTTTATGTGGTGCTCGGTATGCTGGTTGGGGTGCTGGCGGTGGCTTTCATCGATTTTCACTATCGAATCAAGGATCGTTTTACCGCCCTGAAGCTACATCCTTTGGCCAAGCCGATCCTCGGCGGTGCCCTGGTTGGCGCCATCGGCATTGTGTTTCCGCAGATCTTCGGCAATGGCTATGAATTCATGGAGACGGTACTGCGCGGCGAGGGCATCTTCTGGATGCTGGCGGCGTTGGTCTTGGTCAAGGCTCTGGCAACTTCGCTGACCCTCGGTTCGGGGCTGCCCGGCGGCCTTTTCGCTCCGTCTATGTATATCGGTGCGGTGACCGGCGGGGCCTTCGGGAAACTATTGCAGAGTTTGTTTCCCAGTGTGGTTACTTTACCCGGAACCTATGCTCTGGTCGGCATGGGAGCATTTCTGGCGGCCGCTACCCACGCACCGATGACCGCTATCTTTCTGCTCTTCGAGATGACCGGTTCTTACGATATTATTATTCCCATCATGCTCTCCTGCGTGATCGGCACCGCCATCAGTCGCCACTTCAAAAAGGACAGTCTGGATACGGTAGAGCTGTCCCGGGCCGGTATCGACCTTGAGGCGGGAAAAGAGCGAAATATCATGAAGTCGCTGCAGGTGGGTGAGGTTATGACCCGCGATCCTGAATCGATTCCTGAGAACATGACTCTGCGACAGTTCAACCAATTCATGGCCAGTACCCGACACACCAACTTTCCCCTGGTCAACCGTAACGGCCAGCTGACAGGCATCATCTCGGTACAGGATTTTATGGGTGTAGTATTCGAACATGATCTGCTTGACCTGGTGGTGGTTAAGGAATTGGCGACCCTCGATGTAATCACCGTTAACCAGGACGAAAACCTCGACAGCGCTATGCGCAAGATCGGCTATCGAAATATCGAACAACTGCCGGTGGTGGATCGCAATAACGGCAATAAGCTACTCGGCATCGTCTCTCGCCGGGATATGGTGTCAGCCTACAACCGAGCCTTGATGGTTCGTCAGCTGGAAGAGGTCGGCGATGAATGATTTGCTTAGTTCCCTCAATGAAATGCAGCAGCAGGCGGTGCTCCACCAGGACGGTCCGCTGTTAATCCTGGCCGGAGCCGGATCTGGAAAAACCCGCACCTTGACCCACCGAGTAGCCCATTTGATTCGTGAAGGCGGTGTCGCACCTTGGCAGATTCTAGCCGTGACCTTCACCAATAAGGCGGCCGCCGAGATGCGCGAACGGCTCGAAAGGCTGCTCGGTTCGAGCGAGTTACCTTGGGTGAGCACCTTTCACGCGGCCTGCGTACGGATTTTACGGCGAGACATTGAAGCCCTCGGCTACACCAGCGATTTCACCATCTACGACGACCAGGATCAGCAGCGGTTGCTGCGGGACTGCCTCAAAGAACTCAATATCCCTGAGAAGACCCTTAAGGCCCGTTCAGCGGCGTCGGCCATCGATAGCGCCAAAAATAGTGCTCTGTTGCCCGACGAGCTCGATCGCAGCGATTATTACGGAGAACTTACCGCCCGAGTCTACGAACTCTACCAGCGACGCCTAAAGCGGGCTAACGCTCTCGATTTTGGCGATTTGTTACTGTGCACCCTGCGTCTGTTCGAAGAACACCCGGCGGTGCTGGCCCGTTATGCCGAGCGCTTTCATCACTTGCTGGTCGACGAGTTTCAGGACACCAACCAGGTGCAGTACCGATTGGTCAAGATGCTGGCCGCAGGCCACGGCAACCTGTGCGTGGTCGGCGACGACGATCAGTCCATTTACGCCTGGCGCGGCGCTGAGATCACGAATATTCTCAATTTTGAACGGGATTTTGCCGGCAGCCGCGTGATTCGCTTAGAACAGAGCTACCGCTCGACGTCGACTATTCTTGAGGCGGCCGGTGAAGTGGTGGCGTGTAATGTCGGCCGTAAAGGCAAAACCCTGTGGACCGAAAATCCGGCTGGCGAACCCATTACCCTCAAGGATTGCAGTGATGACCTGGCCGAGGCGCGCTTTGTTGCTGCCGAGGTCGCTAAGCTGAGGCTGTCCGGGCGTCATCTGCGTGATGTCGCGGTATTTTATCGCACCAACGCCCAGTCACGATCACTGGAGGAGGCTTTGGTTTCCGAACGGCTGCCCTATGTGATGTTTGGCGGGGTCAAGTTCTTTGCTCGTATGGAAGTCAAGGATATCTCGGCCTATTTGCGTACCCTGGTCAATCCTGCTGATGCCCTGTCTGCCAAACGCATCGTTAACGTCCCGGCTCGAGGAATCGGTGCCAAAACAGTGGAACGTATCGCCACCTTGGAAGAGGAGGCGGGGGGATTTCTGCCGGCTTGCAGCCTCGCTCTGCAGCGCGGTGTGCTCAAAGGCGCTGCGGCCAATAAAGTGAGCAAATTCGTTGTGCTGATGAACGATTTTCAAGGTCGGCTGGCTCAGCTACCTTTTCCACAATTGACGGCTGAACTCATCGAAGAGAGCGGCTACGGGCCGCTCCTGCGGGAGGAAGCGCAAGGGGCCATGGCCGAGGGGGAACGCCAGGAAGCTAAGGGCCGACTGGAGAACCTCGAACAGTTGCTGGCCGGTATGGAAGAGCATCACACTAGTGGGAGTTCTCTGCAGGAATATCTTGAAAATATGGCGTTGGTCACCGACCTCGACTCCTATGATGCTAGTGAAGATCGGGTGACTCTCATGACTCTGCATGCCGCCAAAGGCCTTGAATTCCCGGTGGTGTTCATGACCGGCATGGAAGAGGGGATGTTTCCCCACAGCCGAAGCGGCGAAAATAGAGATGAACTCGAGGAGGAGCGGCGACTGTGTTACGTCGGCATGACGCGGGCCATGGATAAACTCTACCTGAGCCATTCTCGCCGTCGGCGCATCTACGGTGATTTTCAGTATAACCAGCCGAGCCGTTTTCTAGCTGAAGTCCCGCCTCGACTTTTGGAGGATGACGAGCAGCCCACCTTACGTCACGCGGCTAGCCACAATCTGGCTTCGGTTTTTGATGATTCAGGCACAACAAAGTCTGCCGGTCACAATCTGGCTTCGGTCTTTGAGGAATTGACATCGGACCCGATAGATGCCGACGACTTCTTCGAAGAAGAGGTGCGCCAGGTGCCGGATGCAGAAATGGGGCCGTGCCTTGGTCAGAAGGTTCGGCACGCCAAGTTCGGGGTCGGCACTATTCGTCGCCTCGAGGGGAGCGGTGACAAGCAGAAGGTCAGCATCTTTTTTCGGACTGTCGGTTTGAAAAAATTACTGATTAAGTTTGCCGGTCTCGAGCCAGCTTGAGGTATTGCTTCGATCTCCTTTTCTGAACTGGCTGATATTAAAAACGAGGGTTTGCTATAATAATCGTAACGTCGTTTATGAGATATTTCCCCGGAAGGTTTGGAATTAGGACTCTCAGCGAGGAGGCAGTCGATGCAGAGAACATGTAAGCGTAGTTTGGGGCTTTTGCTGGGGCTATGTTTTCTTAGTAGTGGAGCGGTGGCCACCGCCGAAGAGTTACGCAGCACCCTGCAGGACCAACAGCAGGTGGCGGTAACTATCTACAATGGTGATTTGGCCTTGATCAAGGATCGCCGGCGGATTGAGCTGCCGGCCGGAGAAAGCTTGCTGGCCCTGCGTGAAGTGAGCGGCGGTATGATGGCAGAAACCGCTCTGCTTCGTGAATTGGATGGTAAGGGCGGCTTACAAGTGGTGGAACAGAATTTCGATTACGATCTGCTGACGCCGCAGAAACTGCTGGAAAAGTATGTCGGCAAGACGGTGCAGGTGGTGCGGGTGCATCCACAGAGCGGTGCCGAAACCCTAGAGCCAGCCACAGTGCTGGCAGCCAATGGCGGGGTGGTACTGCGCATGGGTGACCGCATCGAAACCGGTGTTCCCGGCCGGTTGGTGTTTCCCGATGTGCCAGCCAATTTGCGTGACCGACCGACTTTGGTTGTACGTCTGTCTAATAGCAAAGCGGGACCGCGGGATATTGAACTTAGCTACCTGAGCAGCGGCCTGTCCTGGCGGGCTGATTACGTGGCTGAACTGAGCGCCGATGATAGCCAACTTGACTTGTCAGGTTGGGTGACCCTCGACAATCGTAGTGGCAGTACCTATCGTAACGCCCTTTTGCAGTTGGTGGCCGGTGAGGTCAACCGGGTCAGGCCGGCGCTGTTGGAGCGGGCAGCTTTTGATGGTCGGGTGGTTAAAACCATGGCGGTGGCACCGGCGATGGCCGAAGAAAGCCTCCTCGACTATCATCTATACACCCTTGAGCGACCCACCACCATCGGCCAAAACCAAGTCAAGCAGGTCGCTTTGCTCGGTGCCAGCGCGGTGCCGGTGCGCAAGGAATACCTGCTGCGCGGTAGCCAATATTACTATCGAGGTCTATACGGTAAATTGGGTGAAAAGCTCAAAGCAGCCGTCTATCTCGAATTCGACAATCGCAAGCAAGGCGGTCTCGGTCTGCCCTTGCCAAAAGGTATCCTACGGGTTTACAAAAACGATCGCGCCGGGAACGCCCAGTTCGTCGGTGAGGACCGCATCGATCATACGGCTAAAAATCAAACGGTGCGTTTGCAACTGGGGTCGGCTTTCGATGTCACCGCCCAGCGGACCCAGACCGATTTTAAAAAGCTGGCCTCCGGTGCCCGGGAAAACCTGATCGAAAGTGCTTATCTTATTGAATTGAGCAATGCTACCGATAAGGCGGTAACGGTTAAGGTCGCCGAACCGCTGCCCGGCGATTGGCAGATCCTCGAGGAAAGTCTGCCTCATCGCAAGGAGGATTCCCGTACTGCTGTCTGGCAGGTGAAGGTGCCCGCAGGAGGTAAGGTAGTACTGACTTATCGGGCGCGGGTGCGGTATTGAGCTAGTTAGAATAGAGATAAAAAGGCCGGGGGAGCGATGATGCTCTCCCGGCCTTTTTCTATTGGTATCGGTGCAGGAATGTCTGGGTTGATAAGGGTCCGTTAAGAGCCCTTATGGTTTTTAAAGCTGAAGAGTAAGACCGCGGGGTTGCGCCCCCGCCCGACGCCCGACTCTTTTTACACGCCAAAAAAGAGTAGGCAGAAAAAGGCGCCCCAACTCCTTGCCCTGCGGGTACCGCCCGACGCCCGACTCTTTTTACACGCCAAAAAAGAGTAGGCAGAAAAAGGCGTCCCAACTCCTTGCCCTGCGGGTTCCCTACGCTACGCAGACGTTTTACGGGCGGGCAAAAACTCGCTGCGCTCAAACATTTCCCCGCCTTATCGTAAAACGTCCACTTCGCTCCGGCCGCGTCACAGGGGATGGAAGGGCGAAAGGCTTGATGCTTTACATCTTACGATTTTCACCCCCCTGTGAGTGCCGCCGAACGCAGGGATTTTCATCCGGAACAGAAGGACGGATGTCTGAGCGTAGCGAGTTTTCGTCCTTCCCGGATTATAATCCCGGAGAAAGGGAACCCCGAAGGGGCCAACGGGGGGCGACCTTCTTTTGGTTACTTTTCTAGGTCGTCAAGAAAAGTAAGGCGCCTGGCCGGGCAAGACCGGCCGATTGTATGATTTGGTCTTTTCAAT
>JABXKU010000192.1 GCA_013619105.1 Desulfuromonadales bacterium
TACCAGCCCTGGCCCTGCGACTGGCTACAAAACTGCCCAACGCCTATGACAAGGACGATTTCGGCACCGACGAAGCCGACATCTTCATCGACCTGCTGGCCAGCCGCAATTTCCCGCTCTTTTCGACTTATCTCAACCTCGGCCTGGCCATTCTCGGCGACCCCCGCTCCAATAGCAACGGCCAGGACGACGCCTTCCGTTATGCCCTCGGCATTCGGGCACCACTGATGAACAATAGACTGGCCGGCCTGCTGTCTGTCGAAGGCATGGAGGGAGACGATTCCCTCAACAGCCGTAGTGCGATGCGAGCCGGACTGCAGCTGCCACTTGGTGGCTGGTTGTGGGATCTGGGCGGAAGCGTTGGTTTGAGCAACAAAAGCGAGGATTGGAGCCTGCGTACCGGCCTGACCATCCCCTTCAATCTATCCGCCAACTGGTAATCTCAACCATCGGCAACCCGGAAACTGGTCGGCACTTGTTGTAGGTCAAAATGTTTTACCCCCCAAGCCACAACCTCGACCGCCGGGGCGTTCTGCAATTCTTCCGGCACAGACTGACCGAGAAAGCGCAGAGCCCGCCACAGGTCCGGTGCCCTGCCCTGGCCTGTGGCGATAGCTACAGCGCCGTGACGCTTGCTGATCTTTTCACCGTCCTGCGCCAGCGCCAAGGGTAGGTGGATATAGTCCGGCGGTGAATAACCTAGACAGCTCTGCAAAAAGATCTGGCGAGGGGTTGAGGTCAACAGATCGGCACCCCGCACTACCTGGTTGACGCCGGACTCGGCGTCGTCCACCACCACCGCCAACTGATAGGCAAAAAGGCCGTCGGCACGGCGCAAGACGAAATCCCCCACCACACTTTCCAGTCGCTGTTCCCGAGCACCGAACACTCCATCGACGAAACAGACCTGCTCCTGCGGCACCCGAATCCGCATTGAGCGAGGCCGGCGCCCTTGAGCCAGGCCGGCCCGACAGACGCCAGCATAGATAGGGCCTTCTTCACTAACGTGGGGGGCACTGGCCAGCACTTCCTTGCGGGAGCAACCACAGGCAAAGATCAAGCCGCTCTGCTGCAAACGTTCCAGAGCCGCCTGATAGCGGTCAGTCCGACGGCTCTGGTAAAGCACCGGTCCATCCCACTCCAGTCCACAATCCTCGAGAGCCCGCAGAATCTCGTCTGCGGCTCCCAGCACCACCCGCGGAGTATCAAGGTCTTCGATGCGCAACAGCCAAGACCCGCCAACATGGCGGGCCAGACAGTAACTGCCGAGCGCGGCGACCAATGAACCAAAATGAAGAGGCCCACTGGGGCTGGGCGCAAAGCGTCCGACCACTTGAGAGCTTTTCTGTGTACAAACCATCGCGTTCAACAGCGGCCTTTCTTGTAGAGTTACTGAAATATGTCGTCCTTACGCTTCCCTGTCAAGCATAGAGCGCTAGAACGCTAACCACCCAGCCCCTCCAACGATCACCAGTTTAGCCACAGCTCATTGCCCCTCAAATTCGAGTACTTCCCTCTTTCCTTGACAAGGATTGCCTTGGCAGGTTATTGCTTACCACACAAGTCACTTATTTAACGAGTCATTACGGAGGATGCGTGGTTATAACAAGGGCGACAGAATACGCGATCCGTGCAGTATTGTTTATGGCTATGCAGCCGCCCGGCACTACAGTGTTGAAAAAGGATATCTGCCGGGAGCAGGAGATCACCCCGGCCTTTCTCACCAAGATTCTGCAACCCTTGATCAAGAGCGGCATTGTTGGTTCGCACCGGGGCGTTCGAGGCGGATTCTACCTGAACAAAAGTGCCGACAGCATCACCCTGCTCGACGTGATCAAGGCTGAGGAGGGAGATATCCACCTTAATCTCTGCCTTGAAGAAACCGGAACCTGCCAACGGGAAGCTTACTGTCCGATACAGAAGGTCTGGCAGGAAGCCCGTGTCGGCCTGACGGGGACCCTGGACAGCTACACCTTCGCCCGCCTGGTTGCAATGGCGGGCCAGGGACATAGCTTGCACCTGCCCTGATGCAGGGTCAACCGGCTGCGGGGTCAGGGAAAGGCGATTGACTTTCGGCCAGTGCTCCTTTAGAGTTACGCACCAAACAATTTAATATCAAGCAACA
>JABXKU010000193.1 GCA_013619105.1 Desulfuromonadales bacterium
TCTAACTACTTGATAATACGTTCGCTCAATTGTATGCGAGCTATTTTATCTAATTCTCCATGGCAAGGATTTTGGCACACCATTTGCTTTGTACCCTGCTGTGCGACTTAATGTGCCAAGAAAAACCTTATAAGTTGGTTCATTGCACGCCTTTGGCATGGATGGTAGGGGGCAGAGTTTTTATTGTAGGTAATATTTCGATCCCTTTAACGGAAGTCATAAAGTTCTTAATGGCTTTATGCAAGGATGTGCAGATGGTGAAACAAAAGATGTTGAAAAAATGTTGGTTGGTTTTGATTGCAGTATTGTTTTTGCTTAATGGCTGTGGTGGCGGCGGTGGCAGCAGCAGTGATGGTGACACAAGCGCCGGTACGGCCGGTGTGGCTGTTGACCCTTATATTACAGGGGCTGTTTTTGAGGAAGTTTCATCCGGTGGTGACGTTTTACAGACTTCTACGGCATCTAAAAGCAATGGGCGTTTCAATTTTAAAAAAACCGTCCAGAACGATTCCGTCGTTCGAATGAAAACAAACAACAAGGGAAGCCATATCGGCAAACCTTATGAAGGTGATTTGCAGGGGGCTATCGACCCCGCAGGCGAACTGGTGGTGTCACCACTAACGACCTTGCTGGGGAACGGTTTTACTGCTGAGCAGGTAATAACCATGCTCGACGACGCCGGTATCAGCGGTTTGCAGGAAAGTGACCTGTATAACGATCCAATGGCCGGGCTTTCAGGGCTGGAAACGTTTACCGACGATCAACTCACTCTGTTGCAGGCATCGATTGCCGTAAACACCTATCTGTTGCGTCTGAATAACTTTTCTTGGGGTCCTGACGACCAGGGAGATGTTGCTCAGTTGGCCGAGGCCACCGAAATGGTGAAGTATTGCCTTAGCTTGAGCCGCTATCAGGCGGTGCGTGATCAGTTAAGCGCAACCTTGGCCGATTTTGGCAGTCCTTTGACCATTGATCACTTAATCAGCGCTACCAGTAACCTGCTTGGAACTCTGACCGTAGCGGCTCGAAATGGCGAAATCAGCGATCCCGTGGCCGAAACCGAACTTCTTGTAGATGGCCTTTCTGAACTGGCCCTCCATTATTATGTACAAGAAAATCGTGGTGATGCTGCCCTAGAAGACGCCGTTACTTTTGATGTGCTACCGGATATTGGCCCAAGTCAATACCCACAGACCGATCTTGCTGGAGAAGTAACGGTGCTCAACGAAGATTCTTCGGTGCCGACTCCCGACAGTGACACGTCAACCGACAGTGGGTCAGAACCCGGCAGTTTTGAATTGGGTGCGGCCAGTTATTCGGTAAACGAAGAGGCTGGTACGGTTAAGGTGCTGCTCAACCGTGTTGACGGCGCCAATGGTGCCGCATCCGTTGAGGTACGTACCTCTGGGGTGACCGCCGATTATGCCACCGACTACGAGAGCTTTTCATGGACGGTGGTAAACTTTGCAGACGGTCAGAAAAATAAAACTATCAGCATCGCTATTACTGACGATGCGGTTACAGAAAGTGATGAAACCTTTACCGTTTTATTGCGCAATCCCACTGACGGCGCCTCCCTTGGCTCAATAATCGAGTCGACTGTGAGCATCATCGATAACGATTCTGGTTCCGGCTCATCCAGTGATAGCGGTACGAGCACCGGCGGCGATACGTCTACGGATACCGGCACGCCCCCTACCACCGACTCGACCCCCGATCCTGATCTTAGCTATATCCCGATATTCCCCGGTGCTATGGGGTTTGGTACCGAAACTAAGGCCGGCCGTGGTGGTCAGATTATCAAGGTTACCAACCTCAATGATTCAGGTACCGGTTCCTTGCGGGCTGCCGTTAGTGCGAGTGGGCCAAGAATTATCGTGTTCGAAGTATCTGGTACCATCGAGCTCTCATCGACCCTGAGGGTCGCCAATCCCTATGTAAGCATTGTTGGGCAGACTGCCCCTTCACCGGGAATTGAGATTGTTGGAGCGTGCTTTCAGATAAGCACCCACGATGTTCTGGTGCAGCACGTACGTATCCGGGTGGGTGACCTGTTGCGGACAAAGATTGACGGTTTGCAGATTCTTGGATCCAGTACGTACAATGTTGTC
>JABXKU010000194.1 GCA_013619105.1 Desulfuromonadales bacterium
GAATAGGACTTAGGAACTACGAAGTGACAATCGCCGAACTCCTCTCGGAGGCGGGTTACACCACGGCAATGTACGGCAAGTGGCACATGGGCGGTTCATTGGACGACCTCGAATATATACCCACCAATAACGGCTTTGACGAGGCGGAGTGGAGCGAAGGGAATCCGCTGTGGTGGGGATACAATAAGGGTGTCAAACCCACCGATAGAGACGGCTATATGACTCGGGCTCATTTTACCTGGCCTCCGGGGCCTGATGCGCAACCTTGGGACTTGGGCGGAGTCATGCGCGCCACCAAGGGCGGGAAGCCTGAGATTGTCTACCCCTACAGCATAGAGAAATACAACAGCTATGATACCGAGGTGGCCGACAATACGATCGATTTCATCAAGCGTAACGCCAAAGGCGATAAGCCTTTCTTTGTCTACTACGCGGGTAAAGGCAATCACTTCTTTGGGGCGAATCCCAAGTTCATGAACACACCTGCCGGAACCAACAACGCCGCTCAGATGACCGAGCATGACTATAACGTCGGACGGGTACTCGACACGCTCAAGGAACTCGGTATCGAGGAGAATACGCTGGTTATATGGAGCAGTGACAACGGACCGATGTACGCCATGCATCCGCACGGTGGCTATTCGCTGCTCAAGGGCGAAAAGTCGGATACCTGGGAGGGCGGCATACGCGTGCCCGCGATTGCCTCATGGCCCGGTATGATTGAAGCCTTTCAGGAACCGGACGGCATCGTTGATGTGACGGACTGGTTTACCACGGTGGCCAGCATCGCCGGTGTCAAAGACAAGATTCCAAATGACCGTGTTACGGACGGAGTCGATCAAAGCTCACTGCTGCTTCTGGAAAAAGTAAAATCGAGGCGAGACTGGAACTTTCACTACAACCATTCGGGTCTCGAAGCCGTGCGCAAGGATCAGATCAAATTCCGTTTGCCGTCTGCACCGTCGGAGCCGACCTTCAGTCTAGACTCGGCGCACCACTACTTCTATAACCTCTACTACGACCCGGGCGAGAGATACCCGAACATGGTGGAAATTGGTCTTTGGGCGGGGCCTGCATTCCAAAAGATCATCCAGGACCACATAAAGATGATCGAGAAGTTTCCGCATCAAAAAGCGCAGCTGGGTCATAAAGTTGAGTTCGATTATCCATTTGACCCGGACCCGACCAAATAGTGTCCACCACAGGAGAGGTATCATGAAACCTTTGCACTTAAACGAAAAAGGGACGCTGGAACTATTGGCAAAAGCCAGCCGGTGGCTGTCTCTGCTGCTGATAGCGGCGGTTCCGTCGATCTCACAGGCCATTCAGCCAGATGCCGAATACAGGGTGCGCGAGAAACAGTTCGGCGAGCAGTGGGCAGCTGATGACAGGCAAATTCAGGACAGGCTGGCGGCGCTTGAGAAAAAGTTCGGCAAGAAACCCAATATTGTCTTTATCCTCGCCGATGACATCGGTTACACGGAGTTGGGGTCTTATGGCGGTGGCAAGGTTCGTGGCGTCACTACGCCGAACCTCGACCAGATGGCAGCCGAGGGGATGAAGCTTCTCTCCTTCTACTCCGAGCCTGCCTGTACCCTTACCCGCGCCGCGTTGATGGCTGGACGTCACCCGGTTCGCATGGGTATCACCGGCGTGTTGTTCCCCGGTACGGAGGGTATGGGCCTCGCCGACGAAGAGGTCACCGTGGCCGAGGTGCTATCGAAAGCGGGTTACCACACTGGCATGTTTGGCAAGTGGCACCTCGGCGGCGAACCGGAACACTATCCCATCAACCAGGGCTTCGACGAGGCACTGTGGTCCGAGGGAAACCCGCCCTGGTGGGGCTTCAATCGCAACGTCAAACGGACTGACAATGCAGGCTATACAAATATGGGTGGCCTTGTCTGGTCTCCAGCACCTGAAAATTTCGCTTATGATACTGGCGGCAACATGCGCGGCAAAAAAGGTGAAAAACCGGAGATGGTTGCCCCCTTCTCCTTGGAACTCTACAACACCATGGATACCGATACCGCCAATGACGTGATCGATTTCATCGAACGACATGCCAGCAGCGACAAGCCCTTCTTCGCCTATTACGCCGGCAAG
>JABXKU010000089.1 GCA_013619105.1 Desulfuromonadales bacterium
CTCTCGGGCCTCGCGGGTCAGGGTCCCCTCGCCGGGAATCAGCAGATAGGCATAGGCGCGCCGGTCGGAACGGCCAACCCGGCCCCGCAGTTGATAGAGCTGGGATAGACCGAAGCAGTCGGCGCGATTGATGATGATGGTGTTAGCCCGGGAGATATCGATCCCGTTTTCGATGATGGTGCTGCATACCAGCACGTTGCTTTGGCCCTCGATGAAATCGAGCATGACCTTTTCCAGGGCTTTTTCCCCCATTTGACCGTGACCAACCGAGACCTTGGCCTCCGGCACCAGGGTGCGCAGAAAACCGGCCATGGCGTCGATGGACTGGACCCGATTGTGCACAAAAAAGACCTGCCCGCCCCGACGCAACTCGCGCAGAATGGCCTGGCGAATCAGATCGTCCTCAAAGCGAGTAACATAGGTGCGAATGGCTTGACGATCGACGGGGGGGGTGTCGATAACCGACAGATTGCGCAGACCGAGCATGCTCATGTGCAGAGTACGGGGGATAGGAGTGGCGGTCAGGGTCAGCATGTCGACCTCGGCGCGGAGCTTCTTCAAGCGCTCCTTGTGGCTGACGCCAAAGCGCTGCTCCTCGTCGACGACCACCAGGCCGAGGTCCTTGAAACGCACGTCCCTTTGCAGCAACCGATGGGTGCCGATAAGAATGTCGACCTGACCGGCGGCGGTGCGAGCCAGCACCTCTTTTTGCTCGGCGGCGGTGCGAAAGCGCGAGACCATCTCTACCGTCACCGGGCAGCCTTTCAGGCGCTCCTGAAAATTGAGCCAGTGCTGGCGAGCCAGTACCGTGGTCGGCACCAGTACCGCCACCTGCTTATTATCAAGCACCGCCTTGTAAGCGGCCCGAATAGCCACCTCGGTCTTGCCGTAACCCACGTCACCACAAATTAGCCGATCAAGGGTCTGCTCCGACTGCATGTCGGCCAGCACTTCATCGATAGCCACCTGTTGGTCGGGGGTCGCCTCATAGGGGAAAGCGGCTTCAAATTCGCGAAACAGATGATCGGGAGGCGAGTAACGAAAAGCCTTGCTCATGGTGCGCTTGGCATAGAGCTGCAGCAGCTCGCGGGCCAACTCTTCTACCGCTGCACGAGCCTTCAGCTTGGCCTTTTCCCAGGCACCACCGCCCATGCGATCGAGGCGTGGGGTGTGGCCTTCGCCGCCGACGTATTTCTGTACCTTTTCGATGCGGTCTACGGGCAGATAGAGCTTGTCCTGGCCGAAGTATTCAAGATGCAGAAAGTCCCCGGCTACCGATCCGCTAGCCAGATGAAGCAAACCGCGGTAGATGCCGATGCCGTGATCGGCATGCACCACATAGTCCCCTTCCCGCAGCTCGGCCAGGGAGGAAAGCATGGCCTGGGCTCGGGCTTCGCTCAAACCTCGACGATGGCTGCGACGGCCGAAAATCTCTTCTTCGCCAATCACCACCAGCTGTTCGTCGGGTAGACGAAAGCCGCAAGAGAGGTCGCCGAGGGTCAGTGCCAGCTGGCCTGGCTGTAACTGCGACAGACTCATCCCTTGGCTTAGAGGCAGTTCCAAACCGTGGGGCCGCAGCAGGTCCTGCAAACGCTCGGCCTGACCCTGTTGATGGCAAACCAGCAACACTCGCCAACCCTCTTCCCGCCAGTCTTGCAGGCGGCCGGTTAAGCGTGCCGCCAGGGAGCCGGCATCCGCCCCCTCGCGCAAATCGCCGTTGCCCTGAGCAACAAACCGGTAACGGGGCAGCTCCTGAGCCAGCTGAAACAGCTCCAGAGTACACAGATCGGTACGCGACCGGCCAGCAAGAGCGATACTCACCTGCTCGGGAGCTAAAAACAGCCCTTCGGCTGGCACAAACAGCTCCCCGCTTGCGGCTATGCGCTGCTCGCCATCCGTTATTTCGGCAGCGAAACGATCGCCTTCTTCTTCCACCGCCGGCGGATCGAGCACCACCCAGTGGCCGTCCGCGGCATAATCAAAAAAGCTATCCAGAGCGCCGTAATTGAGGGGCATGAGAAAGGCATGACCCGGCGCCAGCAGACCTTCGCGAATCTCCTCAAGGAGCGCTTCTCGCTGGGTGCGGGCGATATGGAGGGTATCGCAGCGCTCTTTGAGGGCGCGACAAAAGGTCTCCAAATGCTCACCGGCCAAGACCATTTCCCGAGCTGGCAGCAGCTGCAACGATTTCAATTGCTTGCTAGTCGAGCGCTGGCTCACCGTATCGAAGGGCCGCATGCGCTCGACCTGATCGCCGAAGAATTCGATGCGCACGGCCGTCTCCAAGGTCGGCGGATAGACGTCAAGAATATCCCCCCGCACTGAAAAAGTACCGTGATCCTCGACCAGGGGCACAGAGTGATATCCGAGCTCCACCAGCCGCCGCAACAGGGAGTCCCGGGGCACCTCGCTGCCCACCGTCAATTCCTCGCACAGACCGGCCAGCACCTGGCGTGGCATGACCCGCTGCATAAGGCTGCGCATCGTCAACACCACCGCCCTCAGGCGGCCAGCATGCAGCGCCGCCAGGGTTGCGACACGGGTCGCTTCAATATCGGGATGGGGAGTCAGGGCTTCGTAAGGGCCGACCTCCCAATGGGGAAACAGAGCTATCTGATCGGAGTGGGGGTGATAAAAAGCCAGGTCGGCGGCAAAACGCTCGGCCTGTTGCTGATCGGGGGCGAGTATAAACAAGGGTTCGCGGTGGCTGGCCAAACGCCGACTAAGCAGATAGGCGGACGCCGAACCGACTAGGCCGCAGACTTCACTGTGACCGACAGAGGCGGCCTCGGTAAAGGAATGAACGGTAGCGTGGGCGATTTCGTTGGTCGGTGTCTGGTTCATATATCAACTAGTGTTCATCCAAAAACTCTGGATGGATACAGTGATGTTTTCATATGGGAAACGAGCAATTTTTTCCAAGGTCAAGGAAATCAAGCGATTGCGCGGAGGCGTAGTTGTTTACGCCGCACAAGCAAGCGTACAGATTGACGCAGAGATTGGGGAAAAGTGCCGTTTCCGGATGAAAACTAAACTGGCGCGGGGGCGTGCCCAAGCACGCCCCCGCCAAAAAAATCAGAAGTTGAAAGCAGTATCAGTCCCGCGGTACCGCCAGCATACGATCCAGAGTCAGCTTGGCTTTACGGCTGACCTCGGCATCGACGGTAATCTGTGGACTCATGGTCTGCAGACACTTAAGCACATCTTCCAGAGTCGTATATTTCATGGTCTGGCAAAAGAGCAGGGAGTTGGCCAAGATAAACTCCTTATCGGGATTCTCTTTGCGCAACCGGAACAACACACCGACCTCGGTGCCGATAATGAACTTCTTTACCGGGCTCTTTTTGACGAAGTCGATGATGCCGCTGGTTGAAGCAACATGATCGGCCATTTTCAAAATTTGTGGGCGGCACTCGGGGTGGGCCAGAAACAGAGCCTCGGGGTGCTGTTCCTTGGCGGCCAGCACGTCCTCTTCGGGAAGCTGGTCGTGAAAGGGGCAGTAACCTTCCCAGAAGTGGCACTTCTTATCGGTGTTGGCGGCAATATAGCGACCCAGGTTGCGGTCCGGCACCAGGATCACCTCATCGGCGTCAAGGGAGTTAACCACGGCAACCGCGTTGGCACTGGTACAGCAGATGTCGCTTTCGGCCTTGACCGCAGCGCTAGAATTGACGTAAGTGACCACCGGCCGGCCCGGCAGGCGCGCCTTCATCTCCCGCAGTTTTTCGGCAGTGACCATATCGGCCATCGGACAGCCAGCTTCGGTGCGGGGCAGCAGCACGGTTTTATCGGGAGCCAGGATGGCGGCGCTTTCGGCCATGAAATGGACTCCACAGAGCACGATAACCTTACGCTCGGTGTTGGCGGCTTCGATGGCCATCGCAAGGGAGTCCCCGGCGATATCGGCAACCTCCTGAACCTCGTCACGCTGGTAGAAATGCGCCATGATCAGTGCATCGCGCTCGCCCGCCAAACGGCGGATCTCATCCTTGAGTTGTTGCTGATTCATTATCTATTTTCCTTGAAGCTTTCGCAAAAAAGTCATGGGATGGCCAAACAAGAAAATCGACCTACACCTATAAGCTTATAAGTAGGTTGAACTTTTTGTCCTGGCATCGTCCTCGGCAAAGGGCTACAGGGCGGAACAACGGCTCGAATAATAGTGCAAAAGCCCTTATATGTCAAACCGTTATCAGGCTTTCCCAATACTTGACAGAATGACCTGTTGCCGTTATTGTCCAAACAATTCTAACTCGCCTTTGATTTACCTGTGAAGGAAACCTGAATGTTCAATCTTGGCATGACCGAACTCCTTATTATTTTAGGCGTAGCCCTGCTGGTTCTCGGCCCTAAAAAGCTGCCTGAACTGGCCCGAGCCCTAGGTAAAGGACTGGCTGAATTCAAACGGGCCACCAGCGATCTGCACGTGACCCTTGACGAGCCGGGCGAACCGGGTGAGGTCGACCAACCTGTCGAAGACTCGCAGGCCAAAACACCCCCGAAAGATCCCGATGACCATGGATGAGCTCCCCGTCACTGCCCACCTAGATGAGCTGCGCCGGCGGCTGATGATCTGTGTCGGCAGTTGGCTAGTAGCCTTCGCCGCATGTTACGCAGTCTCTGAACGACTCTTCCAACTCATCGCCCAACCGGTCCAGGCAGCCCTTCCCGAAGGCAGCTCCCTGGTCTTCATCAACGCCACCGAGCCCTTCTTCGTCTACCTCAAGGTGGCCGCCCTCGGCGGGTTGCTGCTATCCCTGCCGGTGCTTCTCTGGCAGCTGTGGCTATTCGTCGCCCCCGGCATGTACGGTCACGAAAAGCGTTTTGCCCTGCCCTTTGTGCTGGCCAGCTGCAGTTGTTTTGCCGCCGGCACCTGGTTTGGCTTTCGCTACGTCTTTCCCCTGGTGTTCCGCTTTCTGGTCACTTACGGCATCGATGGCGGCATGGAAGCAATGCTCTCCATGGGCGCCTATATGTCCCTGTCGAGTAAACTGCTGCTGGCCTTCGGCCTGGTCTTCGAACTGCCCATTGTCATCTTCTTTCTGGCCCGCATGGGCATCGTCGATCACCACTGGCTGAGTCGTCACCGCAAATACGCCATTCTAGTCGCTTTCTTGGTCGGCGCTATACTAACGCCACCCGATATTATCTCCCAGCTCTCCCTGGCTGGCCCCTTTATGGTCCTGTACGAAGTCGGGATACTGGCAGCACGCCTGTTCGGCGCTCCGGCGCGTCCCAAGGATAAGTGAGTGGTTCCATCACCCATAAAGAAAGAGACCTGGATGCCGATAAAACGTTCTCAGACCATTGCCCTGCTTTGCGTTATTCTGGCTGGCCTGACCTTCAGCGCCCTGGTAGCCAGCAGCTTCTTTCGCCAGGAGCGGCGGGAGACCCTGGTTGGTTTTAATGCCAAAGTCGACGCTATCGGCAGCCAGTTTTTTCAGGAACAGACTTTTCAATTTGAATCCCTCTATCTACTCAAAGCTCTGTTTAACGGTTCTGCCGCCGTATCCGGCGAAGAATTCCAGCAGGTCGCCAATGAAACCCTGGCCCGCCATTCAGAGATCCTGGCCCTGGGCTGGGTACCACAAATAGAGCACCCGGCAGGCGAATCGCGCTATCCCCTTACTTATTTGTCCCCTAAACAGCGCGGCAGCGGACTGCTCGGTTTTAATCTGGCTGCGGTGCCAAGCATACGCTCAACGCTGCAAGCTGCGCTGTCTCAGCACACGCTACAGGCGATCGTTCAATTTCCTCTGTTTGCCAACGAGCCTGAGCTTCGAGGATTATTTGCCCTGCTGCCGATCTTTGAAGCCGATGACTCAAACAGTGACACCCCCCATTTACGCGGTTTTATCGTCGGCTTTTTTAACGTTGACAACCTGCTGGGTCAACTGCTGGAAAAGCATTCCATCGCTGAAATCGACTTGACCTTGATGGACCTTACTGCGGGCTCGGAGAATCGGATTCTCTATCGTCGTCAATCTCCCGTTGGAACTCCCGTCGCGGCTGCAGCCCACCTTTTTGAATTCCCGATGATAGCCGGTCATCAATGGCGCCTTCGCGCCCTACCGACCGACAGTTATCTTTACCGCCACAGCAGCCGGACTCCGCACCTGATCATGTTCTCCGGGTTTATCTTTACTATTCTCATCGCTGCCTATATCCAGATGGCCGCCGTCCGCTCGTCCAAACTCGAAGAGTTGGTCAAAGCCCGTACCCGCAAACTACACGAAACCAACAACAAACTGGCCAACCTATCGATGACCGACGGCCTCACCGACATTGCCAATCGCCGTAATTTCGATAGCCATCTGGATGTCGAATGGAAACGAGGCATTCGCGAACAACAACCGCTGACCCTGATACTCATCGATATCGACTGCTTCAAGGCCTATAACGATCATTACGGCCATCTGCAGGGAGATCAATGTCTTCGCCAGGTCGCCAAGGTTCTTCGAAATCAAACGTCACGGCCGCGAGATCTGGCAGCCCGCTATGGGGGCGAAGAATTCGCCCTGATTCTGCCACACACGGACTGCGCTGCTAAATCTCTAGGCGAGCAATGTCGGGCCGCAGTCGAGGCTCTGGCTTTGCCCCACACAGCCTCCACCGCCTCCGATATCATGACCCTTAGCGTCGGCATTGCTAGCCTAGTACCGCAACGGGGCAGCCAGCCCGTCGATCTTATCGCCCTGGCCGACCGGGCCCTTTATCAGGCAAAAAAAACCGGGCGTAACCAGGTGGTGCTGGCCACTTAGTGTGTCACGGGGGGTGGGTAAGCCTTTGACCCCAAACCCCTGTGAGTGCCGCCGAACGCAGGGATTTTAATCCGGAAAAGAAAGACGTCTGAGCGAAGCGAATCTCGTCTTTCCCGGATTAAAATACCGAAGAGAGGGACCCCGCCGTAGGCGGGCCAACGGGGGGCGACCTTCTTTTGGTTACTTTTCTAGGTCGTCAAGAAAAGTGACGCGCCTGGCCGGGCAAGACCGGCCGGTTGATTGATTTACTTTTTGCAGTATTTTTATCTCTACCACCCAAACTACAAGACCGCAGGGTTACGCCCCCGCCCGACGTCCGACTCTTTTTACACGCCAAAAAAGAGTAGGCAGAAAAAGGCGCCCCAACTCCTGGCCCAGGCAGAAAAAGGCGCCCCAACTCCTGGCCCTGCGGGTTCCCTACACTACGCAGACGTTTAACGGGCGGGCAAAAACTCGCTACGCTCAAACATTTCCCCGCCTGATCGCCAAACGTCCACTTCGCTTCGGCTGCGTCACAGGGGAGAGAATGTCAAAAACTAAGGAATATAGAGTTTCAAGTTTTCGTTTAATGATTTTCACCCCCTGAGAGTGCCGCCGAACGCAGGGATTTTCATCCGGAACAGAAAGACGTCTGAGCGAAGCGAATCTCGTCTTTCCCGGATTAAAATGCCGAAGAGAGGGAATCCGCCGCAGGCGGGCCAACGGGGGGCGACCTTCTTTTGGTTACTTTTCTAGGTCGTCAAGAAAAGTGACGCGCCGGGCCGGGCAAGACCGGCCGACTCTAAGGTTTGCCTAAATCATTATTTTCAGTCCCGCTACTCAAACTACAAGACCGCAGGATTGCGCCCCCGCCCGACGCCCGACTCTTTTTACACGCCAAAAAAGAGTAGGCAGAAAAAGGCGCCCCAACTCCTGGCCCTGCGGGTTCCCTGCGCTACGCAGACGTTTTACGGACGGGCAAAAACTCGCTACGCTCAAACATTTCCCCGCCTGATCGCAAAACGTCCACTCCGCTTCGGCTGCGTCACAGGGGATAAAAAGTCAAAAGTCTAAACTTGTAGCGTAAACGTACAGCTGCAAGCCGTTTGATTCTTAACCCTGTTTGGCGCTATGATGTCATCCATGACCCCTGCCCTGGAAATAAATCACCTACACAAAAGCTTCTCCGGAACCAAAGCTGTCGACGACCTGTCCCTGAGCATTGAGCCGGGCGAGATCTTCGGCCTGCTCGGCCCCAATGGCGCCGGCAAGAGCACCACCATCAATATGATCAGCGGCGTCGCCCGCATCGATAGCGGCACGGTGCGCATATTCGGCCACGATGCAGAACGCGACTATCGCCTGACCCGGCGTCTGGTAGGAGTTATGCACCAGGAACTCGTCACCGACCACTTTTTCACCATCGACCGGGCCTTGAAGATTCACGCCGGCTATTACGGTGTGCGAGGCGATAATGCCTGGCGCGAGCTGCTCATCGAACGTCTCGGCCTCGGCCCCCACCTGCATAAGTCGATGATGAAACTTTCGGGTGGCCTTAAACGGCGCTTTATGGTCGCCAAAGCACTAATTCACAAGCCGCAACTGCTGATTCTCGATGAACCGACCGCCGGGGTCGATGTGGAACTGCGCCGCGCCCTGTGGGAATTCGTACGGGAAATGAACCAGGCTGGTACCACGGTGCTGCTAACCACCCACTACCTGGAAGAAGCGGAGCAGATGTGTAACCGCATTGCCATTATGAGCGCAGGCAAGCTGGTGGCCCTGGAACGCACCGCCGATCTGCTGGCCCGCATCGAGGGCCGTTCGATGCTGCTCCATCTCGACAGCCCCCTTGACCAAGTTCCCGCTGCCTTGGAAGCCTTAAACGGCCAACTCGAAGACAACGGCCAAAAACTCCGGATCAGCCTGACCGGCGAAGTGGTCATGGCCGAAGTCCTGCAACTGCTGGTAAAACTCAATCTGCCGATCCGCGATCTTGAACTGCCACGACCAGGCCTGGAAGAAGTTTTTCTGAATCTGACCGGCTTACAGCTCACGAATCGCAAGGGGAGCCCATCATGATCAACCGCTTCCGACAACAACAGAATTTCGTCTCATGGCTGCCCTTCGCTACCCTGCTGCAAAAAGAGGTGCGTCGCTTTCTGCGCGTCTCCTTTCAGACCCTGCTCACCCCCATCGTTACCGCCTCCCTCTACCTGTTCGTGTTCGGCGCCACCCTAGGCCAACGTATCTCGGTGATGGATGACTTTTCCTACGCCCAGTTTGTGGTTCCTGGTTTGGTTCTGATGGGGGTCATCAACAACAGTTTTGCCAATACCTCCTCATCCCTGTTCATTTCCCGTTATCTGGGCAATATCGTCGACCTGTTGGTCACGCCCCTGACACCACCGCAATTCATTTTGGCTTACACCCTGGCGGCCATGCTGCGCGGTCTGCTGGTCGGCACCGTGGTGCTGATTATCTCCTGCTTCTTTGCCGATCTGCCCTTCGTCTACCCTTGGGCGGCAGCAGCCATGGCGGCCCTAGCCAGCTTTCTGTTCGCCCAGTTCGGCATCATCGCCGCCATCTACGCCACTAACTTCGATGGCCTGTCCATGTACAACAACTTCCTGATCCTGCCGCTGATCTATCTCGGCGGGGTCTTCTACCCTGTCTCCATTCTGCCGCCTTTCTGGGCGCGACTGTCCCATTTTAATCCTATGCTCTACCTCATCGACGGCTTTCGCCACGCCATTCTTGGTGTCGGCGATCTATCTCTGAGCACCGCCTTTCTCGTTTCCGGATTGATGGCCGCGGCCCTCTTTGGCTGGGCGGCAGCTCTGCTCGGCAGCGGATATAAGCTGCGCCTGTAACCATCCCATCAGTAAAAACCTCTTTTTTCACAAAAGTTTATGTTGAAAACATGCATTTTCAGCTAGAATTAAACACCACCTTTAATTAAACTTCAAAAATCATCCCCCGAATAGACCTTTAAGCCAAGGAAGCTGCCCGTGGGAACTCTGGTCGTCTATAGTGAAGACAGCACCGAGCATCGTTACATTATCTGTCAGGACACAGAAAGCGACAGCTATTTCCTGACCGTTGACGAACGTCTTTACAAGGAGGATGGCCGACTCTTTGAGGGCTCTTTCGGAGAGATGCACGACAAACTCGTGGATCTCAAAAAAGCCGAATCGCTAAAGACCTTTTAAATTCTAGAACCAATCGTCACGGCCCTTCTACCCCCTCGGTTGATCGGAAACAAGCACGGCTACCACCCTGCTAAGGAGAACCGCATGTCCCCATCTTCTTTTCTCTGGGTGCTGATCACCCTTATGATCTGCGCCGGATCCATTACCAACGCCGCAGCCATAGAACCCGCCAAAAATATCATCATCATGATCAGCGACGGCATGGGCTACAACCACAGCGAGGCGGCAAGCCTTTACGCCAGCGGCCATAAAGACAGTCAGGTTTATTCCGGCTTTCCTGTACGATTGGCCATGAGCACCCATGCCATCACGGGTGGTTATGATGGTGAATTGATCTGGAACCGCTTTCCTGAGGCACTCAAGGGAGCCACCGACTCAGCGGCGGCTGCCACCGCCATGGCCAGCGGCCAGAAAACCTCTCGCGGAACCATCGGCATGGTACCGGAAAAGGACGGCACTCTGCGTTCAGTGGAAAACCTGGTCGAGCGGGCCGAAAAACTGGGCAAGGCCAGTGGCCTGGTGACCAGCGTTCCCTTTGCCCATGCCACACCGGCGGCTTTTGTGGTCCACAATCCCAAGCGCAAAAACTTTTTGGAAATTTCTACTAATATGCTGCACGACAGCGCCCTGGAGGTGCTTATCGGCTGTGGTCACCCCTTTTATGACCGGAATGGCCAGCAACTCAATGCGGCCCGCACCTTTAAGTCTGTCGGCGATAAAAGCACCTGGACTGCGCTTCAAGCCGGCACCCTTGGCGGCGACACCGACGGGGATGGCCAGATCGATCCCTGGACTCTCATTGAGCAACGGACCGACTTTCAGAAACTAGCGGTAGGTGCCACCCCACAACGCCTACTCGGCATTCCACAGGTAGCCAAGACCCTGCAACAAGGCCGCAGCGGCGATCCGCACGCTCGGCCCTATGCGGTACCATTGCTCAAAACTGTGCCGAACCTAACCGAATTGACCCGTGCGGCCCTCAACGTTCTCGACAACGATCCTGACGGGCTTTTTCTGATGATCGAAGGGGGAGCGATGGACTGGGCCTGCCACGATAACCAATCGGGGCGGATGCTCGAAGAACAGCTCGACTTCGACCGCACAGTGGCGGCGGTAGTGCGGTGGGTAGAAACTCACAGTAGCTGGGACGAAACCCTGCTGATCGTCACCGGTGACCACGAAACCGGCTATCTGACCGGCCCCGGTTCCGATCCTGACTGGCAGCCTCTAGTCAACCGGGGCCGCAATCAGCTACCCGGTATGGAGTGGCACCACGACTACCACACCAACAGCCTGATACCACTGTTTGCTAAGGGAAGGGGGGCTGAAAGGCTGCTTGTCTTGGTGGAGGGAAACGATCCGGTGCGTGGCCCGTATGTGGATAATACAGCTGTGGCTAAAGTGGCATTTGCCGCATTCGAATAAAATTTGCCGCATCGACCTGTTTAGCCAACGCTATTTAAACTTCGCCGGTCCTGGCTGACAAAGATTACAGCAGTGACATTACATTTCATTTGCCTGGTTGGTTTTAAACCCAACAGCCCCTTCGATCACTGTTAGGAAGAGACTCGTACTGATCGTTTTAGCAACTATCTGTCGGCAGAAGGGCCGCTCAAAGAGATAGCTGCCGTTGTGGACTGACTCTAGGGAAGTTAACCTTCTCCGCACATCCGTGACAGCATGCTCCACGCAGTGGCAGCCATTTTTTGCCTACTTTTTGTTGGCTTGGACAAAAAGTAGGGCGGCTGGCGGGCCGCGAACTGCCGGTTTTAAGACCATAAAAGACCAAGGAGAAGAGCCATGACACCTGTAGCAGTTTACACCGACACTTACGGCGCTTACGCCTACAGCGTTTTCAAAGAGGACCATGGCAACTATTTCCTGGTAATCAACGAGGAACCCTATTGTGAAAACGGCGAAGTATTTCACGGCAGTTTCAGCGAAGCCAGCGCCAAGCTGGAAGAAGTAAAACTCGCCCATGCGGATACTCCACAGGATTAATAAAGCTCGCTGCCCCAAGTCCTTAGTGTCATAACCTTGATGGCATCGAGCCGGTTTGCTTCGCCGCCTTACTGACGCTACAATGTCCCCATGCAACGACCCTGTGCCATAGCCGAATTTATCTCCTACGACGAGACCGTCCCCGCCCTGTTGAAAAGCATCGGCGCACCCGAGGTGCTCCGCCGTCAGTCGCGCATCCTGATTAAACCCAACCTGGTCAACGCATCCCCGCCGCCGGTGACTCTGCCGGTAGCCGCCTGCGCCGCCCTGGTGCGAGCCTGCCGCCAGTGGAGCAACGCGCAGATCATCATCGCCGAGGGAACCGGCGAAAGACACCTGACCACGGACGAGGTGTTCGCCATTCATGGCTATGACCGTTTGGCCGCAGAACTCAACGTGCCATTGGTCGATCTCAACGAGGCAGAGCTGATCGAACTGCACGACCCGCGAAACCGGGTCTTCACCAGCTTCATGATGCCGCGCCTGGTGATGGACAGTTTCGTCCTCTCCGCCGCAGTACTCAAGGCCCATTCCCTGTCTACCGTCACCCTGAGCATGAAAAATATGATCGGCGTGGCGCCGCCGGCTTACTACCAGCGTGGCGGTCACTGGAAGAAATCGGCCTTTCACCAGCAGATGCAGACCTCGATCTTTGAGCTCAACCGCTACCGCCAGCCCGACCTGGCTTTCATCGACGCCAGCGTCGGCCTCGCCGACTACCACCTAGGCGGGCCGACCTGCGAGCCGCCGGTCAACAAACTGGTGGCCGGATTCGACCCGGTGGCTGTGGATGCCGCCGGCTCCGATCTGCTCGGCATCCCCTGGCGTCAGGTGTGGCATATCAAAATGGCCGATGGGGAGTTGGGACGGGCTGCATGGGCTGAATAGAAGTCCTTCCTTCAAACTAAAACGACGCCTGTCTTCCATAAATCTTTTAAACCCGGCACAGATTTTTATGTTCCTAAATATTCGCTGCCACCGGTTAAAGTTGGTTTCCATTCCAACCATTTCAGAGACACCATACTTACTTGGCCAAAACCCACCCCTCAATGAGTGGGACAATTAATCCCTTGAATGAATATATAGCGGGGCTTAATATGCGTAAGGGTCATATTTGCACGAGTCAGTGCCTGTTCTACTGCACCACATCACCCAAAGGGGAATCTCTTTATGGAAAACAATCAGGATATCGTCAAGAAGACCTCTCAATTTATTAAACGGTCCATGACGCTGAAAATAATTTCCGTCGGTATTCTGATTCTCTTGCTACTCATACCGGCCTCGATGGTGAAAGGGCTGATCAGGGAACGGCAGCATCGCCGCGATGCGGTGGTCCAGGAGATCAGTCAGAAATGGGGGGACAGCCAGACGATCACCGGACCTTTTTTGACCGTCCCCTTCAAAACCTTTTATAAAGATGATCGTGGGAAAGTCCGCTTCAATCTCAAGTACCTGCATTTCTTGCCTGAATCGCTTAACATAACCGGCGACATGACCCCGGAGGTACGCTACCGGAGCCTGTTCGAAGCGGTACTCTACAACGCCAAGCTAACCTTCAGCGGCAACTTCAAACTACCCCCTGCCGACCAGCTGAACGTCGAGGCGAAAAACATCCAGTGGGACAAGGCCTATCTGTCCCTCGGCATTACCGATATGCGGGGTATCCGGAATAAGATCGTCATGACCCTCAACGGGGTCGAATACAATGCTAATCCGGGGCTTAAGACCACCGATCTTGCCGGGGCTGGCGTCAGTACCTTGGTCAAACCCCTGTCAGCGCAGGAGGCGAACGATTTTTCCTTCGATCTGAACCTGAACGGCAGCGAGCAGATCAGCCTGATTCCCATCGGCGAAACCAATACCGTAGCGATGACCTCAACCTGGCCTTCGCCCAGCTTTAACGGCGCTTTTTTGCCGGTTACCCGCAAGGTAGGCAAAGAGGGCTTTTCCGCCAACTGGAAAGTTCTGCACCTGAACCGGAATTTCCCCCAGTTCTGGCAAGGCTCGCAATACAAGGTCACCCCGTCGGCCTTCGGCCTTGAATTGATCATGACCGCCGATATCTATCAGAAATCGACCCGGTTGGCTAAATACGCCATTATGTTTCTGGCCTTCACCTTCTTTGCCTTCTTCTTTTCCGAGATCATCAACAAGCGGCGCGTCCATCCGATTCAGTATCTGCTGGTCGGCATGGCCATCCTGATCTTCTACACCTTGGTCCTGTCGCTGTCTGAGTACATCCCTTTCAACCTGGCCTACATCCTGTCGGCGGCTTCGGTGACTGCGATCATTTCCGGTTATGCCAAGGCGATCGTGTCCAACAGCAAATTCGCCCTGACTATTGCAGGGATTCTGAGCATTCTCTACTGCTACCTGTTTATCGTGCTGCAGCTCGAAGATTATGCGTTGATTCTGGGAAGTGTCGGGCTGTTGGTGATTCTTGCCCTGGTGATGTACGTGACGCGCAAGATTAATTGGTATGAAGTTGAGACTGTGGGGCGAGAGGGTGAAAAGTAGCAAGGGGCAGATTCTAGTCGTAAGTGCAGCACTTGTAGGTTGGTACAATCAACCTATCACCTTGCAAGCCTGACCCTGTTGCGCTCGATTTTCTACAGAGTGAGGGCTGGATCATCGACAAAGCAGGTCGCATCAAGATCGATAATGGGCGCACTCTATTTAAAGCCGGCATCGTCACCGTTCTGCAGAAACTCCCCGGGCCATTTTTCTTGCCTTCTGGTAACACATATGTTACCGTTTGGGTGAGTCAACGACAGGCATCTGGAAAACAAAGGATGAAGTGAACAAATTCAAAATTGTAGAATTTCTGTCGGCAGACGGAGTAAGCCCTTTTGCGAACTGGTTCGACAGTCTGGAAAGCCGGGCAGCAACTAAAGTAACTGTGAGCTTGGCGAGGTTAGAGCAGGGGAACATATCGAACGCCAAAAGCATTGGTAGCGGTGTCCATGAATACCGAATTGACTACGGGCCTGGATATCGAATCTATTATGCTTACGAGGGTAAAAAGCTGGTAATCCTGCTTGCTGGCGGAACGAAAAAACGGCAACAAAACGATATTAACGACGCAAAAAAGCGTTGGAGCGACTACAAGAACAGAAAAAAATAGTTTTTTAGAATTTCTTGCAATGCAATGGCTGTACAGGAGAGCCTTGGGGGAGGCGCAACATGGCACTTACAAAAGAATTTAGAGAAACAGTTATGGCCCGGGTTAAACGAGATCCGAAATTCAGAACAGATCTCATCATCGAAGCGACAAACTGCGTCCTAGATGGCGATATTGAAACCGGGAAAAGGCTGCTCAGAGACTACTTGAACGCAACTGAAATGCTGCCAGCAATCGCCGAAAAAACGCATCTCCCTGAGAAGTCGATTCGGCGCATGATCGGACCTAGCGGCAACCCGACCATCAAAAACTTTGTAAATATCCTTCAGGAGTGTTGCAAAGCTGAGAGTATTAAGCTTGAGATCTGTCAGCACTAAACTGGATCTCTACAAAGCAAAAGAAAAGCCCCTCGATTTGAGGGGCTTTTTGTCTCTGGTTCCTAGAGATTCGAGCGTATTCCGGGGACACCGTACTCAGTAGGATGACCGTTTAGATTATCTTCCCAAGCTCCTACCACTCACCCATCCCGCAACAGCAATTCCTGCTTTTCCAGCAGCAACATCCGATCCCGCAGTTCAGCAGCTTTTTCAAAATCCAGATCCCCGGCGGCCTGCAGCATCTCGATCTTGATGCGGGCGATCTCTGCCCGTAGCTCCTTCGGCGTGTGCCATTCGGCTTCTTCTTCGGCGATCATCGCCAAATCCGCATAGTCCTTTTCGGAAACATCCTCGAGAATGGAGTGAATTGCTTTTTTGATGGTCTGCGGGGTAATGCCGTGCTCTTCGTTGTAAGCCAACTGCACCACGCGACGCCGCGCCGTTTCATCGATACAGGCCTGCATGGAGCGGGTAATCTTATCGCCGTACATGATCACCCGACCGGCCACATTACGGGCCGCCCGACCGCAGGTCTGAATCAACGAACGTTCCGAGCGCAGGAAGCCTTCTTTGTCGGCATCGAGGATAGTGACCAGAGAGACTTCGGGGATGTCGAGGCCCTCGCGCAGCAGGTTAATGCCAATGAGCACATCGAAGACCCCTTTGCGTAGATCGCGAATGATCTCTATCCGTTCCATGGTGTGGATATCGGAATGGAGGTAACGAACTTTGATGCCAAGTTCTTTAAGGTAAGTGGTCAGCTCTTCGGACATGCGCTTGGTCAGGGTGGTGACCAGAACCCGCTCCCCGAGGGCGGTCGTGTTGCGGATCTCGTGGATCAGATCGTCGACCTGATCCTTTGCCGGGCGCACTTCTATGGGCGGATCGATAAGGCCCGTAGGACGGACGATCTGCTCAACCACCACACCTTCGGCCTTGGTGCGGAAACCGTAATTTACCAGGTTCTGCTTGCGGGAGCGGTCGCCCCGATACATGGCGCCGACCTGGGAGACGGAGACGTGGCTCTCGTCGATGAACAGCAGCGAGTTCTTGGGGAAGTAGTCGAAGAGGGTGGCCGGCGGCTGATCGGGCTGGCGGTTGCCGAGGAGCCGGGAATAGTTCTCGATCCCCTGGCAAAAGCCCATCTCTTCCATCATTTCGATGTCGAAAAGGGTACGTTGCTCAATGCGTTGGGCCTCGACCAGCATGTTGCGCTCGCGAAAGTAGACGATGCGCTCCCGCAACTCTTCTTGGATCTCTTTGATGGCCCTATTGAGGGTAGGCCGGGTGGCGACGTAGTGACTGGCGGGAAAGACCGCGGTGCGTTCCAGGCGATCGGTTACCTTGCCGCGAATCGGGTCGATCTCGCTGATGGCCTCGATCTCGTCACCGAAAAACTCGATGCGCAGGGCGCGCTTCTCCTCATAGGCGGGAAAGATCTCCACCGAATCGCCCCGCACCCGAAAAGTGCCGCGATGAAAGTCAACGTCGTTGCGGCTGTACTGGATATCCACCAGGCGCCGCAACAGGTCATTTCGATCCAGCTCTTGACCGACTTCGAGACGGATCAGCATGCCGAAGTAGGCCTCCGGCGAGCCGAGGCCGTAGATGCAGGAGACCGAGGCGACGATCAGTACGTCGTTGCGGGACAGCAAACTACGGGTAGCGCTGTGGCGCAGCTTGTCGATCTCCTCGTTGATGGAGGAGTCTTTTTCGATAAAGGTATCGGTGCTGGCAACGTAGGCTTCGGGCTGATAGTAGTCGTAGTAGGAGACGAAATACTCGACGGCGTTGTTGGGGAATAATTCTTTGAACTCGCCGTAGAGCTGGGCGGCCAGGGTCTTGTTGTGGGCCAGAACCAGAGCCGGCCGCTGCACCTGGTTAATGACATTGGCCACGGTGAAGGTCTTGCCCGAACCGGTGACGCCGAGCAAGACCTGATGGCCGTCGCCCCGTTCGATGCCGGCGCTCAGTTCTTTGATGGCCTGCGGCTGATCGCCGCGGGGTTGATACTCGGATTGGAGATCGAATTTAGCCATGTCTGAGTGTAATCCAGGGGGGAGGGAAAAGGGAAGCGGGCGGGCGATTCATTGGCGACTTGCTGCCCATGTCTTTTAAAAAGAAGAACCGGCGGGGCGCGGCCCGCCAGCCGCCCTACTTTTTGTCCAGGCCAACAAAAAGTAGGCAAAAAATGGCTGCCACTGCGTGGAGCATGCTGTCACGCAGGTAAGGAGAAGGCTAACAACCCTAGAGCCATTACTCAACGGCACCGATTTCTTTGCGCGGCCCTTCTTTCGAAGGTTGATCGCTAAAACTATTGGTCCAACTCTCTTCCCAACAGTGATCGAAGGGGCTGTTGGGTTTAAAACCAACAACGCATATGCAACGTCGCTGCGGGACCCTCTGACGTTGGCTGCCTGTGCGCTGTCCCAATAGCAGAGGAGCCGCCAACGAAGCAGCGTCCCTTCAATTTCGCAACATAGGGACTTCGATTTAAAAACCTACGCGACAGAAGTCCGGCGACAGCCAATCCGTCCTTTCTTTGGTTACTTTCTTGAGACTAGTAAAGAAAGTAACCCGGCTGCCGGCCGGGACCGGCGAAGTAGATCTAAATGTGGTAGGTTTCATCCAAATTCAAAGAACAAGCAACACCGGCGGGTCGCGTCCCGCCAGACGCCTTCCTTTTATCCAAGCGGCAACAAAAAGGAAGCAAAAAATGCCTTGCCACTGCGTGGAGCATGCCGTCACGCAGAAAAGGAGTAGGCTAACAACCCTAGAACCATCCTACAGCGTCAGAAATTTCTTTGCGCGGCTCCTCTTTCGAAGGTTGATCGCTAAAACTCTCGGTCCGCTTCCCTTCCCAACAGTGATCGAAGGGGCTGTTGGGTTTAAAACCCATAACGCATATGCAACCCAACCATTACACCCCAGGATTATCCTTCAACCACTCCATATACCGCTCCACACCCTGCTCAACCGTATGAAACTTCCCTTCATAGCCCGCCGCCCGCAAACGACTCAGATCGGCCTCTGTGAAACTCTGATATCGACCTTTCAATTTATCCGGAAAGGGGACATAGATCAGCTCTCCCTTATCGTGGGCCTTGAGCACCCCTTTGGCCACATCGTTAAAACTCTGACTGCGTCCGGTGCCGACATTAAAGATGCCGGAGACCTTGGAATTGTCGAGGAACCAGAGGTTCACATCCACTACATCACCGACATAAACGAAATCACGGCGCTGCTCACCGTCGCCATAACCATCGCAACCTGCGAAGAGCTTGACCTTACCTTCGGCGCGCAACTGATTATTGAGGTGGAAGGCGACGCTGGCCATGCTGCCCTTGTGCTGCTCGCGGGGGCCATAAACATTGAAGTAGCGGAAACCGGCAATCTGACTTTTAACGCTGGGTTGGATTCGCCGCACGTACTGGTCAAAGAGCACCTTAGAGTAGCCATAAACATTGAGGGGCCGTTCGTACTGGGGATCTTCGTTGAACACCGTGCCGCCGCCGTAGGTAGCAGCGCTGGACGCGTAGATAAAGGGGATGGAGCGCTCCAGACACCAATGCAGTAACGTCTTGGAGTAGCTGAAGTTGTTTTCCATCATGTAGCGACCGTCCCACTCTGTGGTGGTGGAGCAGGCCCCCTGATGCATGACCGCTTCGATGGCGCCGCCAAAATCGTCGCCTGCTTTAAGCCGGGTTAAAAACTCTCCCTTGTCCATGTAATCGGCCAATTGCGCGTCGGCAATATTGGCAAACTTGGTGCCGTCGGTCAGATCGTCCACCACCAAAATGTCGGTCCGCCCCCGTGCGTTGAGAGCCTGAACGATGTTGCTGCCGATAAAGCCGGCGCCGCCGGTAACGATGATCATCTGTGGAATCCTCTCTATCTCTTCTTGCAGTTAGGTTGCAAAATCAGTCGACTGTCGAAAGTTCGGCCTGAAAGCTGGCCATCTCAGCCAGAACCTGCTCTGTCGGCCCGGTCAGCACGCGGGCATCGGGTAGGGAACGGAGAAAGATACGGCCGTAGCCCTTCTTGACCACTCGGCTGTCGAGAATCAGCACCACCCCCCGGTCATTGCGGTGGCGAATCAGGCGGCCGAAGCCCTGCTTGAACTTGATCGCCGCCTGAGGCACCGTGTAGCTCATAAAGGGATCGCCGCCGGCCTTCTCAATAGCTTCGGCTCGGGCTTCGAGCACCGGTTCGGTAGGCACCTTAAAGGGCAGCCGGGTAATGATGACCTGCTCCAGGGCCCGACCCGGCACATCGACTCCTTCCCAAAAGGAATCGGTGCCGAACAGCACGCTGGTGGCATCGCCGGCAAAGGTCTTTAGCAGCCGGTGGCGGTTTTCCTCTCCCTGACGCAGACAACGATAACCGCGGGCCTGAAGCACCGGGGACAGTTCGCCATGGACCCGACGCAGCAGGGAATAGGCGGTAAATAGCACAAATGAACGTCCATCGGCCGAGACAATAGCCTTCTCGCTAAGATCCCGGACCATTTCGCCGTAGCCGCTCCGGCCCGGCTCGGGCACATCGGTGGGCACCACCACCAGGGCCTGGCTAGCAAAATCGAAGGGCGACTGCAGTAGCAATTCGCTAATCCGGGTTGGCTCGGCCCGGTCGATACCAACCCGTTCTTTAAAGTAACTGAAGGAGTCAGCGACGGCCAGAGTCGCGCTGGTCATGACCACCGACCGGAACCGGTCGTAGAGAGCCAGTTTAAGGCGCTCGGCTACGGCCAACGGCGCGGTGCAAAGGCGCGTGACAACGCTTTGACCGCGACCGACACGACCCAACTTGACCTCGAACCAACCACACGTTGCATCGTCGGTGGCGATAAAACAACTCAAGTCAGTAGCGATGCCGCCGAGACGACCGACCACACCCCGTAGGTCGGTGAGGGGAGACGTCATCTTCTCGGCGACCAGCTCGGGCAGCTCTTCACACTCTTTGAGCAACCCAGCCAAGGCCTTGGCCAAGTCTTCTGTCTTCCGGCTTAACTGCCTAACTCGCTCGACGACCGAAATCCAGAAATCACTGCCGGTCAGCTTCGGAACCAGGCGCTGCTTCAGGTCGTCCCGCTCGCTGATGTCCTGCTGCAGGTGATCGGCCAATTCGCGGCCGATATCCTCCAGGTCCGCCACCGCCCGATCAAAGAGCTGCTGCCGATCGATAAATAGCGCCTCGACCCGCTCATGCAGCCGCCGATAGAGGGCGTCCTCGCTGTCGGGCAATTCTATGGACAGTTTAGCCATAAAGCGGGGCAACAGGCCGCGTTCGGCCTTGCGCGGATGGCGCAGGCGATTGAGCACCCGGGCGAAGGCGAAACGGGTCACCTGGGTAGAGAAGTAGCGGGTGGCCACGTCCTCAAGATGATGGGCCTCATCCAGGATCACCCGGTCAAAGGGGGGCAACACCGCGGTGGCCGTATAGTTATCGGTCTGCAGGCGCAGGGCCAGGTCAGACAAGAGCAGGGCGTGATTAACTACCAGCAGATCGGCCTGGGCCGCCAAACGGCGGGCTTTATGAAAGAAACAGTCGCCATAGTAAGCACAGCGGACCCGAGCGCATTGATCGGGCTCGCAACAGACCTCTTCCCAGACCTGGCTACGGGGGACAAAGGACAGCTCCTCTTTGGAACCGTCACTGGTCTGTTCGGCCCAGGCGAGCAGGCTGTTGAACTCTGCGGTCATTTCACTGTCGAACAGACCCGGTTCAAGGTGGGCCGTTTCGGTGCGGCGGCGGCACAGATAGTTGCTGCGCCCTTTAACCAGCACAGCGCGAAAACGCAGCCCCGCCACTCGGTGCAAAAAGGGCAGGTCCTTGCGAATCAATTGTTCCTGCAGGTTGATGGTGTTGGTCGAGACCACCACCCGTTCCTCGTTAGCCAGAGCCCAAAGCAGAGCCGGAACCAAATAAGCCAGGCTCTTGCCAGTGCCGGTACCGGCTTCAATAGTAGTTAGCTGACCGCGATTGAAGGCCTCGCCGACAGCAAAAGCCATGCGCAGCTGTTCGGGACGTTCTTCGTAACCGGGAAGGCTGCCAGCCACCACGCCGTCGGGGCCGAGCAGCTTAGCGATGCTTTGGGGCTCGACGTGTTGTTCCAGACGCGGAGCGAAGGGTTCCACGACCTTATACACAGTTTCCACAGGGTTATCCACAATGTAGAAAGCGACCCCGAGAGAGCCCAATCGAGAAGCAATCTCCACATCAGCGGATGAAGGCTGTAGCAGTCCACCGGGATGATTATGGATCACCACATCACCAAATCTGCAGGCTTGCAGAACGGCCGGGACCGCCTCGGAATTGCCCCGAGCCAGCACCTCGACCTCGACCAGACACAGATTGCTGTCGGTGTGGCCAAGAAAAAAGACCTCGTTGCCATTGGCGGCTTGGATGGCCCGACGCATCTGTTCGGCGGCTTGTGGGTGAATAACCTGATCCATTAAATATCCGTTCCTCTACGCGAAAGGCGTCATTATAGGGAATCGGTGAGCAAAAGAAAAGCACCACAAGGCAAAGGCCTGACGCAACAGGCGATTGACAGCCCGGGGAGAAATGATAACTTAATTAACAGGAAAAGATGTTTGCTGTTCGATCTACCTCAAGGAGGATTTTATGCTGAAAAAACTGCTGGCCACCCCGGATGATCTCGCCCTGCTAATCCTGCGACTGGTTCTGGGCGGGGTCTTTTTCATCCATGGCGCACAAAAGGCCCTCGGATGGTTCGGCGGCCACGGCCTGCCAGGAACCCTTGATGTCTTTACCCAAGGAATGGGCCTGCCACTGCTGGTTGCGGTGCTGATAGTGGCCGCCGAATTTCTCGGCCCTATCGGCCTGATCTTCGGCTTTCTAACCCGCCCTGCCGCCGCCGGTATCTTTGCGGTAATGGTTGGTGCTATCGGCCTGGTGCATTTAAAACACGGCTTTTTCATGAACTGGTTTGGCAAACAGGGAGGCGAGGGGTATGAATATCACCTGTTGGCCATCGGCATCTCCCTGGCCTTGGTGGTTGGCGGCGGGGGAAAGGCCTCCATCGACCGTTTGCTGTCCCGCGACTAGCTAGTTTTCTTTCGAAAACGGTTCTTTTGAACCAGGCGATCCATGGCCTGCACCTAGGCGATATAAGAACCCCGTGACCGCTTTCAGTTTCACGGGGTTCTTGCGTTCATATAAAACTCACCCTGCTTGACGAATTAGCGCTCACAACCTACTATCGTGACTGTCTCTAAATGTCACCTGTTGCGATCACGAGGTAACCATGTACAGCCCCGCCGTTATTGAACACTTCACCAATCCACACAACATCGGTTACATCGATGATGCCACCGTGGCCGTGCAATATGGCGAGCCCTCCTGTGGCGATTTCCTGTTGGTTTTTCTCAAAATTGACGACGATATTATCAGCGAGATGAAATATAAGGTGTTGGGCTGCGCTGCGGCCATCGCCACCGCCTCCATGACCAGCGTTATGGCCACCGGCCGCTCCGTTAGCGAAGCCCTTGAACTGACCGAACCTGAAATCGTCGAAGCCTTGGGAGGACTTCCTCCCGACAAGGTGCACTGTTCTAACCTGGCCGTGGGGGCTCTGAAAGCAGCGCTGAGGGTATATCTCAGCCGGCAGGAGCAGGCGGCGGAAGGAAACTCCTGATTTCTGAGCTCCAGCGGAGCCGACGGAGTTCAGAAACACTACTTCTTTAGAATCCTTATTAAACCGGCGGGTCGCGGCCCTCTTCCGAAAGCCATTCGTTAAGACTCTCGGTCCACTCCCCTTTCCAACATTGATAGAAGGTGCTGTTGGGTTTAAAACCAACAACGCATATGCAACGTCGCTGCGGGACCTTCTGACGTTGGCTGCCTGTGTGCTTTCCCAATAGCAGGGGAGCCGCCAACGAAGCCGTTTCTCTTCAATATCGCAACATAGAGCCTTCGATTTAAAAACCTGCGCGACAGAAGTCCGGCGACAGCCAATCTGTCCTTTCTTTGGTTACTTTCTTTAGACTAGTAAAGAAAGTAACCCGGCTGCCGGCCGGGACCGGCGAAGTT
>JABXKU010000195.1 GCA_013619105.1 Desulfuromonadales bacterium
TTTACCACTTCCCAGTCCCCCGCGGGAAGCTTGAACATCAAGCGACCCTTGGAATAACTTAAGTAGCCCTCTTCAAGCGACGCTCCAGAGGCAGCAGTTTGAAATTCCCCCGAACTTGTGGACACACCGAAAAGCAGTAATAATATGCTAGGAGGTGTGTCATGGTTCGGAGTCGAAGAAGTTATACCCGTGAGTTCAAAGTTGAGGCTGTTCGCCTTGCTCACGAGAGTGAAAAGAGCGTTGCCCAGATTGCTCGGGAACTGGGTATCCATCCCACCCTACTTGGTCGGTGGGTCAAACAGTTAGAGGTGGATCCCGAGCAGTCATTTCCTGGAAAAGGCCACCTGAAAGATCGCGACGAGGAAGTTCGCAGGCTCCGTCGTGAACTGGAACGGGTGACCCAAGAGCGTGACATCTTAAAAAAAGCTGTGGCCATCTTCTCAAAGGAACCGAAATGATATTTCGGTTCATCCGGGAACATGCTGCTAAGTTCAGCATCGGGAGGATGTGCCAAGTGTTGTCTGTTTCCCGGAGTGGTTACTATGCTTGGTTGAGACGATCTGAGCCCCGGCGTTCTCGACAAAACCGTAGGCTGCTCATCGATATCAAGGCCGTCTACCGAGCCAGTCGCCGCACCTATGGAAGCCCTCGGGTCTATGAAGCGCTTCGAGCCCAAGGTATTTTGTGCAGTGTCAACCGGGTGGCGCGTTTGATGCGAGTAGAGGGTATTCGGGCTAAGCGCAGGCGCAGATTGAGACCCAGGACAACTGATTCTACCCATGTGCATCCTGTTGCTGCTAACCTGTTGGATCGTCAGTTTCAGGTGGACTGTGCCGATCGAGTCTGGATGGCAGATATCACCTATATTGCTACCGAGCAGGGGTGGCTGTATTTGGCGGTGATTATAGATTTGTACTCCCGCTTCGTTGTAGGCTGGGCTATGAGTGCCAGAATTACCTCTCAGTTGACAATCGATGCCTTGACCATGGCGGTGCAACGGCGAAGGCCGGGCCCGGCCCTGGTGCATCATTCTGATCGAGGAAGTCAATATGCCAGCGGAGACTACCGCATTGTTTTGAGCAAACACAAAATTATCTCCAGCATGAGCCGTAAAGGGAACTGTTACGACCATGCACCTGTGGAAAGCTTCTTTGGTACGCTCAAAACGGAGCTCGTTCATCACCGTAGATACCGGAGTCGAGCTGAGGCCAAAGCCGATATTTTCGACTACCTTGAGATTTTCTATAACCGTCAGCGACTGCACTCTTCTCTCGGCTATAAAACTCCAGCTGCGTTCGAGAGATTAGGGCTAGCTGCTTAACCCCGTGTCCACAAAAACGGGGGAAGATCAAGGGGTAATGACAATGCTTAGGAAAATAGTTTTGCTTATAGGACTTGCGATGTTGGTGGCTTGCGGAGGAAATGTTCCGTCGGTGAAAACTCTGGCGAAACAGCAGCACGCTTACCCTACCACCTCGACAGACAATGGTTCATACATCATCGGTCCTGGAGACATACTATCGGTTAATGTTTGGAGAGAACCGGAATTATCCAAAGAGGTCTCTGTCCGTCTAGATGGCAAGATGTCCTTGCCGCTGGTGAATGACATTGAAGCTGCCGGCCTTACCTTCGCAGAACTTCGAAACCAACTTGCGAAGAAGTACAGAGATTATGTTGACGTCCCTGAGGTTTCAGTAACCTTGGTGGAGAGCCGCAGCAAAAGGATCTACTTGTTGGGCAAAATAAACAGTCCTGGGGAATACCCATTGCAAAAAAACATGACCATTGTACATGCCATTTCGCTTGCCGGGGGCCTCGCAGAGTGGGCAGATTCATCGGATATCAAGTTGATCAGGAAAATCAAAGGGACTCAGAAAACATTCAGAGTTGACTACGACGCCATCGTATCAGGCAAGGATTTGAGCCAGAACGTTCAACTTCAACCGGACGATACGATATTCGTTCCGTGATGACACTTAAAGAGAATTAACCGCAGAGATCGCCGAGAGCGCAGAGAAAGATTTAAGTCTAACCACGAAGAACACGAAGGATACGAAGAGATAAGAACTCAATTCATTTAGACAGGATTTACCCCATAC
>JABXKU010000196.1 GCA_013619105.1 Desulfuromonadales bacterium
AATAGTCTCCTGCGGCCAGGCGACATACTCTATCAGTCGGGCGTCTGCAGCAGACGACATGAAGCTTAGCTTCGATTGTTTCTTCGGGTCCGGTGCCTCGTGATATAGCTTGGCGACTTGATTGGAGATCGACAGCACCTCATAGACCGACCCCTCTCCCCCTTTGCCGAGCTCTCGCGCCATCGCTATTGGAGTCCCTTTCGAGGTAAAGAACGTTTTGCTCATGGCGCTCCTATGGCAACCATACGGCCAACGCAAGAGTTTTGTCATCGTCGGTTCGCTCATTGACAGCTTCACTGCCCAAAAACTTCACGAGCATACCCTGTAACAGGTTTTCCTGTTCAGCAGTGACCTTCGTCATACCGCTGAAGAACGGTTCGAAGAAGGGTTCGTGGGGTGTATTGCTTGCCATCGTCATGGCCAGCCGCTGGATTCCGTCGGAAAATGCTGAAACTCGTAAGGCAGGATCGGGGTACATTTTCGTGGCCAATACAGCGACGGCATCTTCATCGGTGACAAAGCTGGTCATATTGGCGTACTCGCCGGACATTGGCATCACTGCGACCTCCAATCCGACCCCCGTATCAACAACCACGCCACCATCGTGAAGACAGGACACCAAGAAACGTGCAAGCGAAATCTCGAGCCTTTAGCCCAGCGAGCTCCGCTGCGGAAAAAATGCGTTGCCGAACTGCGAGCACGAGATCTGTTGCCAAGGAATCACTCAGGCCAAACTCGCCCTGCTTCAATTTCTTAGCCACGAAAGTAGCCGCGGCCTCAATGGCAAGTTCGGCTCCTTCACCTCCACGATCAGCACTCCCAGCACCGTCTGACACGAACATAGACAACAGCTGCTCCTCGGTGGACATGAGGTCCACCTGTGCCCAGCAGCTGTCCTGACAGGGCATGCCGGTGTAGACGTGTGAGGTGCCGACCTCGGAGGCGTAAACAACTCGCCAGCTCATACAGACGCCCAGCCTTTGGGATTTTCAAGGGAAACTTCGGTTCCAGGCGTTGACCTTGAGACGGAACGCAGCGAGCTGGAGAGCCAGCTGAATAGCTCACGGAATTTCAAGCCGTCCAGTGACAACGGCTCCCGAACACTGATTTGACGCAGGATGTCCATATTGGCACCCTTGACTCCGATGGAAAAGAACGCCAGCTTCTTGGAAGCTTCCCCTTCTCGAACCGCATCCGCAGCTGCCTGCCAAGAGTCCGTAGGCGCGCCGTCGGTGATGAGAAACACCCAGGGTCGGTAATACGAGATACCGTTCGAGCGATAGTCGCTCTTTCGGTCTTCCACCATATTTAAGGCTTGGGTAATGGCTGCCCCTATGGGGGTGACGCCCTGGGCTTGAAGGGTGGGCGGGTAGAAGGTGGAAGCACTCGTGAAGGGCGACTCGACCTTCACTGGGCCGAATGTGACGATTCCAACCTCGACACGTTTCATCGCGAGAACGTCTGAGGCTAATTCATCCTTGAACGTGGTCAACCCAGCATTGAGTTCGTCCAATGGTCGGCCATTCATAGAGCCCGACACATCAAGCAAAAGTAAGCAAGGACAACGAGGCTCAGGGTTGCTCGCAAAATCGTTGGTTTCAAATACTATTTGGTCACTCATATAACCCCACTATTAGCTACAATAATTAAAAGAAGTAACAGCCTACACCCTTATTGGCAGCACTCTAAACTCTAAGAAGCCAATAGAAATCGCGATTAAACTCGATAATTCAATTTTGTATTTTAAAAACTAAACAATCGAGTTTAAAGCACGTATAAACAGAATATTTTATTAGATTATCTTAAGCCAAGGATTGGCCGAAATGAGTTGCCTATCAAACAATAGATAGACTACAGAATAGCTTGAAACTAACGAATATAATGGCACTTTTTTTAAAAAAAAGAAAGGGACGGCACATCCATAGCACCACACGAATTACCGATGCGCAGGAAGGATCCCAGAACCTGTCCGACACGAAAACCATCAGGTATGGGAAAGAGCCATCTCTTCGGAGCTACTACCTGATGGCTTGCTTAACAAGAGGTACCGTCCGGTTCATCAAAAAAAACTGTGGGGAGAATTGAGGCTTCGGCATATAAGATGCGGGTGCCGGGCTTTGCCCGGCTGGAATGACCCGAAAGAACGGAGGCGGGGTGGCCCCCTCCGGGGCAGCCGCCTGACGCCCTGCTCGTCCGGCTCACCGAAAAAAAAACCGTGGGGGAAATATTGGGGGTATCGACAGATAAGAGGTGGGAGGCGGGTGTGGCCCCTCCGGGGCAGCCGCCTGACGGCTTGCTATGCAAGCCGTGCCGTCCTGACGTCCGGCCCAAACGCAAAAGCTGTGGGGAGAATTGGAGTCTCGATAAAGCCGAGGCGGGTTGCCCCTGCGGGGCAGCCGCCTGACGCCCTGCTCCGCAGGGCGTGCCGTACTTCGTCCGGCCCAAACGCAAAAAACCCATCAATCGAAAGATTGATGGGTTTTTTGCGTTTGGAGGCGGCTTCCAGATTCGAACTGGAGAATAACGGCTTTGCAGGCCGTCGCCTTACCACTTGGCCAAGCCGCCAAAAATTGT
>JABXKU010000197.1 GCA_013619105.1 Desulfuromonadales bacterium
CATTCTGGGTAAAATCGACCTGGAACTGGGCACCCAGGTGAGTATGCTTGAGCTGGCCCTTTGCGCCAATAATATGTTGGATTGTTTAACTCAGGTTGATCTACAGTTTCCTGATGAAATGTCAGAGGATGAACTGACAACGTACCGATCGAAAATGGAAACTTTCCGGCATGCAAAGGGTGCCTGAAACATGTATAAATTCTTCCCTCAGGGACCTAAATTTATTGCTCTAAGATGAGTTTTGGGTTACAGATATGCCAATCAGGCCGATTACTTACATTACTGGCCATTGAAATGTAAACGCCTTTCCTTTTCATTCAATCCAGGAGGCACATTATGTCCCGATGGCTGTCAAAGCGTTTCAGAAAAGATCTTCTGTCGTCTCAATCCGGATTAACTCCCCAACAAACCATTTTAATAATATTAGCTTGCACTTTCATCACATTGGTGATCGTACTCGCCGGGTTCGCTCTTAGCCGGGTCGAAGAAAAAATTAAGACGGACGTGGGCGAAGCCCTTCAGATCGTTTTGCAAACCACCCGGGAGTCACTGAATTTGTGGATAGAATCCAACAAGTTTGATCTGACCAGACTTGCTGGAGACTCACGCATCGTGTTTCTGGCCGAACACCAACTGCAAGTGCCCCGCAACAAAGACGATTTACTGAAAAGCCAGGGATTAAGAGAATTACGCATATTCTTCCAGGATAATAAAGACCGGCATGGCAAGGCAAGTTTTTTTATTATTGCCCCTGATTTTATCAATATCGCGTCGGTGGGTGATAAAAATATAGGGTCTAAAAATCGTATTGCCTCACAAGCCTTGGATCTTCTCAACAGAGCATTTAAGGGTGAGACTGTTATGGTTCCGCCAATTTGGGAGGATGTTGATTTGACCTCATCTTCCGGTAATAAGGTGGGCTCCCTTCCGACTATGTTCTTTGTAGCACCAGTAAAAAATATTCAGGGTCAAATCATCGCTACTGTCGCACGACAGATCGACCCGTCACAGGACTTTACAAGACTCATTCAACTGGGGCGGATCGGGAGAACCGGGGAAACTTATGCCTTTGGCCGCTATGGCAAGCTGCTTTCCCAGAGTCGTTTTGATGAGGATTTGCGAAAAGCCGGGCTGCTCGACGAAGGCGAAAAGAGCATTCTATCGGTCAGCGTGCGTGACCCCGGCGTTGATATGACCAAAGGCTTTTCTCCTTCAGTTCCCCGATACCAGCAGCCGCTGACCCTAATGGCCGAACAGGCAACAAAGGGAAAATCCGGTTTAAATGTGGCAGGATATCGGGATTACCGGGGCGTGCCGGTATATGGTGCCTGGTTATGGGATGACAAACTGGGCGTCGGATTGGCCACTGAAATCGATCAAGCCGATGCGCTCGGCCCCTATTTCACCACCCGTATGGTAATTCTAACCGTGTTAGGAATTACGGTTCTGCTGGCTCTGGGCTCTCTGATGTTTGCGGTGTTGGTTGAGGTACGTGCGAACCGGGCGTTGCAGAAGTCTCATCATGAGTTGGAGCTTCGTGTTGAAGAAAGAACCGCCGAACTGAAAGAGAACCAATCGCGTCTCGAGCAGGCGGAGGAACGCAGTCGTTTACTGCTTGAATCCGCAGAAGAAGGTATTTTTGGCGTGGCAGAGGATGGCCTGGTGAACTTCATCAATCCAGCCGGATTGGCCATGCTGGGCTTCGAGGCCGTTGAGTTGATCGGACAAAAGATTCACCCTTTGATCCACCATACCCGGCCTGATGGCAGCCCCTATCCGATCGAAGAGTGCCCGATGCACCACAGCCTGACCCAGGGTACAATTGGTAACCAAGACGACGAGGTCCTGTGGCGAAAAGATGGCACCGCTTTTCACGTAGAATACACCAGTGTTCCGATCCGTAAAAATGGTTCCATTGCCGGCACGGTGGTGGTTTTTCGCGATATTAGCGAACGCAAAGAGGCCGAGGAGGCTTTGCGAGAAAGCAGGGCGACTGCTCGAGGGCTGCTGGATGCTACACAGGAATCCCTCCTCCTCCTGGATAAAGAGGGCATTATTATCGCGGCAAACCGGACTGCCGCGCGC